>NZ_JAZDCH010000006.1:0-174694 GCF_036311905.1 Brachybacterium sp. J153 | reverse complement strand
CGCGGCCGGCCTCAGGCGTCGTCGCTGTGCACCAGGCTGATCGAGTTGATGCAGTAGCGCTGGTCGGTCGGGGTGGGGAAGCCCTCGCCCTCGAAGACGTGCCCGAGATGGGAGCCGCAGCGCGCGCAGCGCACCTCGACGCGGCGCATCCCGAGGGAGGTGTCCTCGAGGAGCTCGACCGCGTCGCTGTCCGTCGGTGCGTAGAAGGCGGGCCAGCCGCAGTGCGCGTCGAACTGGGTCTCGGCGGTGAAGAGCTCTGCTCCGCAGGCCTTGCATGCGTAGGTGCCCGCGGCGCGCACCTCCTCGTACTCCCCGGTGCCCGGACGCTCCGTGCCGCCCTCGCGCAGCACCTGGTACGAGGCGGGGTCGAGGCGACGGCGCCATTCCTCCTCGCTCAGGGCGACGGTGTAGGGACGGGATCCGATGGGCTCGGTGGACATCGCGCACTCCGTTCTGCGGCGCGGGCGCCGCGCTGGTCGACGCACCCCCGGTCGTGACGTCGGACCGTCGGGGCGCTCACAGTCTCGATCGTAGTCGTCGATAGGATGCGCGGCATGACGCATCGGTCACCCACCGCGCCCCCCGGACGCCGCTCGGTCGCCCCGCTCAGCATGCTGCGGGAGCGCGGCAGCCAGGGACGATGGTCCGACGTCGCGGTGCTCGGCGCAGCGGGGGCGCTCGGCACGTTCACGCTCAGCGCAGGCCTCCTCGCCCTCGGGGCGCGCGTGATGGCCCGGCTCCCGCTCGTGCCCCAGCAGGGACTGCGGCACCGTCCAGATCTGGCCGTGCGCGCGGTGCACGGCGACCGGGTCCACCTCGACGCCACCAAGGAGTCCAGCCGGGCCGGACTGCTCGCGCTGCGCCAGTCCGGCGGGACGGTGCACGTGCGGCTCGGCGAGGTCACCGGTCGTCCGACGCCGACCACCATCGCCCGGCCCCTCCTCGCGGTGGACACCGTCGATCCGCTCACGGTGGAGAAGGCCGCGGTCAACGGCTTCTTCTGGGCCGGCACCCCGCAGACCGCGCACGGCCTGCCGACGGAGGAGGTCATGATCGACTCCCCGGTCGGCCAGATGCCCGCCTGGCGCGTCGACCCGGACCCCGCCGACGGCGCCGCCGCGGGCCGGGCGGACACCTGGGCGATCCTCATCCACGGCCACGGCTCGACCCGCGGTGAGGCGCTGCGGATCATCCCGCTGCTGCATCGCCTGGGACTGACCTCCCTCTCCATCACCTACCGCAACGACACCGGAGCGCCCGCCTCCGCCGACCGCATGCACCATCTCGGCGCCGCCGAGTGGGAGGACGCCGAGGCGGCGATCGAGTACGCGCTGGCGCACGGGGCCCGGCGACTCGTGCTCGTGGGCTGGTCCATGGGCGGGGGCATCGCCCTGCGCACCTCGGTCCGCACCGCGCACCGCGACCGGATCGCGGGCCTCGTCCTGGACTCGCCGGCCGTGGACTGGCAGGACATCCTCGTCTACCACGCGACCGCCCTGAAGGCCCCTCGGCCCATGCGCCGCCTCGCCATGTGGATGATGACCTCGCAGATCGGGGCCCGCCTGGTGCGGCTGCACGAGCCGCTCGCGCTGGACGAGATGACGCCCGCCTACTACCGCGACCATCTCGATCACCGCACCCTCCTCCTCCACGCCCTCGACGACGCGACCGTTCCCCCCGCTCCGAGCCGGGAACTCGCCGCCCTCCGGCCGGATCTCGTGACCTTCGTGCCCTTCGAGGGGGCCTCCCACACCCGGGAGTGGAACCGCGACCCGGTGCGCTACGAGCGGCTCCTCGCCGGCTACCTCATCGACGTGCTCGGCCTCGACGAGGACCCCGCAGCGCTCACCTACCCCGTGCGCGACCCCGCCTCCCCGCCCGGCGAGGAGTCGATCGGGCTGAGGATCTGAACGGCTCGAGGATCTGAGCGGGGGACGGGAAGCGCCCGCACCCGCCCTACACTGGCCCGCGTGACCGACTCCCTCCGCGCCCGCCGCCCCGAACCCACCCTCGAGCGGCTCCTCGCGGATCTCGTGCCACCGCCCCGCTTCTCCGAGGCGCGCCTGGACAACTACGTGCCGGATCCGGCGCATCCCTCCCAGGAGCAGGCGAAGCAGCTGGTCTCCGCCTTCGGCGCGTCCCTCGGCCGCCCGGCCCCCGGCGGCGGCCTGCGCGCGCTGCTCCGCCGCCGCAGCGCCCCGGCCCGCGCCCGCGGCCTCTACCTCGACGGCGGTTTCGGGGTGGGCAAGACCCATCTGCTCACCTCGCTCTTCCACGCGGTCGAGGGACAGCGCGTGTACGGGACCTTCGTGGAGTACACCGATCTCGTCGGCGCCCTGGGGTTCCAGCGCGCCGTGGACCTGCTGGGCGACTCGGTGCTGGTGTGCATCGACGAGTTCGAGCTCGACGACCCGGGCGACACCCTGCTGATGACGCGCCTCATCCGGGAGCTGTCCGATCGGGGCGTCGCGGTCGCCGCGACCTCCAACACCCTGCCCGACGCCCTCGGCGAGGGGCGCTTCGCCGCCCAGGACTTCCTGCGGGAGATCCAGGCCATGGCCGAGCGCTTCGAGGTGCTCCGGATCGATGGCGAGGACTACCGCCGGCGCGACGGCGTGCGGGAGATCGCCGCCCTGCCGCGGACCGTGGTCGAGGGCCATGCCGGATCGCTCGACGGGGCGACCCTGGACGGTTTCGACGAGCTCCTCGTCCACCTGGTGACGGTGCACCCCTCGCGCTACGGCGCCCTCATCGACGAGGTCGCCGCCGCCCACGTCACGGACGTGCACGGACTCTCCCACCACCACGACGCGCTCCGTTTCGTGGTGCTCGTGGATCGGCTCTACGACCGCGAGGTGCCGGTGCTCCTCTCCGCCCAGGGCGTCGGGGGAGGAGCCGGTCGCGAGGGCGAGCCGGCCGTCATCGAGGACCTGTTCTCCGCCGACCTGCTGCGCAGCGGCTATCGCAAGAAGTACTTCCGCGCCCTCTCCCGGCTCGCCTCCCTCGCCCGGGACGGCGCGGAGATGGTGGGGACGGCGGAGCGTTCCGCCGGCTGAGCCCTCCGCCGGCTGCGCTCTCCGCCGGCTGAGCTCTCGGCCGGGGGAGCCCCGCCCACCACTGACCCACCCCCGCCGACCAGGAGGTCGCCCCGCATGAGCACCCCCGGAACTCTCCACGTCGACCTCTCGGGGACGACCGCCGTCGTCACCGGCTCCACCCGGGGCATCGGCCGGGCCATCACCGAGGGTCTCCTCGCGAGCGGCGCCGAGGTGATCGGCCTGCAACGGGGCACCGACAGCCTCGGCGAGGGGCACCACCCCCTCTCCGTCGACCTCTCCGATCCCGTCGCTCGGGCGTCCGCGATCTCGCAGGTGCTCGCCGACCACAAGGTGAACCTGCTGGTCAACAATGCGGGCACCACCCGACGGCACTCCTTCGAGGACTTCCCCCTCGAGGAGTTCTCCGAGGTCATGGCCGTGAACCTCGACGCGCTCGTGCACCTCACCCAGGCCTTCGGCCGACCGATGCTCGCCCGGGGCGGCGGACGCATCGTCAACATCGCCTCGATGATGTCCTTCTTCGGCGGGGTGCAGAACGCCGCCTACTCCGCCTCGAAGGGCGCGGTCGCCCAGTTCACGCGGTCCGTCGCCAACGACTGGGCCGGCCGCGGCGTGGGCGTCAACGCCATCGCACCCGGCTACATCGCCACCGAAATCAACACCGCGCTCCGCGAGGACGAGGACCGCAACCGCGAGATCCTCGGCCGCATCCCCGCCGGACGCTGGGGCGATCCCGCGGACCTCGTCGGGATGGTCCTCTTCCTCGCCAGCTCCGCCGCGGACTACCTGCACGGGGCGGTGCTCCCGGTCGACGGCGGCTACCTGGCCCGCTGACGCCCCGCCGCGCCCTCAGCGCTCGGTGAGCCGGAGCACGGCCGCCCCGGCGCCCAGCAGCTCGATCTCGCCGTCGGCTCCGTGGTGGACCTCGCCGAACCGGGCGAGCAGCTCCCCGGCGCCCTGATCCGGGGCGAGACGGAGCGGGCCCGGCCCGCGATGGGCGAGGACCCCGATCCCGCCGCGGCGCAGCAGCACCGCGGACTCCGAGAGCACCTCGACCGCGGTGCGGCGCAGATCTCCGCTGCCCAGATCGTCCTCCGCCCGGCGCAGGGAGAGGAGCGTGCGGTACCAGTCCAGGATCCGGGCGTGATCGCCGCGGTCCCGCTCCTGCCACCGCAGCTGCGAGGCGACGAAGGTGGCGCGGTCCTGCGGATCGGGCACCTGTTCGCTCCAGCCCATCGCGGCGAACTCCTCCGCCCGGCCCGCGCTCACCAGCGGGCCCAGTTCCGCGTCGTGATCGGTGAAGAAGGCGAAGGGCGTCGAGGCCGCCCACTCCTCGCCCTGGAACAGCATCGGCGTGCCGGGACCGAGCAGGACCAGCGCGGCGGCCGCCGCATGCTGCTCGGGGGAGAGGCGATGGTGGAGGCGATCTCCGGCCGCCCGATTGCCCACCTGGTCGTGGTCCTGGAGGAACACCACGAAAGAGTGGCCGTCGTAGTGCGGGGACGACGGATCCACCGGGGCACCCCACACCTGCTCCCGGAAGCTCGACCAGGTGCCGGCGTGCAGGAACATCCCCGTCAGCACCGTGCGCAGCACCTCGGCGTCCCCGAAGTCGGCGTAGTAGCCCGCGCGCTCGCCGGAGATCCAGGCGTGCACGCCGTGGTGGACGTCGTCGGCCCACTGCATGTCCATGCCGAGGCCGCCGGCCGCGGTGGGGGCGACGGTCGCGGGCTGGTTGCGATCCGACTCGGCGATCAGCGTGAGCGGACGCCCCGTCTCCGCCTCCCAGTCCCGGACCGCATCCGACAGCTCGGCCAGCAGATGCCGCGGCGAGTCGTCGTGCAGCTCGTGCACGGCGTCGAGGCGGAGCCCGTCGAGACCGAGATCGACGAGCCACTGGCGGGCGCTGCCCAGCAGGAACGCCCGCACCTCGGCGGCGCCTGGCTGGTCGAGGTTGACCGCCTCGCCCCAGGGCGTGAGGTGCAGGGGCGTGAAGTAGGGGCCGAACATCCCCAGGTAGTTCCCGGAGGGGCCGAGGTGGTTGTGGACCACGTCGAGCACGACGGCGAGTCCGCGGGAGTGCGCCGCCGCGACGAAGCGCGCGAGCGCCGCCGGGCCACCGTAGGCGGCATGGACCGCGTACAGCCCCACCCCGTCGTACCCCCAGCCGCGGTCCCCGGGGAAGGTCGCCAGCGGCATCAGTTCGACCGCGTCGACGCCGAGGTCGACCAGCTCGTCGAGCCGCTCGATCGCGGAGTCCAGGGTGCCGGAGGCACCGTCCGGCCCGGGCGCGAAGGTGCCCACGTGCAGCTCGTACAGCACGGCGCCGCGCAGGGAGCGTCCCTCCCACCCGTCGGCGGTGCGCAGCGCGGACGGATCGACGACCTCGCTCTCCCCGTGCACCCCGTCGGGCTGGGACAGGGATCGCGGGTCCGGCAGCCACAGCTCGCCGCCGTCGAGCCGGAAGGAGTAGCGGGCTCCGGGCACCGCGGGGACGCCCGGCAGCTCGAACCAGCCGTCCGCCGACGGGGTCATCGGATGGACCGCGCCGTCGACGCGCACCTCGACGCGCGCGGCGGCAGGAGCCCAGACGGCATAGCGGGAACGGTCCACGGAGAGGCTGCCGGCGCTCATGCGCGGGTCCCGCCCTCGATCGCCGCCCCCGCCTCCGGGCGCACCAGCAGCGCGACGGGCCAGGTGTCGAGCAGGTCGCCGAGCGGGGTGCGGCCGCCCGCCACGACGGTTCCCGAGAGGAGGTCCTGCCACTCGCCCTCGGGCAGCGAGATCCAGGCCTCGCCCCAGCCGCCGCGCTGGGCCAGGCCGTGCGCAAGGCGGGTGACGACGGTGACTGCCTCGACGGGGCCGTCGCCGACGGCCCGGCCGAACGCGACCGCGTGCCCGGTCGTGGTCGCGAGCGGCAGATACGCCGCGTCCCGCCCGCGGAACAGCTCCGGCCGCTCGCGGCGCAAGCGCAGCGCCCGATGGGTCAGCCACAGCTTCTCGTCGTCGAGCCCGTCCGGCCCCGCGCCTGCGAGCATGCGCTCCAGCCGCTCGGCGTGCGCGCGGTGGTCGACCGGCCGACGGTTGTCGGGGTCGACGAGGGAGAGGTCGACCGTCTCGTTGCCCTGATAGACGTCCGGCACACCGGGCATGGTCAGCTGCACGAGCTTCTGGCCCAGGATCGCGGCGCGCTGGGCGGGGAGCGTGCGCCGAGTCCACTCGGTCAGGAGCGCCTCCACCTCCGCGCTCCCGAGCGCCGCCCGTCCCAGGGCGAGCACCTGCCGCTCGTACTCCTCGTCCTGCTCGGTCCAGGTGGTGTGGGTCTTCGCCTCCCGCATCGCCTTGGTGAGATATCCGTCCAGGCGCTCGCCGTCGATCCGTGCGGCGCGCGAGCCCGGCAGGTCCCAGCAGGCGGCGAGTGTCTGGGCGAGCAGCAGTCCGATCGCCCCGTCCACCCGGTCGCCGCGCTCGCCGGCGAGGGCCCGCTCCAGATCGAGCACGAGGAGGGACCACTCCCGGGGTGCCTCGGTCAGCACCGCGAGACGCGCCCGCACGTCCTCGCTGCGCTTCGTGTCATGCGTGGACAGGGTGGTCATCGAATCCGGCCGCTCGCGGACCATCGCGAGGGCGTGGTCGTGCAGCTCATCCGGCTCGACCCCGATCCGTTCCGGATCCGCGCCCACCTCGGTGACGGGCAGGAAGCGCGGGTAACGGTAGAAGGCGGTGTCCTCGTGGGCCTTGGCATGGACCGGTCCGCAGGTCTGCGCGAAGCGGATCACCACCTCCGCCCGATCGGCCTCGGCGCGGCGACCCGCGCTGCCCACCTCGTCCCCGCAGACCAGGGCGACGACCGTCTCGAGGGTGCCGCGCACGTCCTCGTCCTCGCCCAGCTCGAGCAGGGCCCGCTCGGCGGCGGCCTCGATCACGGCCCGCTCGGCACCGGGCGCGGCCTCGCCGGGGACGATGTACGCACGGTAGCGGTCCATCGCGCCGAGCAGCGCGATCACCACCCGCTGGATGTGTCGCCGGGTCGTGTCCCGCAGCCGGATGTCCTCCTGGCAGATGCGGTGGATGAGCGAGGTGAGCCGCTCGATCTCCGCCCACAGGCTCGTGGTGATCACGAGATCCGTCGCCTCGCGGGCGACCTCCTCGAAGGGGCGCAGGTCGCCGGTGCGGCGCTGCCAGAGGTGGGTGAGCGCGGGGGCGCCGTGTGGGTCATGGAACAGCCCGCCCACCCGCCACAGAGCGTCGTACCCGGTGGTGCCCGCGCACGGGAAGTCGCCCGGCAGCCGCTCCTCGCCCTCGAGGATCTTCTCCACCACGGTCCAGGCGCCGTCCGTCGCCCGGTCGAGATCGCGCAGGTAGCCGCGCGGATCGGCGAGCCCGTCGGGATGATCGATGCGATAGCCGTCGATCACGCCCTCGCCCTGCAGCCGCAGCAGCGTCGCATGGGTCGCGGTGAAGACCTCCGGCAGCTCGACCCGCACGGCGGCGAGGGTGTTCACGTCGAAGAAGCGGCGGTAGTTCAGCTCGTCGTCGGAGACCTTCCAGTACGCGAGGCGGTACCACTGCCGATCCAGCAGGTCGGCGAGGCCCAGGTGCTCGGTGCCGGTGGCGACCGGCAGCACGTGGTCGAAGTAGCGCAGCACCGTCTCCTCGCGCAGCGAGCCGTCGGCCTGCGGGATCTCGTCGGTGGCGACGGTGATCTCGCCGTCGGCGAGCACGGCCCCGATCGGTCGGCCCAGCACCGGCATGAGGATCGAGCGCTCCGCCGTCGGATCCACGTCGAACCAGGACGCGAAGGGGGAGTCGGCCCCGTCCCGGAGCACCGACCACAGGGCGTGGTTGTGGTGGATCGGGGTGGGGATCGCCATGTGGTTGGGGACCACGTCGACGATCAGGCCCATCCCGTGCTCGTGGGCGGCCGCTGCGAGGCGGCGCAGTGCCTCCTCCCCGCCGATGTCCGCGGAGATCCGACCATGGTCGACCACGTCGTAGCCGTGCATCGAGCCGGGCGCCGCCTGCAGGACGGGGGAGCAGAACACGTGGCCGACGCCCAGCCGGGCCAGGTACGGGACCAGAGCCGCCGCATCGTCGGCCGTGAAGCCGGCGTGCAGCTGCAGCCGGTAGGTCGAGGTCGGGACGGGGCGGGCTCCGCGCGGGACGGGACCCCGCTCCCGCGTCGAGGGTCGGGGGCGGTGCTCACGGTCCGTGCTCACGATCGCTGCTCTCCTGGAACGCTGGGGGACGGGGCCGGTGGGGTCAGGCGCGGATCGAGAGGCCCGGATTCTCGCCCGGACCCGCCTCCTCCTCGGCCGCCATCGGGGGCCGCAGGAGGATCAGCAGCGAATGGCTGGGCCGGGAGACGCTCTGCCCCGCCTCCAGGGTGGTGCCCATCTCGATGGTGTCGCCTGTGCCGAGGGCGACCTCCCAGCTCGTCCCGTACTCCGCCGGCGGGAGCACGAAATCGACCTCGTTGCCGGAGGCATTGAACATGACCAGCGCCGAGTCGTCCTCGATCCGCTCGCCGCGGCCGTTGGGCTCGGGGATCGCCGAGCCGTTGAGGAACATGGTCAGGCACTTGTTCTGCGCATCGCCCCACTGCTCGTCGGACATCGGCGCGCCGTCCGTCCCCAGCCAGTCCACGTCCTTCAGCACCGAGTCGGCGTCGTCCCGCACCACACCCTGCAGGAAGCGGCGGCGGCGGAAGATCGGGTGCTCGCGGCGCAGGGCGATCATGTGCCGGGTGAACCAGAGCATCTCCTCCTGGTGAGGGTCGAGGTCCCAGTCGACCCATGACAGCTCGTCGTCCTGGCAGTAGGTGTTGTTGTTGCCCTGCTGCGTGCGGCCCATCTCGTCCCCGTGCAGCAGCATCGGCACGCCCTGACTGAGCAGCAGGGTAGCCATGAGGTTCTTCGCGCGGCGCTTGCGCAGCGCGAGGATCTGCGGATCGTCGGTCTCGCCCTCGACACCCGAGTTCCAGGAGCGGTTGTGGCTCTCGCCGTCGTTGCCGCCTTCCTGGTTCGCCTCGTTGTGGCGCTCGTTGTAGGAGACCAGGTCGCGCATCGTGAAGCCGTCGTGCGCGGTGACGAAGTTGATCGAGGCGATCGGGGTGCGGCCCGTGTGCTGGTACAGGTCGGAGCTGCCCGCGAGGCGCGAGGTGAAGTCGCCGATCTTGCCCGGCTCGGAGCGGTGGAAGTCGCGGACCGTATCGCGGTAGCGGCCGTTCCACTCCGACCACAGGGGCGGGAAGCCGCCCACCTGGTAGCCGCCCTCGCCGAGGTCCCACGGCTCGGCGATCAGCTTGACCTGGGAGATGACCGGATCCTGCTGGATGATGTCGAAGAAGGCCGAGAGCCGGTCCACCTCATGCAGCTCGCGCGCGAGGGTCGAGGCGAGGTCGAAGCGGAAGCCGTCGACGTGCATCTCGGTGACCCAATAGCGCAGCGAGTCCATGATCAGCTGCAGCACGTGCGGGGTGCGCATCAGCAGCGAGTTCCCGGTCCCGGTCGTGTCGTAGTAGTGCGCCTGGTCGCCCTCGACGAGGCGGTAGTACGCCTTGTTGTCGATGCCCCGGAAGCAGAGGGTGGGGCCGAGCTGGTTGCCCTCGGCGGTGTGGTTGTAGACCACGTCGAGGATCACCTCGATGTCGGCCTCGTGGAGGTTCTTCACCATCTGCTTGAACTCCTGGACCTGCTGACCCCGGTCCCCCGCGTACGAGTACTCGTTGTGCGGGGCGAAGAAGCCGATGGTGTTGTAGCCCCAGTAGTTGCGCAGGCCCTTCTCCACCAGGTGGCCGTCCTGAACGAACTGGTGCACCGGCATCAGCTCGACCGCCGTCACCCCGAGGTCCTTCAGGTGCTGGATGATCGCCGGATGCCCCATCGCGACATAGGTGCCGCGAATCGACTCGTCGATGTCCGGATGCTGCATCGTCAGGCCCTTGACGTGGGCCTCGTAGATCACGGTCTCGTGGTACTGGTGCGCCGGGGGGTGGTCGTTGCCCCAGTCGAAGAAGGGAGAGACCACGACCGAGAGCATCGTGTGCTCGGCGGAGTCGTCGGTGTTGCGCACCTCCGGGTTGTCGAACTCATAGCTGTACAGCGACGGATGGTTGCTGGCCATGCCCGCGATCGCCTTCGCGTACGGGTCCAGCAGCAGCTTCGAGGGATCACAGCGGTGTCCGGCGGCCGGGTCGAACGGGCCGTGCACGCGGAAGCCGTACCTCTGGCCGGGCTGCACGGCGGGGAGGTAGACGTGCCACACGAAGGCGTCGACCTCGGTGACCTCGATCCTCGTCTCGGTCCCGTCCGTGTCGAAGAGGCACAGCTCGACCCGCTCGGCGACCTCCGAGAACAGGGCGAAGTTGGTGCCGGAGCCATCGAAGGTGGCGCCGAGCGGGTAGGGCTGACCGGTCCAGATCTGCATGGGCTCAGGGTACTGGTAGGCAGGGCCTCGACAAGCAGGCGCGGGTCACGGTGCGGGAACGACGACGGCCCCGGATCCGTGAGGGATCCGGGGCCGGGTGGTGGGCGATACTGGGATCGAACCAGTGACCTCTTCCGTGTCAGGGAAGCGCGCTACCGCTGCGCCAATCGCCCATGCGCCGTGAGGCGGGGAGGAATGGAGCGGACGACGGGACTCGAACCCGCGACCCTCACCTTGGCAAGGTGATGCTCTACCAACTGAGCCACGTCCGCATATCGGCTGAGCCGACGAGGGACGACTGTAGTGCCGGATCGGTCACCGGCGCAAACCGATCGGGGTCGAGGTGGCCGACGTCACCGCCGGGGTCGGGGCCGGTTCGTGGATGGCGATGTTCGGGGGGAGCCGGGGGAGCGAGTCAGGGGTGGGTCGAGGGTCGGTAGGGCGCCGGTCGGAGGTTGGTCGGCGAGGGGTCTAGGGTCGCGAGCGGGAGGGTGCGGGATGCCCGGAAGCACCTCGGATGTACGTCACATCCCAGGTGGCGCTACCCTCGGTGAACCTCGTGTAGGCTTCTTCGAGTTCGCCCCGCGGGGCGGCATCAGGGCGATTGGCGCAGGGGTAGCGCGCTTCCTTCACACGGAAGAGGTCACTGGTTCGATCCCAGTATCGCCCACGCAGGATCCTCGGATCCCTGTGTGCGGACGTGGCTCAGTTGGTAGAGCATCACCTTGCCAAGGTGAGGGTCGCGGGTTCGAGTCCCGTCGTCCGCTCTCCGGGACGGCGCGCCCGACGTTCTCGTCGGACGCGCCTTTCTCGTCGAGGGGTGCATCGCACTCCGCGGTGGGTTGGCCGAGAGGCGAGGCAACGGCCTGCAAAGCCGTGTACACGGGTTCGAATCCCGTACCCACCTCCACCGCGTCCCCCGGGTCGCGGCGCGGGCGATTGGCGCAGCGGTAGCGCGCTTCCCTGACACGGAAGAGGTCACTGGTTCGATCCCAGTATCGCCCACCATCGATGCGAGCCCCGGTCCTCGGACCGGGGCTCGCGTGCTATCCGCTGCTGGTCCGTGCTGTCGGGTGCTGTTCGGGGTTCCGAGCGATCCGCTCCCGATAAGATGCCTGGCGGAGCCGGCATCGTCGGCCGGCTCGACCCGCACAGCAAGGAGCATTCCGTGGCACAGATCGCCATCACCCTCGACGGATTCCCCCAGCGGATCGAGGAGGGGACCACGGGCACCGAGCTCTTCGCGGGGACCACCACGATCATCGCCCTCCGCGTCGACGGCGAGCTGCGCGACCTCGCGACCGCGCTCACGGACGGGCAGGGCGTCGAGGGCGTGGACATCTCGAGCCCCGACGGCCTCTCGATCCTGCGCCACTCGACCGCGCACGTGCTCGCCCAGGCGGTGCAGAAGATCAACCCCAACGCGAAGCTGGGCATCGGACCGCCCATCACCGACGGCTTCTACTACGACTTCGACGTGGCCGAGCCCTTCACCCCCGAGTCGATCAAGGCGCTCGAGAAGGAGATGGGCCGGATCGTCAAGGAGGGGCAGCGCTTCGTGCGTCGCGAGATCAGCGACGACGCCGCCCGCGCCGAGGAGGCCGGCGAGCCGTACAAGCTCGAGCTGATCGGCCTGAAGTCCACCGCCGCGGACGCCAGCGAGGGCGCGAGCGTCGAGGTCGGCGAGGGCGGGCTGACGATGTACGACAACGTCAACCGGCGCGACGAGGTGGTCTGGACCGACCTGTGCCGTGGCCCCCACCTGCCCTCCACCAAGCTCATCGGCAACGGCTTCGCCCTGACCCGCTCCGCCGCCGCCTACTGGCGCGGGAGCGAGAAGAACCCGATGCTGCAGCGCGTCTACGGCACCGCCTGGCCCTCGAAGGAGGAGCTGCGCGCCCATCAGGAGCGGATCGCCGAGGCCGAGCGCCGCGACCACCGCCGCTTGGGCAGCGAGCTCGACCTCTTCTCCTTCCCGGACGAGATCGGCTCGGGCCTGCCGGTGTTCCATCCCAAGGGCGCCATGATCAAGATGGAGATGGAGGACTACTCGCGCCGCCGCCACGTCGAGGCCGGCTACTCCTTCGTCTCCACCCCGCACATCACCAAGAAGAACCTCTTCGAGACCTCGCGGCACCTCGAGTGGTACGCCGACGGGATGTACCCGCCCATGCACATGGACGAGGAGGTGGACGCGGAGGGCAACGTCACCAAGCAGGGCCAGGACTACTACCTCAAGCCCATGAACTGCCCCATGCACAACCTCGTCTACCGCTCCCGCGGGCGCTCCTATCGCGAGCTGCCGCTGCGGCTGTTCGAGTTCGGCAGCGTCTACCGCTACGAGAAGTCCGGCGTGGTCCACGGCCTGACCCGCGCCCGCGGCTTCACCCAGGACGACGCCCACATCTACACCACCCGCGAGCAGATGAAGGAGGAGCTCGCGAGCCTGCTGCAGTTCGTGCTGGACCTCCTGCGCGACTACGGGCTCGACGACTTCTACCTCGAGCTGTCCACCCGCGATCCCGAGAAGTCCGTCGGCGACGACGCGACCTGGGAGGAGGCGACCCGCACCCTCGAGGAGGTCGCCACCGCCTCCGGCCTCGAGCTGGTCCCCGATCCGGGCGGCGCCGCCTTCTACGGCCCCAAGATCTCCGTCCAGGCCAAGGACGCGATCGGCCGCACCTGGCAGCTGTCCACCATCCAGCTGGACTTCTTCGAGCCCGAGCTGTTCGAGCTCGAGTACACCGCGTCCGACGGCACGCGGCAGCGTCCGGTGATGATCCACCGCGCCCTGTTCGGCTCGATCGAGCGCTTCTTCGGCGTGCTGCTCGAGCACTACGCCGGGGCCTTCCCCGTGTGGCTCGCCCCGGTGCAGGTCGTGGGCATCCCGGTCGCCGCCGAGTACGCGCCCTATCTCGAGGAGGTCGCCCAGAGGCTGCGCGCCCGCGGCGTGCGCGTGGTGGTCGACGACTCCGACGACCGGATGCAGAAGAAGATCCGCACCCACACCAAGGAGAAGGTCCCCTACCTGCTGATCGCCGGCGGCGAGGACCAGGCCGCCGGCGCCGTCTCCTTCCGGATGCGGGACGGCAGCCAGGACAACGGCATCGCCGTCGACGAGGCCGTCGAGCGGATCGTCGCGGCGATCCGCGACAAGGCGCAGGTGTGACGGGGTCCGCCGAGCAGGGCGACGAGCCCGTCGTGATCGAGGACGCCCGCGCCTTCGCGGGCGTCCCCGACACCACCCAGCGCCTGTGGACGCCGCACCGCATGGCGTACATCGGCGGGCAGGACAAGCCCGAGGACCCCGACGACGCCGCGCAGTGCCCCTTCTGCGCCGGACCGGCGCGCGACGACGAGGACGCCCTGATCGTGCACCGCGGTCGGGTCGCCTACGCGATCCTGAACCTGTACCCGTACAACTCCGGCCATCTGCTGGTGTGCCCCTACCGGCACGTCTCGGACTACACGGAGCTCACCGACGACGAGGTCGCCGAGGTCGCCGAGATCACCCGCACCGCCATGCGCGTGATCCGCGAGGTCTCCTCCCCGGCGGGCTTCAACCTGGGCATGAACCAGGGCGAGGTCGCCGGTGCCGGGATCGCGGCCCACCTCCATCAGCACGTCGTGCCGCGCTGGCCGGGGGATGCGAACTTCCTGCCCGTGGTGGGCCGGACCAAGGCCCTCCCGATCCTGCTCTCGGACACGCGGCGCCTCTACGCCGAGGCGTGGCCGACGTGACCTGGGCTACCATCGGACGGTCCGGTCGGGGGAGCGGGAGGAACAGGGCGGCATGAGCATCACCGGGGCACCCAGCGTGCCGAGCGCACCGCTCCCGCAGGGGGCACCGTCGCAGCGGACCGGCCCGTCCGGTCCGGGATCCAGCGGGTACGGCTACGACATCGAGCGCAGCGACCCGCGCGCCCCGGGGCGCCTCGGGTCGGGCCGCGAGCCCCGACGGAAGCGATCCCGCCTCTGGCGGATCATCTACTGGGCGCTGGTCTTCCTGGGACTCGCCGCCACCGCGGTGGTCCTCTATCTCCTGGTGATCCTGCCGCTCGGCTTCGGCACCTCACTCGTCGCCTTCACCGCGGCGCTCGTCCCGGTCGCCCTGGTGTTCTCCGCCGTGTGGTGGCTGGACCGCTACACCCCGCAGCCCCGCACCTCGCTCGTCTACGCCTTCGTGTGGGGTGCGATCGGCTCGGTGGGCCTGACCTTCATGATCGGCGGCGCCTTCCAGAACTGGATCAGCCCTGAGGAGCCTGCGGACATCGTCGCGAGCTTCCTCGGCGCGGTCATCCAGGCGCCGGTGATCGAGGAGGCGATGAAGTCGCTCGGACTCGTCGCCCTGCTGATCTGGGGACGCAAGTACATCGCAGGACCGATCGACGGCGTCGTCTACGCCTCGCTCATCGCGGGCGGCTTCGCCTTCACCGAGAACATCCTCTACTTCGGCAGCTCCTTCCATCAGTCGCAGGCCGCGGGCGAGGTCGCCGTCTTCTGGCAGACCTTCTTCCTGCGCGGGCTGCTCTCGCCCTTCGCCCACGTCTCCTTCACCGCGCTGTGCGGACTGGGTCTGGGTATCGCCGCCGAGCGCCGCTCGCTGATGCTGTACTTCGGCCTCGGCATCGGGGGACTGTCCTTGGGCATGCTGCTGCATGCGCTGTGGAACGGCTCGAGCTTCTTCCTCCCCGTCGATCCCGAGGCCCCGCTCGCCGGCTTCCTGCGGTACTACGTCACGGTGCAGGTGCCGATCTTCGCGCTTCTGGTCGGCATCGCCCTGTTCCTGCGGCTGCGGGAGCGCCGCATCCTGCGCCGGCGGCTGTCCGACTACGGCCGTGCCGGCTGGTTCTCCCCCGAGGAGGTCGACCTGCTCGTCGCGATGGGCAGGCGCCGCCGCGCCGAGCGCTGGGCCGCCCGGCACGGTGCCATCGCCCGGATGGCGATGCGGGACTTCCTGCGCACCGCGATCGCGCTGGGCATGGAGCGGCACAGCGTGCTCCACGGGCGTCCGACGGCGCGCACGCGGGCGATGGAGCGCGAGCGGCTCGAGCGGCTCACCGCCGACCGTCGGCTGATCGGCGCTCTCACGTCCCCCGTCGTCCGCGGCTGAGGCGTCCCGTCGGCAGGCCGCCGACACCCGCCGGACCGGCACCCTCGGCCCTGCCCCTAGAATGGGGCGGCATTCCGCCGGCACGTGGCGGGAGATGTCGGAGGGAGAGACATGTCAGGGCATTCCAAGTGGGCGACCACGAAGCACAAGAAGGCCGCCATCGATGCGAAGCGCGCGAAGTCGTTCGCGAAGCTGATCAAGAACATCGAGGTCGCCGCGCGTATTGGAGGCCCTGATCCCGCCGGCAATCCGACGCTCTTCGACGCCATCCAGAAGGCGAAGAAGACCTCCGTGCCCAACGACAACATCGATCGCGCGGTCAAGCGCGGCGGCGGGCTCGACGGCGGCGGCGTCGACTACGAGACCCTCATGTACGAGGGCTATGCACCGGGCGGCGTCGCAGTCCTCGTCGAGTGCCTCACCGACAACAAGAACCGCGCGGTCTCGGAGGTGCGGCTGGCCTTCAACCGCAACGGCGGCAACATGGCGGACTCCGGCTCGGTGTCCTACCTGTTCTCCCGTCGCGGTGTCGTGACGGTCCCCAAGGGTGACCTGACCGAGGACACGCTGCTCGAGGTGGTTCTCGATGCGGGCGCCGAGGAGATCACCGACGAGGGCGACTCCTTCGAGATCCTCTCCGAGGCGACCGACGTGGTCGCCGTGCGCACAGCGCTCCAGGAGGCCGGGATCGACTACGACTCGGCCGAGGCGCAGTTCGTGCCCACGATGCGCACACCGGTGGACCTCGAGGGAGCGCAGAAGGCGCTGCGCCTCATCGACGCCCTCGAGGACAGCGACGACGTGCAGAACGTCTACTCGAACCTCGACATCCCGGACGACGTCGCGGCGCAGCTCGACGACTCCGAGTGACCATGCTGCGGGTGCTCGGCGTGGACCCGGGTCTGACCCGGTGCGGGATCGGCGTGATCGACGCCCTCGGCGGGCGCCGAGCCCGCCTGGTCCACGCCGGCGTCATCCGCTCCGCCCCGGGCGACCCGATCGACCAGCGCCTGCTCGCCATCGCCCGGGGCCTGCGGGCCGCGCTCGACGAGCACGGCCCAGACGCCGTCGCCGTGGAGCGCGTGTTCAGCCAGAACAACACCTCCACGGTCATGGGCACCGCGCAGGTCTCGGGGATCGCGATCCTCGAGGCCGCAGAGCGCGGCATCCCGGTTGCGATGCACACCCCCTCGGAGGTCAAGGCGGCGGTGACCGGCAGCGGCCGCGCGGACAAGGCGCAGATCCAGACCGTGCTCGTGAAACTGCTCGGCCTGGACGCCCCGCCGCAGCCCGCCGACGCCGCCGACGCGGTCGCGATCGCCCTCACGCAGCTGTGGCGCGGCGGGGGAGGGGTCGCGCTCGACGCGACGGGCGCGGCACGGACCAGCGCCCAGGAGGTCTGGGCCCGTGCCGAGCGCGAGGCCCGACGCGCCCGGGAGCGCTCCACCTCCCGCCTCTGATCGAACACTCGTTCTATGGTGGTGGCGTGATCGCATCCCTGACCGGGCGGGTGGCCCGCCTCGACCTCGACGCCCTCGTGCTCGAGGTCGGCGGCGTCGGCTATCTCGTCCGCACCACGCCCCAGGCCCTGACCTCCACCCGGCACGGCGCCGAGCTGACCCTGCACACCGAGCTGGTGGTCCGCGAGGACTCGATGACCCTGTTCGGGTTCCCGAGCGCCGAGGAGGCGGAGACCTTCCGCATCGTCCAGTCCGTCTCCGGCATCGGCCCGCGCACCGCCCTCGCGGTCCTCGCCGTGCTCGACCCCGAGGAACTCCGCCGGGCGGTCGCCGAGCAGGATGCGAAGACCATCACCCGCACCCCGGGCATCGGGCCCAAGGTCGCCTCGCGCATGCTGCTCGAGCTGGGAGGGAAGCTGCCGGCCCCCGCAACCCAGGCCGCGACGGGCTCCGCCAGCGCGGAGCCGGGCGGCGCTGCCCGGCCCGGGGTGGACGCCGATGTCGTCGAGGCGCTACTCGGACTCGGCTGGCCCGAGAAGACGGCGACCGCCGCCGTGGACCGCGTGCGCGAGGGTGACGGCGGCGCCGATCTGGACGCCGCGGCGCTGCTGCGTGCCGCGCTGCGGCACCTGGGCGGCAGTCGATGACCGATCCGGGAGCCGATCCGTCGCTCACCAGCCCCGAGTCCCTCCCGCCCGAGCGCACCGCGGAGGCCGCGCTGCGTCCGCGCCGGCTCGAGGAGTTCGTGGGCCAGCAGGTCGTGCGCGAGCAGCTCTCGCTGGTCCTCGACGCGGCCGCCGCGCGCGGCCGAGCCCCCGAGCACATGCTGCTGTCGGGGCCGCCGGGTCTCGGCAAGACGACCCTCGCGATGATCATCGCCGCCGAGCTCGGTGCGGCGCTGCGCATCACCTCCGGTCCCGCGATCCAGCATGCCGGGGACCTCGCTGCCATCCTCTCCTCCCTCGACGAGGGCGAGGTGCTGTTCATCGACGAGATCCACCGCCTGGCCCGGCCCGCCGAGGAGATGCTCTACATCGCCATGGAGGATTTCCGGGTCGACGTGGTGGTCGGCAAGGGCGTGGGCGCGACCTCGATCCCGCTGGACCTGCCGCCCTTCACCGTCGTCGGCGCGACGACCCGCGCCGGGCTGCTGCCGGCCCCGCTGCGGGACCGCTTCGGCTTCATCGGCCACCTCGACTTCTACGCCCCGGGGGAGCTGCACGAGGTGGTGCGCCGCTCGGCGATCCGGCTCGAGGTCGAGCTCGAGTACGAGGCGGCCGCGGAGATCGCCTCCCGCTCCCGGGGCACGCCGCGGATCGCCAACCGGCTGCTGCGGCGCGTGCGCGACTGGGCACAGGTCAAGGGGAGCGGAGCCCTCGACCTCGCCGCGGCGCGTGAGGCGCTGCGGGTCTACGAGGTGGACGAGCGGGGGCTGGACCGGCTGGATCGCGCGGTGCTCTCGGCGCTCTGCCATCGCTTCGCGGGAGGCCCGGTGGGCCTGTCCACCCTCGCCGTCGCGGTGGGGGAGGAGACCGAGACCGTCGAGACCATGGTCGAGCCCTATCTGGTGCGGGAGGGGTTCCTGCTCCGCACCCCGCGCGGTCGTGCGGCGGCCCCCGCCGCCTGGATCCATCTCGGGCTCGAGCCGCCCGCAGGTCCCGAGGGCGCGGCCCCCATGCTGGGCCGCTTCTGAGCGACGCGCCACCCCTGGGAGGGCGGCGCGGCGGTGGCGGGTACAGTGGGCGGGTCAGTCGCCCGCGGCAGGCGCACGTCCGGGACCGGGATCCCGACGGGGCGACCTCACCGCCGAAAGGAACCTCGTGGAACTCCTCCCCCTCCTGCTCATCTTCGCCGTCATGATGCTGCCCCTGATGTGGATGTCGAGCCGGCAGCGCAAGGCCCAGCAGAAGCAGCGAGATCTCGTCGGCGCGCTCGGCGTCGGCGACGAGGTGCGCACCCACTCCGGCTTCTACGGCCTGATCGTGGAGGCGTACGACGACGTCGTGGTGCTCGAGTCCGAGGATGGCACCCAGAGCAAGTGGGCGCGTCAGGCGATCGCCATGGCCGTCGAGGAGCCCGCCGCGGAGCCGACCGAGGACGAGGCCGGCACCGAGGACCAGGCCGTCGCCGCAGGCGCCGTCGACGGCTCCGAGCAGGAGCGCACCGAGGGGTCCTCCGCCGCGAGCGAGGTGCCCGGCGTGACCGTCACCGAGGACGTCGCCCGCGACGCGGACCGTCGCGACCGCTGATCCCGACCGGATCCCCCTCCCACACCGCCGCACCCTGAGGATCGCCTCTCCATGCCCGCACGCCGCATCGCCCTCCTCGCCCTCGCGCTGCTGATCCTGCTGCTCGGCGGCGGTATCGGCGCCGGAGTCTGGAAGGGCGGCTGGGATCCGGCCCCGAAGCTCGCCCTCGACCTCGAGGGCGGAACCCAGATCATCCTGCAGGCGCAGTCCAGCGACGGCGCGGCGATCGATCCCACCGCCATGGAGCAGGCGCGGCAGATCATCGCCCAGCGCGTGAACGCCATGGGCGTGGCGGAGACCGAGATCACCGTGCAGGGCGGCACCAACATCGTCATCGACGTGCCGGGCCAGCTCGACGAGGCCACCTCGCAGGCGCTGCGCCAGACTGCGTCGATGTCCTTCCGCCCCGTGCTGGGGATCGTGGCGCCCGAGGGCACCGGTGATCCTGCGGCGTCCGACGGCGGAGGGGAGTCCGACGCGGGCGGCGCCTCCGACGCCGGCGGCGCGGGCGAGGCGTCGGAGGAGAGCTCCGCCCCGCCCGTCGACCCCGCGGAGCAGAAGTTCTCCGGCACCCTCGGCGAGGACGCCTCGCTCGCCCCGCCCGCCGAGGGCGAGCTGGCCTACCCCGCGTGGTCGCTCGACTGGCTCACCCCCGAGCTGCAGACCGAGCTGATGACCGCGGACTGCACCGATCCCCGTGCCCAGCAGGAGAAGATGGCGGACGCGGCCCCGGACGAGGCCGTCGTCGCCTGCGACCCGGACGGCACCCAGAAGTTCCTGCTCGGCCCCGAGGTGGTCGCCGGATCCTCGATCCAGAACGCCCAGGTCAGCTCCGAGACCACCCCCACCGGCCAGGCCACGGGGTACTTCGTGGTGAACATGTCCTTCCAAGACTCGGGTGCGCAGGCCTTCTCCGACATGACCTCCGCGCTGTACAACGGCGAGGGGGCGAGCCCGATGTTCGCCATCGTGCTCGACGGCCTGGTGATCTCCTCGCCCCAGGTGCAGGAGCCCTCCCCGAACGGTGAGGCCTCCATTTCCGGCAGCTTCACCCAGGAGCAGGCCAGCCAGCTCGCGGACCAGCTGCGCTTCGGTGCGCTCCCGCTCGAGTTCGAGGTCGCCTCGGAGCAGCAGATCTCCGCGACCCTCGGCAGCGACCAGCTCGAGATGGGCCTGATCGCGGGGCTCATCGGTCTCGCCCTCGTGGTCGTCTACGCCTTCTTCCAGTACCGCGTGCTCGCGATCGTGACCACCACGAGCCTGCTCGTCATGGGCGCCCTCACCTACGGCATCCTCACGGTCCTCTCGAACATCCCGGAGATCGGCTACCGGTTGTCCCTCGCGGGCGTGGTCGGCCTGATCGTCGCGATCGCCTTCACAGCCGACTCCTTCATCGTGTACTTCGAGAGGGTCCGCGACGAGATCCGCGAGGGGCGCGGGATCGTCGCCGCCGTCGACCATGGCTGGGACCGGGCCAAGCGGACCATCCTCGCCTCCGACGCGGTGAACCTGATCGCCGCCGTCGTGCTGTACGCACTGTCCACGGGTGGTGTGCGCGGCTTCGCCTTCGTGCTCGGCGTGACCACCATCCTCGACCTCGTGGTCGTGTTCCTGTTCACCCACCCGCTGCTGCAGTCCCTCGTGCGGACCCGCTTCTTCGGGAAGGGCCATCCGCTGAGCGGTCTCGATCCGGCGTTGCTGGGCCGGGACGTCCCCGCCTATGCGGTCCGCGGTCGGTTCCGCTCGGTCGCGGAGCGCCCCGCCCGTCGCGGACGGGTGGAGGAGGGGACCGTCGAGCGCGAGCCCCTCGCCGCCCGCAAGGCGCGGCTCGCCCGTGAGGCCGCCGAGACGCGGGCCGCGGGGGAGGATCCCGGCGGTCCGGCGCCGGACCCGGACAGCACCAGCGCCGACAGCGCCGAGACCACCGAGGAGGAGGGCCGATGACCGCCGTGTTGTCCCGTCTCGGGAACGACCTGCACGAGGGCCGACGCGTCGTCCCCATCGTGCGTCGACGCCGCACCTGGTACCTGATCAGCGTCATCGTCCTCGTGGTGCTCGGCTCCCTCGCCGGGCTCCGCGGCCCGAACCTGGGCATCGAGTTCACCGGCGGCTCCGAGTTCCAGGTCGCCGGGGTCGCCGACACCGAGCAGACCTCCGCCCGCGAGGTCGTGCGGGAGGTGCTCCCCGACTCCGAGCCGAAGATCACGGTGCTCGGCCAGAACACCCTCCGGGTCCAGACCGACCAGCTCGACTCGACCCAGACCGCGGAGCTCGCCGCCGACCTCGCTGACGCCTACGGGGTGGAGGTCGACGCCGTCTCCACCTCGTACATCGGTCCGGTGTGGAGCGGCGACATCACGCAGAAGATGCTGCGTAGCGTGGTCGTCTTCCTCGCTCTGGTCGCGATCACCATGGCGGTGTACTTCCGCAACCTGAAGTCCTCCGCGGCGGCGCTGATCGCCCTGGTCCATGACATGCTCGTCACGGCGGCCGTCTACCTGGTCAGCGGCTTCGAGATCACCCCGGCCGCGGTGATCGGCTTCCTCACCGTCATGGGCTACTCGCTCTACGACACCATCGTCGTGTTCGACAAGGTCCGCGAGAACACTTCGGGGCTCCTGCAGCAGACGCGCCACAGCTTCGCCGACCAGGTGGAGCGGGCGGCGAACCAGACCCTGGTGCGCTCGATCAACACCTCCGTGGTAGCGCTGCTGCCCGTCGGCTCGATCCTGGTGATCGGTGCCTTCCTGCTCGGTGCCGGCACGCTGAAGGACATCTCGCTGGCACTCTTCATCGGCATCCTCGCCGGCACCTACTCCTCGGTCTTCCTCGCTCCGGGCCTGCTCGTGGACCTCCGGCGCGGCGAGAGCGAGCTCCGGGCCCACACCGCTCGCGTCGAGCGGACACGTCGCTCCGGCACCGTCGTGGAGGCGGCGCCGCGGGTCGAGGACGCCGACGACGGCCTCGGGCGCGAGGACGTGCGGGACGAGGAAGACGACGCGGACGAGGTCGAGATCGCCGCGGCCGGTGGGGCCACCGGCTCGACCCGCGGATCCCGCCCCGCGGCTCCCCGCACCCAGCCCCGTCGGACCACCCGTCGGCGGCGCACCTCCGATCGACGAGGACAGCGATGACCGTCACCCCCGAGAACCCTGACATCCCTGAGGACTCGGAGGGCGCCGTGAACCCTGCGGTGATCGAGGAGCTCCGCCGCACCCACATCGCCGAGTACCCGGACTTCCCGCAGCCGGGAGTGCTCTTCCGCGACATCACGCCCCTGCTGCGCGACGGTGCGGCGCTGCGCGCGGTGATCCGCCACTGGGCGAGCAGGCTCCCCGAGGGGATCGAGTACGTCGTCGGCACCGAGGCCCGTGGCTTCGTGCTCGGCGCCCCGCTCGCCTACGAGATCGGCGCGGGGTTCGTCCCCGTGCGCAAGGCGGGCAAGCTGCCCGGGAACCCGGCGACCCTCGAGTACGACCTCGAGTACGGCAGCGCCGTGATCCAGATCCCCGAGGGGTCCCTCCCCGCGGGGGCGCGCACCCTCGTGGTCGACGACCTGCTGGCGACCGGCGGGACGGCCGCCGCGACCATGGCGCTCGCGGAGCAGTTCGGCGCGGAGATCCTGGGGGCCACGTTCCTCATCGAGCTCGAGGGCCTGAACGGGCGGGAGAAGCTCGGCGACGTGCCCGTCTCGGCGGTCTGGTCCTTCCCCAACTGATCCGCTGATCCGCCAGCGAGTTGTCGTGGACGCGACCACCCCGGGGCGTGCGTAGACTTGACCTCCCAGCAGGAGGTGCGCAGTGCAGGAGCAGAGCGGGACCACGAGGCCGGGTGCCGAGATCGAGGCGACCCGGGAGGGGACCGCGCCCGCCACTCCGGGAACACCGGTCTCGCCCGTTTCGTCCGCGCCCTCCGGGGCTGATCCGGGGAGCGCTCCCAGCACCCTGCCGCGCCGCGCCCGCTCGCGGCTGTCCTTCTTCGGCGGCCGCTCGGCTCCCGTGACCGACCCGCTCCTGGCTCCGCTGCTGGAGACCATGGCGGCGGCGAGCCCCAAGGAGTCCCTCGCCCTCGTGCAGCGGGCGTACACCGTCGCCGAGCAGGCCCACCGCGGCCAGATGCGCAAGAGCGGGGACCCGTACATCACCCATCCGGTGTCGGTCGCGACGATCCTCGCCGAGCTCGGCTCCCCGGCGGACGTCGTCGCCGCCGCGCTGCTGCACGACACGGTCGAGGACACCGACTACTCCCTCGACCGGCTCCGTGAGGAGTTCGGCGAGGTGATCGCGGTGATGGTCGACGGCGTCACCAAGCTCGACAAGGTCACCTACGGGGAGGCCGCCCAGGCCGAGACCGTCCGCAAGATGATCGTCGCGATGAGCCGCGACGTGCGGGTGCTGCTGATCAAGCTCGCCGACCGTCTCCACAACGCGCGCACCTGGAAGTACGTGCCGGCCGCCTCCGCGGAGCGCAAGGCCAAGGAGACTCTCGAGATCTACGCACCGCTCGCGCACCGGCTCGGGCTGAACACCATGAAGTGGGAGCTCGAGGACCGCTCCTTCCAGGTGCTCTACCCCAAGGTCTACGAAGAGATCGTGGCCCTCGTCGCGCAGCACGCACCGGCCCGCGACCAGTACCTCCGCACCGTCTCCTCGCAGATCCTCGAGGACCTGCGCAAGGCGCGGATCAAGGCGGAGGTCACGGGGCGCCCCAAGCACTACTACTCGATCTATCAGAAGATGATCGTGCGCGGCCGGGACTTCGCGGACATCTACGACCTGGTGGGCGTGAGGGTCCTGGTCGACACGGTCCAGGACTGCTACGGGGTGCTCGGCACGTTGCATGCCCGCTGGTCCCCGGTGCAGGGCCGGTTCAAGGACTACATCGCGCTGCCGAAGTTCAACCTCTACCAGTCGCTGCACACCACGGTCATCGGACCCACCGGCAAGCCGGTGGAGATCCAGATCCGCACCTGGGAGATGCACCGCCGCGCCGAGTACGGGGTCGCCGCGCACTGGAAGTACAAGGCCATGGCCGGGCAGTCCAGCGGCGGCGAGACCCGACCGATCGGGAACGACGCCGCGTGGCTGCGTCAGCTGATGGACTGGCAGAAGGAGACGACCGACTCCGGGGAGTTCCTGGACTCGCTGCGCTTCGAGATCACCACGCAGGAGGTGTACGTCTTCACCCCGAAGGGGGACGTGCTCGCCCTCCCGCAGGGCTCCACCCCGGTCGACTTCGCGTACAGCGTCCACACCGAGGTCGGCCACCGCACCATCGGCGCCCGCGTCAACGGCCGCCTGATATCTCTCGAGTCGACCCTGTCCACCGGTGACGTGGTCGAGGTGTTCACCTCGAAGTCCCCGGAGGCCGGGCCGAGCCAGGACTGGCTCGGGTTCGTGAAATCGCCGCGGGCGCGCAGCAAGATCCGCCAGTGGTTCTCGAAGGAGCGTCGCGAGGAGGCGCTCGAGCGGGGCAAGGACGAGCTCGCCAAGGCGCTCCGTCGGCAGGACCTGCCGATGCGGCGCCTACTCACGCACGACACCCTCGCCACGGTCGCCTCGGATCTGAACCTGCCGTCCGTCGACTCGCTCTACACCGCGATCGGGGAGGGGCACACGAGCGCCCAGCACGTCGTGGAGCGTCTGCGCGCCTCCTTCGGCGGCACCATCGGCGCCGAGGAGGACGTCGCCGAGATGACGCTGCCCTCGCGGGCGAAGTCGCGGCCCTCGCGCTCGGCGCAGCACATCGCGGACACCGATCAGGGCGTCGTGGTCGACGGCCAGTCGGATCTGTGGGTGAAGCTCGCCAAGTGCTGCGCCCCGGTTCCGGGCGATCCGATCGTCGGCTTCGTCACCCGCGGATCGGGGATCTCCGTCCACCACGCGACCTGCACGAACGCCCTGCAGCTGCGGGAGCAGCAGCCGGATCGGATCGTCGCGGTGACCTGGTCGGGTCGGTACAGCACCGCCTATCTGGTGCACATCAAGGTCGAGGCGCTGGACCGGCCCCGGCTGCTCACCGATCTGGCCATGGTCGTCGCGGAGCAGCAGGTCAACCTGCAGTCCGCCTCGGCGCAGACCAACTCGGACCGGCTGGCCACGGCGTTCTTCTCCTTCGAGCTCGCGGATCCCTCGCATCTGCAGTCGGTCCTCTCGCAGGTGCGACGGGTCGAGGGCGTGTACGACGTGTATCGGGTCACGGCCGACGGCAAGGCCGTGAATGCGGGGGAGCCTCTCGCCGCGGGGTGAGTGCCGCCGCTCACGCCGCCGCTGTACCGGTCCGTTCCAGGGTTTCGAAGCGCAGCCGCGCCTGCGCCAGCCCGGGATGACGCGAGGAGATCCGCCCCAGACTGCCAGCGATCTCGGCCTCGGTGACGTGACCGCTCTCGAGCAGCGCGCCGACGAGCGCCGCCGCGCTCTCGGCCGGAGCGAAGCGCAGCAGATCCACGCAGGTGCGGGTCGGCACCGTCAGCGGCGCACCACCGAGAGTCTCCACCTCCCGGGGGAGCAGCCGGGCCGTGCGCACCACCACGCCGGAGAGGACCATCCGGTGCGCGGAGGAGAGCAGCTCCGCCGGGTGGGGCGGCGTGCCCCCGAGCAGCACCCAGGCGGCAGAGGCGCCCGCCACGACCTGCGTGGAGTGCAGGTGCTCGCCGAGCGCGCAGCCGAGGGCCAGGACCCGCGAGATCGCGCCGGAGAGGAGATCCGGGGGCAACAGCACGCCCGGCAGGATTCGGGTGAGCAAACCGTCCCGCACCATCGACTCCACGGCCGGACTCTCCGGCCAGCGCTCGAGCTGCGCCCCGAGCGGGACCGCGAGCTCAGCGGCATGGGAGGACCAGGCGGCGCAGAGACCCAGCCGGACGAACACCGGGGGATCCCATGCCGTCGGCGGATCCGGGGAGGCTGGAGCGACGGAGATCATGGACCGAGCGTGGCAAGCGACCCGGCGGACGGCAACGCCCCGCCCGTCACTGTGGACGGAGCGGGGCGGGGGAGGAAGGATCCCGGCCCGGGGACGCGACCGTGCGGGCGCGCCCCGGGCGAGGGGTCAGCCGAGGTCGCGAGCCGAGCGCTCAATCACGGCGAGCCACTCCTTGCGGGCCTCGAGGGCGGCCTCGGCCTCGGCGATCTTCTTCGGATCGCCGCCCGCGCGGGCCTTCTCGAGGGCCTCCTCGTACGAGGCGATCGCCGAGTGCAGCTGCGAGGACGCCCCCTCGACACGCGCCTTGGTACGCGGGTCGGTGCGTCGCCACTCGGCCTGCTCGGCGTCCTTCACGGCACGCTCCACGGCGCGGAGGCGGTCGTCGACGCGGCGCATGTCCGCGCGCGGCACCTTCCCCGCCTCCTCCCAGCGGTCCTGGATCGAGCGCAGCGCGGCCTTGGCGGCGTCGAGGTCCTTCACCGCGTCGATGGCCTCGGCCTCGACCAGCAGGGACTCCTTCACCTCGAGGTTCTTGCGCTGCTCGGCCTCGGTCTCGTGGAGATCCGCGTTGCGGGCGGCGAAGAAGGCGTCCTGGGCGGCCTTGAACCGCTTCCACTGCGCGTCGTCCTTCTTGCGGCTGCCACGTGGGGCGGCGCGCCACTCGTCCATCAGGTCCTTGTACGCGCGGACCGTCGGACCCCAATCGGTGGAGTCCTGCATGGCCTCGGCGCGGCTGATGAGCTGCTCCTTAACGGTGGCCGCCTCGGAGTGCCGCTCGTCGAGCTGCGAGAAGAACTGCTTGCGGAGGCGGTCGAAGGTCGCGCGCGCGGCGGAGAGCCGCTTCCACAGCGCCTCCTCGGTGGGACGGTCCAGGGAGACGTCCTCGGACTGCATCTGCTTCCAGGTCGGCACCATCTGGCGCATGGTGTCGCCGGCGTTCTTCCAGGAGATCTGCTCCGGATCGGTCGCGACGAGAGCCTCGATCGACTCGACGAACTCGGTGCGGCGCCGGGTCGCCTCTGCGCGCCCCTCGGCCCGCTTCGCCTCGAGCGCCTGGATCTTCTCCTTGGCGTTCTCGCGCAGCTCGTGGGCGCGCGCCCGCAGCGCCGGGATGTCGCCGACGACCTGCGGCTCCTTCATATTCTTGCGCAGGTTCTCCAGGAGCCGGTTGAGCTCGTTCTGGGTGTGCTCGGGGGCGTTGAGGGTCGACTGGGTGAGGTCCAGGAAGGCGACCAGGTCGAGGTAGGCATGGACGAAGGGCTCCAGCGCCTTCTCCGGATCGGACTCGGTGCTGGTCCCGACCGCGCGGACCTGCGTGCCGTCCTGCACGGAGACGGTGCCGTCCTCGCCGAGGGTGCCGAAGGCACGGGCGGCGGCGACGGCCTCGGGATCGTGCGTGGAGACCGGAGGAGCGATCGGGACCAGCGGCGCGGCGGCCCGTCGGCCGGCGAGCGCGGCGGGGGAGGGCAGGCCGGGCTTCGGGGCCGACGGACGCGGGGCGGCGGCGGGCGTCGCCGGGGCCTCGGGCGCGTCGGCAGCGGCAGCGTCGTCCGTCTCAGCGGTCACGGTCGGCTCGGCGGACTCGGTCTGCTCGGCCGACGGATCCGCGGGTGCGGCAGCGGCGGTCTCGTCCGCCGGAGCCTCGACGCTCGGGGCGGTCTCGCCCGGGGGCACGGTCTCCGGCGTCGTCGACTCCGCCGTGGGCGCGACCTCTGCGGCGGCGACCGGATCGGCGGGGGTGGAGGCGGGGACGGGAGTCTCGGACTCGCTCACGATTGAGCTCCTTCGAAGGGATCCGCTGCAGGGCGGGACACTGCCGTCGCGGGGACGGCCGGGCGGGTACGGGGTCCTGGCCCCGACCGGGGAGAACCACGTCACGGAACTCTACAGGGGTGCGGCCGCCTGCTCGGCACGGTCCGCGCGGTGCCCCCGGGAGGTCCGGGCGATAATGGGTGCTCCCGTCTTCCGCGACCGAGAAGGATGTGCCCCGCATGGCGAAGATCGCCGCCCTGTCCGGATTCCCCGAGTGGCTCCCCGCCGAGCGGCTCGTGGAGCAGCACGTGATGGACGTCTTCCGCGAGGTCGCCGAGCTGCACGGGTTCTCCGGCATCGAGACCCGGGCGGTCGAGCCGCTCGAGCAGATGCTGCGCAAGGGGGAGATCGACAAGGAGGTGTACGTCCTGCGTCGCCTCCACGCCGAGGACGACGGAGGCGACGACTCCGGCGCCGACGCTTCCCGCACCCTCGGGCTCCACTTCGACCTCACGGTGCCGCTGGCCCGCTACGTCCTCGAGCACCAGAACGATCTCTCCTTCCCCTTCCGACGCTTCCAGATCCAGAAGGTGTGGCGCGGGGAGCGCCCGCAGGACGGTCGCTTCCGCGAGTTCTACCAGGCCGATCTCGACGTGATCGGACAGGACTCCCTGCCCGGGCACGTCGAGGCGGAGGTCGCGATCGTGATGGCGGAGATCCTCTCCCGGCTGCCGCTGCCGCAGGTGAGCATCCACGCGAACACCCGCCGGCTCTCCGAGGGCTTCTTCCGCGCGATCGGCTTCGAGGACCACACCGCGGTGCTGCGCGCCCTCGACAAGCTCCCCAAGATCGGTGCCGAGGCGGTGCGGACGCTGCTCGTCGACGAGTCGGGCGCGAGCGCGGAGCAGGCAGACCGTGCCCTCGCCTTCGCCTCCATCCGCACCCGTGACGCCTCCTTCGGCGACCAGGTGCGCGATCTCGGCGGGACCGGCGAGATGGTCGAGCAGGGCATCGCCGAGCTGACTGCGGTGATCGAGCGGGTCGAGGCCGCCGTCCCCGGGATGATCCTCGCCGACCTGTCGATCGCCCGCGGGCTCGACTACTACACGGGGACCGTCTTCGAGAGCTTCCTCGAGGGCCACGAGTTGCTCGGCTCGATCTGCTCCGGCGGCCGCTATGACCGTCTCGCGGCGGACAACCGCCACACCTATCCCGGGGTGGGGCTGTCCATCGGACTGTCCCGGCTGGTCTCCCGGATGCTGTCGACGGGGATCGCCGTCCCCACCCGGTCGGTGCCCACCTGCGTGCTGGTCTCCGTCGGCGAGGAGGAGAGCCGCGGCCGGAGCGAGGCCGTGGCCCGGGCCCTGCGTGCCCGTGGCATCCCCTGCGAGGTCGCGCCCACCGCCGCGAAGTTCGGCAAGCAGATCCGCTACGCCGACCGCCGCGGCATCCCTTTCGTCTGGTTCCCCGGCGCCTACGGCGCCGCGGACGAGGTGAAGGACATCCGCAGCGGCGAGCAGGCCCCGGCCGACGCTGCCACCTGGGAGGCGCCCGCCGAGGACCGGCTGGTCCGCGTGGTCGCCGCCCCGTCCGCGGACGCCTGAGGAGTGGGTCTCCTCACCGCTGTCGATGACCTGGCCCACACCGTGAGAGAGTGGGAATGACTTCGAGCCCTACGACGTTGGAGCGCACATGGCTACCGTCACCCTGACCACCGAGAACCACGACACCACCGTCGAGGACGGCATCGTCCTGATCGACTTCTGGGCGGGCTGGTGCGTTCCCTGCCAGCGCTTCGCCCCGATCTACGACGAGGCGTCCGAGAAGCACGAGGACGTCACCTTCGCGAAGGTCGACACGGAGGACCAGCAGCAGCTGGCGATGCGCTACGGCGTCACCTCGATCCCGACCCTCGTCGCCTACCGCGAGGGCATCCCGGTCTTCTCCCAGGCCGGCGCGCTGCCCCAGTCGGCCCTCGAGGAC
Organism: Brachybacterium sp. J153; assembly: GCF_036311905.1. Classification (NCBI taxonomy): domain Bacteria; kingdom Bacillati; phylum Actinomycetota; class Actinomycetes; order Micrococcales; family Dermabacteraceae; genus Brachybacterium; species Brachybacterium sp. J153. The sequence continues at coordinate 144,726 of NZ_JAZDCH010000006.1, read as the reverse complement.
CTCATCGGCCAGGTGAAGAACCTCGACATGGACGAGGTCCGCAAGGCCTACGCCGACGCCCAGGCCGAGCAGCAGGGCTGAGCCCGCCGCCTCGTCGGCGCACAGAGCGCAACGAACAGAGGACCCCGCACCGAACGGTGCGGGGTCCTCTGCGTCACACCGGCCCGGCATCCCGAGGATGCCGGGCCGCGTGCTGGTCTCAGCCCTCGTGGGAGCTGCGGAAGCCCTTGCGCTTGGCGTCGAACTTCCCGCCGTCGCGGCGGGGGCGGTCCTCGAAGCGTCGGCCGCCCCGATCGCCCCGATGACCACGGTCGCCGCCCGAGCGGAAGCCGCCGCGGTCGGAGCTGCGGTCACCGCGATCGCCCCGGTCGCCGTTGCCGCCGCGGGGGCCGGAGTCCGGGCCGATGCGCAGCGCGCGGCCGCCCACGCGAGCCTTGCCGATGCGCCCCATCTGCTCGTCGTCGAGACCGCCGCGGATCTGGACCAGCGAGAAGCTGCCGAAGATCTGGATCTTGCCGACGTCCTTGCCGTCGAGGCCGCCCTCGCCGGTGATCGCGCCGACGATGGCCGGCGGGCGCGCCCCGTGGGAGTGGCCGATGCCGAGGCGGTAGGAGGTGTAGCCGGCCTCGGTGCGGGGCGAGGAGCCGCGGTCCCCGCGGTCGAATCGGTCCCCGCCGCGACGGTCGTCCCGGCGGTCGTCCCGCTCGAAGCGCCCGGTCTGCTGGGTGAACTCCTCGTCCTCGGTCGGGGCGCCGGGGCCCTCGTCGCCGACGGTCATCGCGCCGAGCACGGCGGCCAGCTCGAGCGGATCGATGCCCTGCTCGGTCACGAACTCGCCCACCAGCTCGCGGTAGAGCTCGAGACGGCCGCGCTCGCGGCGCTCGGGGACCTGGGTGAGCAGGGTCGCGAGGCGGTGCTTGGAGACATCCCGCGGCGTGGGGATGACCGCCTCCTCGAGGGTCTGCTTGGTGGCGCGCTCGATGTTCTTCAGCGCGCGACGCTCGTGGGGGCCGATGAAGGTCAGCGCCTCGCCGGAGCGCCCCGCACGGCCGGTCCGGCCGATGCGGTGGACGTAGGCCTCGGGCTCGCGGGGGACGTCGAAGTTGACGACCAGGCCGATGCGCTCGACGTCGAGGCCACGGGCCGCGACGTCGGTCGCGACCAGGACCTGCAGGGAGCCGTCGCGCAGGCGCTCGACGATCTTCTCGCGCTCCTTCTGGGGGACGTCGCCGCTGATCGACGCGGCGATCACGCCGCGGGCGACGAGCGCCGAGCCGACCTCCTCGGCGGCGGCACGGGTGCGGACGAAGACGATCGCCGCCTCGGCCTCCGAGGTCGCGAGCACCCGGGCGAGCGCGCCGGTGCGGTGCTTGAAGGGCACCACGGCGAAGGTCTGGTGGACGCTCTTGACCGTGGAGGACTGCGGGGTGACGCTCACCCGCACCGGGTCCTGCATGTGGTCGCGGGCGACCCGCTCGATCGCGGGCGGCATGGTCGCCGAGAACAGGGCGACCTGACGGGTCGCGGGGGAGTGGGAGAGGATCTCCTCGACGTCCTCCGCGAAGCCCATCCGGAGCATCTCGTCGGCCTCGTCGAGCACCGCGAAGCGCACGGTGTCCAGGCGCAGCGTGTTGCGGCGCATGTGGTCCATCACGCGGCCGGGGGTGCCGACGACCACCTGGGCGCCGCGGGCGAGGGCCCGCTCCTGCGGGTGATACGGGGAACCGCCGTAGACGGCGACGACCTCGAGGCCGCCGATCGAGGTGGCGAACGAGGAGATCGCGTCGGCAACCTGCATCGCGAGCTCACGGGTGGGGGCCAGGACGAGGCCCTGGACCTCGCGGAGCGAGGGGTCGACCGCGGCGAGGAGGGGGAGGCCGAAGGCCGCGGTCTTGCCGGTACCGGTCTGGGCGACGCCGATCACGTCACGGCCCTCGAGCAGCGCGGGGATCGCGCGGGCCTGGATCGCGGAGGGGCGGGTGAAGCCCAGGTCATCGACCGCGCGACGCAGCGCCGGGGGCAGGTCGATGTCGTCGAACGTGGGTTCTGCCTCGGCCTCAGCCTCTGCCTCTGCCTCTGCGGGGGCCGCGGGCTCGGCGGGGGCCGCGGACGCCGACGGGGCGTCGCCCTCGGCGGAGTCCTGGGCGGGGGCGATCGGCTCGACGGGCGCGTCGCTCACCTGGTCGGCGGGGGCGGTGCTCTCCACGGGGGCGGCAGGCGTGCTCTCGTCCTCGACGGCAGGATTCTGGGCAGGGGAAACGTCGTTCATGGCGTCCTCGGATAGTGGGGGATGCGGTCCTCGCGAGATCGCGGGACATGAGCGCCCCGACACATCGCGAACGGCATCTCCCGCCTTCCAGGGCGGGGCACTAGCGACAAGGGGCGAACCAGACCTGCGTGATCGCAGGTCGCACGAGGGTCCACTGTACGGGGGTGCCCCCGGCGAGGGCCAGGCCGGCCCGGGCGAGATCGCTCACCCTCCACGGTAGGCTGGGCGCTCCACGCCGGCGGCGGCGTGGACCCCTGGACCCCATCGTGAAGGACACCTCGTGCTGCGCACCCATACCGCCGGCGAGCTCCGCTCGGAGCACATCGGACAGACCGTCACCCTCACCGGCTGGATCGGCCGTCGCCGTGACCACGGCGGCGTGACGTTCCTCGATCTGCGCGACGCGAGCGGCGTCGCCCAGGTCGTCGTGCGCGAGGACGAGGCGATGCACCTGCGCAACGAGTACGTGCTGAAGGTCGTCGGCAGCGTCGACCGGCGCCCCGAGGGCAACGAGAACCCGGCGCTGCCCACGGGCGAGGTCGAGGTGACCGCGTCCGAGGTCGAGGTGCTCTCCGCCTCGGCGGCGCTGCCCTTCCAGCTCGACGAGCACACCGAGGTCGGCGAGGAGACGCGACTGCGCTACCGCTACCTCGACCTGCGCCGCCAGGGCCCTGCCCGCGCGATGCGGCTGCGCTCGGCCGTGAACCGTGCCGCCCGCGACACCCTGCTGGACCAGGACTTCGTCGAGGTCGAGACCCCGACCCTGACCCGCTCCACCCCCGAGGGCGCCCGCGACTTCCTGGTCCCGGCGCGCCTCGCTCCCGGTTCCTGGTACGCGTTGCCGCAGTCCCCGCAGCTGTTCAAGCAGCTGCTGATGGTGGGCGGCATCGAGAAGTACTTCCAGCTCGCCCGCTGCTATCGCGATGAGGACTTCCGCGCGGACCGCCAGCCCGAGTTCACCCAGCTCGACATCGAGATGAGCTTCGTGGACCAGGAGGACGTGATCGCGCTCGCCGAGCAGATCCTCACCAACGTGTGGGCGACCGCCGGGCACGAGATCACGACCCCGATCCCGCGGATCACCTATGCGGAGTCGATGCGCCGCTACGGCTCGGACAAGCCCGACCTGCGCTTCGACCTCGAGCTGGTCGAGATGACCGAGTACTTCGCCGAGACCCCGTTCCGCGTGTTCCAGGCACCCTACGTCGGCGCGGTGGTGATGGCCGGCGGCGCCTCCCAGCCCCGTCGCCAGCTCGACGCCTGGCAGGAGTGGGCGAAGCAGCGCGGTGCGAAGGGACTCGCCTACGTCCTGGTGCAGGAGGACGGCTCGCTCACGGGCCCGGTCTCCAAGAACATCTCCGACGCGGAGAAGGCGGGACTGCTCGAGGCCACCGGCGCCGCGCCCGGCGACTGCGTCTTCTTCGCCGCGGGCGAGCCGAAGACCTCCCGCGCCCTGCTCGGCGCGGCGCGCGGCGAAATCGCCGAGCGCCTCGGCCTCATCGACCACGACGCCTTCGCCTTCGTGTGGGTCGTCGACGCGCCGATGTTCGAGCCGGCGGCCGACGCCCGCGCGGCCGGGGACGTCGCCGTCGGCGGGGGTGCCTGGACCGCGGTGCACCACGCCTTCACCTCGCCGAAGCCCGAGTTCCTCGACACCTTCGACACCGATCCCGGTAGCGCCCTCGCCTACGCCTACGACATCGTCTGCAACGGCAACGAGATCGGCGGCGGTTCCATCCGTATCCATTCCCAGGACGTGCAGCAGCGCGTCTTCCAGGTGATGGGCATCGGGGAGCAGGACGCGCAGGAGAAGTTCGGCTTCCTGCTCGACGCCTTCCAGTTCGGCGCCCCGCCGCACGGCGGCATCGCCTTCGGCTGGGACCGCATCGTGGCCCTGCTCGCCGGGGAGGAGTCGATCCGCGAGGTCATCGCCTTCCCGAAGACCGGCAACGGCTACGACCCGCTCACCGCCGCTCCGGCGCCGATCACCCCGCAGCAGCGAAAGGAGGCGGGTGTCGACGCCAAGCCCGCCGCGAAGGGCGAGAAGGCAGCCGAGGCGACGCCGGAGGCCGACGCCTGACCCCCGGGAGCCCCCGAACGAACTGCGGCCCGCACGTCGAACGTGCGGGCCGCAGTCTGTTCGCGGACGACGGGCGCGCTCAGCGCAGCGGCACCTCGCCGTGCTTCACCTGAGGGCGGGGCAGGCGGAAGCGGCGGATCTGGATCGCGCGCATGATCCCGTAGCCGACCAGACCCCGCTCGACGTCCGAGAACTCCGCCTCGAGCCGGCGCCGCAGCAGGCGGCGGATGAGGAAGCCGTCCACCACGCACAGGGCGATGCCGCCCCAGAGGACCACGAGCATCGCGGTGCTCATGACGGCCGTGAGATCGGGGCGCACCAAGGGCAGCACCAGGGCGACCAGCATGATCACGAGCGCAACCGGGAAGAAGAGCTCGCCGACGTTGCGACGGGAGTCGACGAGGTCGCGCACCAGGCGGCGCTGCGGACCGCGATGCTGCGCGGGCATCTTCTTCTCATCGCCGGTCATGAGGGCCTGCTGGGACTCGATGCGCTGCTGGTTCGCCCGCTCCCGATCGCGACGACGGGCCTCCTTGCGGTCGTCGACCACGAGCGGGCGCCGACGTGCCGCCTCGGCCTCCTTGCGGGACCGGGTGGGGCGGCCCTTGGAGCCGGGACGCACGGGAGGCGTCGGCTCGGAGGGCTGCGAGGGCTGAGAGGAGTCGGACTTCCGGAAGATCACCGGGGCATTCTAGGCGGTCCGCCCGGGACCTCTCTGCACGAGCTGTCGGGCAGGACGGCGGTGCGCGGCCGTCGGCTCCGGAGGCACATTCGGGCGGCGGCGGTAGGTTGGGACCATGACGACTCCGCAGGACCTTCAGCACATCGCGCCCGTCGGCGCCGCGTCCGATCCCGACGCCCTCCGCACCCGCCTGGACGCGCTCCTCCCGCAGGCGATCAAGGATCTCGAGGCGCTCGTGCGCATCCCCTCGATCGCCTTCCCGGGCCACGACCGCGAGCCCGTGCAGCGCAGCGCCGAGGCCGTCGCCGAGCTGCTCCGCGGCGCGGGTCTGGAGCAGGTGAGCCTCGAGTCGGTCGCCGGTGGGGCCCCTGCCGTGATCGGTCGTCGACCCGCCGCCCCCGGCCGCCCCACCGTGCTGCTCTACGCGCACCACGACGTCCAGCCCACCGGTGACCCCGCGGAGTGGACCACGCCGCCCTTCGAGCCGACCCGCCGCGGCGAGCGGCTGTACGCCCGCGGCGCCGCCGACGACAAGGCGGGCGTCATGGCGCACGTGACCGCGCTGCGCCTGGTCGGCGAAGAGCTCTCCGCGGAGGGCATCGGCGTGACCGTCTTCGTCGAGGGGGAGGAGGAGGCGGGCTCGCCGACCTTCCGGCCATTCATCGAGGCGCACCGGGACGCCCTCGCCGCCGACCTCATCGTGGTCGCCGACTCCGCGAACTGGGCCGTCGGCGTCCCGGCGCTGACCACGAGCCTGCGCGGCGTGGTCGACGCCGTCGTCGAGGTGCGGGTGCTCGAGCAGGCGGTCCACTCCGGGCTCTTCGGGGGTCCGGTCCTCGATGCTCCGACCCAGCTCGCCCGGCTCCTCGCGACGCTCCACGACGAGAACGGCGAGGTCGCGATCCCCGGCCTGGTCCGCGCCGCGGACCCCGAGGTCGAGATGACCGAGGAGGACTACCGGCGCGATGCCGGCGTCCCCGCGGGGCTCCCGCTCTCCGGGACCGGATCGATCGCCGCCCGGCTGTGGACGAGGCCCGCGCTGTCCGTCATCGGGATCGACGCCCCGACGGTCCGCGACGCGTCCAACACGCTCGTCCCCGTGGCGAGGGCGAAGGTCTCCCTGCGCATCCCGCCCGGCCAGGAGCCCGCGGCCGCGATGGACGTGCTCGTCGCCCATCTCGAGGCGCACGCCCCCGCGGCCGCCCAGGTCACCGTGCACCGCGGCGAGCAGGGCCGGCCCTACAGCGCGCGCCAGGACTCCCCGGCGATGGAGCTCGCCCGTGGGGCGCTCGCCGATGCCTGGGGTCGTCCCGCGGTGGACACCGGTCTGGGCGGCTCGATCCCCTTCATCGCGGACCTGCTCGAGGTGTTCCCCGCCGCCGACGTGCTCGTCACCGGCGTGGAGGATCCCGAGTCCCGCGCCCATGGGATCGACGAGTCGCTGCACCTCGGCGAGTTCGCCAAGGTGTGCCTCGCCGAGGCGCTGCTGCTGCTCCGTGCGGGCGATCTCCGACGGGAGGACCGATGAGCCCCGCCGCGAGATCCGAGAAGGGGACCGAGCAGACGCCGGGAGGGTCGACCCCCGTTTCCCCGCTGACGATCCCGCTGCTCACCGGCACCCTCGTGCTCGGTTTCCTGGCCGGCTACTTCGGCCTCTGGTGGGGCCTGCTCGTCGTCGCCGCGGTGCTCCTGGGCGCCTTCTCCGCCGTGCTCGCCGGACGCAGCCGCGATGCCGCCACCGCCGCGGTCCTCGGCATCGTCCTCGGTTACGGGGGAGTGATGCTCCTCGCGGCCTTCCGCGGAGTGCTCTGAGGCAGCCGGGATCGCCCGGAGCCGCAGACCTCGATCGCCCGCGTGGGCGGGCCCACTCACCACGGCGAGGTGCCGAGGCGTATCCTGGCGGGACCAGAGCTTCGAGGAGGACCGCATGACCACCCCCACCACCGAGCGTCCCACCGCGGCGCACGGCGTCACCCTCACCGACGTCGCCGCCGGCAAGGTCTCGTCCCTGCTGGAGCAGGAGGGCCGCGACGACCTCCGCCTGCGGATCGCCGTGCAGCCCGGCGGCTGCTCGGGCCTCATCTACCAGCTGTACTTCGACGAGCGGACGATGGACGACGACCTGGTCGTCGACTTCTCCGGGGTCGAGGTCGTGGTGGACAAGATGTCCAGCCCGTACCTCACCGGCGCCGTGATCGACTTCGCGGACACCATCGAGAAGCAGGGCTTCACGATCGACAACCCGAACGCCCAGAGCTCCTGCGCCTGCGGCGACTCCTTCGCCTGAGTCAACTCCGTAGCATCCGCCCCGCCGCCCACGGCGGAGGCGTCCGACGGGCCCGTCCCCGATGACCAACGCGTCACGGGAGCGGGCCCGTCGCGTGCCTGGGGAGCGAGGTGCCCCGATCACGGTGCGGTGACGGACCCGGAGAGGGGGCGCGCCGTGGGCGAAACCGCCGCTCGGAGGCCGTATGATGACGGGGTGCCGTCAAGAGTCGGACCCCTCGGTCCGGCCCGGCCCGCTCCCCGGAGCGGGCGCGGCACTGTGGGCATGTCCCCGCCCACATCAGTACCCACTCCGCTCCTCGGAGCCAGATCCGCCTGACGCGGAACCGGTGCCGGAGAGCGGGGACGACGAGCGGAAGGTCATTCCCTGTGATCCCCCAGGTTCCCCAGCCTTCGCGGCACGGACGTCGCGCTCTGGCCGCAGGACTCGCCCTGGCCGTCCTGGTCCTCTCGGGCTGCACGGACCAGCAGCTGCGAGGCTTCCTCCCCGGATACTCCGACGGCGAGGTCACCGACCGCACCGGGATGATCACCGACCTGTGGGTCGGCTCGTGGGCCGTGCTGATCATCGTGGGTCTGATCGTGTGGGGCCTGACCATCTGGTGCGCGATCGCCTACCGCCGCCGCAAGAACGACACCGGCTTCCCGACCCAGCTGCGCTACCACGTGCCGCTCGAGCTGATGTTCACGCTCGTCCCCGTCGTGATGGTGCTCACCTTCTTCTACTTCACGCAGCGGGACGCGCGAGAGGTCGAGATGCACGTCGCCGAGCCCGACGTCACCGTGAACGTCGTCGCCAAGCAGTGGAGCTGGGACTTCAACTACGTCGAGGCCGACGTCCACGAGCCCGCGGGCGTGCAGTCCTTCGCCACCGGTGAGGAGGGGGCGGCCGAGACGCTGCCGACCCTGTACCTCCCGGTCGGCCAGACCGTCGAGTTCCGTCTGGACTCGCGCGACGTGATCCACTCGTTCTGGGTCGTGGACTTCCTCTACAAGAAGGACATGATCCCCGGGCACACCACGACCTTCCAGGTGACCCCGACCCGTGAGGGCACCTACGCCGGCAAGTGCGCCGAGCTGTGCGGCGAGTACCACTCGGACATGCTCTTCAACATCGAGGTCGTCTCCCAGGAGGAGTTCGACGCCCACATGCAGGAACTGCGCGACCAGGGCTACGACGGCCAGCTGGGCGTGGACCTCAACCGCAACCAGGAGGACTGGAGCATGCGCGAGCGTCATGACGACGCGGGCCCCCGTTACTCCGAGTCCACCTCCACCGAGGGAGAGAACGAGTGAGCGCCGAGACCGTCACCGCGTCGCCCGCGCGCCCGGCGCGATTCGTCGAGCAGCGGAAGCACAGCCTGGGCAGCCAGTTCTTCCAGCTGCTGACCACCACCGATCACAAGCTGATCGGCAAGATGTACATGGGCATGGCCTTCGCCTTCTTCGCCTTCGGAGGCCTGCTCGCGCTCGGCATCCGTACCGAGCTGTGGGAGCCCGGCCTCCAGGTCGTGGTCTCGAAGGACCAGTACAACCAGCTGTTCACCATGCACGGCACGATCATGCTGCTGATGTTCGGCACCCCGCTGTTCAACGGCTTCGCGAACTACCTGGTGCCGCTGCAGATCGGCGCCGTGGACATGGCGTTCCCGCGTCTGAACATGTTCGCCTTCTGGATCACCCTCTGGGGCTCTCTGATCGTGGTCGCCGGCTTCCTCACCCCGCAGGGTGCCGCGTCCTTCGGCTGGTTCGCCTATGCGCCGCTGTCCGACACCACGTTCACCCCGGGACTGGGTGGTGATCTCTGGGTCTTCGGCCTCGCCTTGCAGGGCTTCGGCACGATCCTCGGCTCGGTCAACTTCATCACCACGATCCTGTGCATGCGCATGCCCGGCATGACCATGTTCCGCATGCCGATCTTCACGTGGAACGTGCTGATCACCGGTGTGCTGGTGCTGATGGCCTTCCCGCCCCTGGCTTCCGCCCTGCTGGCGCTCGGCGCCGACCGTCGCTTCGACGCGCAGGTCTTCAACCCGGAGAACGGCGGCCCGATCCTGTGGCAGCACCTCTTCTGGTTCTTCGGCCACCCCGAGGTGTACGTGCTCGCGCTGCCCTTCTTCGGCATCGCCTCGGAGATCATCCCGGTCTTCTCCCGCAAGCCGATCTTCGGATACAAGACGCTGATCGGCGCGACCATCTCGATCGCCGCCCTCTCCGTCACCGTGTGGGCTCACCACATGTACACCACCGGTGCGGTCATGCTGGACTTCTTCGCCTTCATGACGATGCTCATCGCGGTGCCGACGGGCGTGAAGTTCTTCAACTGGATCGGGACCATGTGGCGAGGGTCGCTGACCTTCGAGACGCCGATGTTGTTCACCCTCGGCTTCCTCACCACCTTCATCTTCGGTGGTCTCACCGGTGTCATCCTCTCCTCGCCGGTGCTGGACTGGCCGCTGTCCGATACCTACTTCGTGGTCGCGCACTTCCACTACGTGATGGCCGGGACCGTGGTGTTCGAGATGTTCGCGGGCTTCTACTTCTGGTGGCCCAAGATGTTCGGCTACAAGCTCTCGGAGGGCATCGGCAAGCTGCACTTCTGGCTGCTGACCATCGGCTTCCACATGACGTTCCTGATCCAGCACTGGCTCGGCGTGCTCGGCGCTCCCCGCCGCTACGTGAACTACCTCGCAGAGGACGATTTCACCTGGCTGAACCAGATCTCGACCGTCGGTGCGTTCATCATGGGCGCCTCGACCCTGCCCTTCCTGCTCAACGCGGTCCTCACCCACATCAAGGGCAAGAAGATCGAGGTCGACGATCCGTGGGGCTACGGCGCCTCGCTCGAGTGGGCGACGTCGTGCCCGCCGCCGCGACACAACTTCCACTCCCTGCCCCGTGTGCGTTCGGAGCGTCCCGCCTTCGACCTCCACCACCCGGAGGTCGGCCTGCAGGACCACATGCTGCACGCGGAGCCCATCGAGCACCCCAGGAGCAACTGACATGAAGGCCGCTGCCAAGATCTTCTACATCCTCGGCGTCTTCCTCCTCGTCGTCGGTGCCGCTTACGGCTATCTCACCTGGCGCTATGAGCCGATGGGCATTGAGGGCGCGGGCTTCCCGGCGATCCTCGCCACCTCGGGTCTGAGCTTCATGATCGCCGTGCTCATGACGATCACCCTGCGCAAGCATGACCAGGGTGCCGCCGGTGACGAGAACGCCGAGGTCTCCGACGAGGCCGGTGTGCAGGGCAGCTTCGCCCCGTACAGCTGGGCACCGCTGTGGCTGTCCATCGGTTGCGCGATGGCCTTCCTCGGCGTCGCCGCCGGCTGGTGGATCCTCGCCATCGGCGTTGTGTTCGTCATCTACGGCATCATCAGCTGGGTCCTCGAGTTCTCCGTCGGCCAGCACCAGCACTGAGTCGGCAACTCGCTACACTCTCCTCGCACCCCCGCACCGGATCTCCGGTGCGGGGGTGCGGTGCATCTGGGCGGAGGAACCGTGTCCCCCCTCGGGGAGGCCGCTCCGCGGAGCACGCATGCTTGAAGGAGCACGTCCCGTCCACTGAGCACTCGCGGACCACGGTGCACGCCCGCTCGGCGAAGCACGCTCCGCTCGGTGGAGCACGCCCGGTCGGCGAAGCACGCTCGGTCCAGTGAGCATTCGCGACCCGAGGGTGTACTGGCAAACACTGTGTAATAACGCTGTATGAAGAGAGCCCTTCGTCCCGCACGTACGGCGCAACTGGCTGAGCGGTAGACGGACCGGCGCATTCCTGCTGTCTCCCCGGGCCGAGGAGCACCCGGTGCTAGCGTGGGCGACGGAGCGGACACGCCGACCTGCTGTCCCTCCGAGCCGCGCGGCATCGCCCTGCATGCCGCTCAAGACAGGAGGGGCCACGATGATCGGTGGCAGCATCGACCCGGCCGGGCGCGCAGAGCGCGAGGTCCGTGGACTGTTCGCGGACGACGACGCCCTGGATCGCGCGGTGGCGTGGGCGCGCGAGATCCTCGCGGTCCGCGGTCTCAATCCGTCCGCCCAGCAGTTGCGCTCCCTCCGGGAGCTCCGACGAGCCGACCGCCGGCTCAGTCTGGTCGCGGCGCGATTCCTCGTCGAGGCGGCTGCCGGACGCGGGGAGGCGCCACCGCGGCAGACCAGCCCCGTGCTGCGCTGAGGTCCCTCTGACTCCGTGGGGGTGGTCCTGCATCTCGCGCCCCGCAGTGCACTGACGTCCCCTCTGCTCTGGAGAGTGACGCTCGCCCGCCCGGAAGCTCCGTCCGTCGACCCCGATCCTGCGCCGCGCGGCCCTGTCGCCGCGCGCCATCAGACATGACGAGGGCCCGAGAGCAGAAGCTCTCGGGCCCTCGTCAGGGTGGGGGAGGGGATGGCCTCAGTGGCTGGCCTTCTCCGCCGGGGTCCGGTAGTCGCCGCCGGTGAGCTCGTCGATGACGTGGCGCTCGTGCCCGGCATGCTCCATGGCCTCACGCAGCTCGGCCGGGGAGACCGGCTCGATGCGGTCCTTGAAGAAGAAGCTCGTCGCCTTCGCGCGGAGCGAGGAGACGCCGTTCCCGGCCTGCAGCGGACGGTAATCGTCATGCTGCACGAGGACCCAGCGGTCGTACTCGTTGAGCGGCGCGTGGATCTCGATCATGTCACCGGTCTCGGTACGCACGATGCGGGAGGTCTCGCGGCCGTGCAGGACGAGCTCGCGCTTCTGGCGCTGCAGCGCCAGGCAGAGCCGCTTCGTCACGTAGAACAGCAGCACCGGGATCACGAAGATGCCGATCCGGAACGCCCAGGTGAGGTCGTTGATGGAGAGGTGCAGGGCGATCGCGATGAGGTCGTTGGTCGCAGCCAACGCCAGGATCACGTACAGGCTGATCCACGCGACGCCGAGGCCGGTACGGACCGGGGCGTTGTACGGGAGGTCGTTGAGGTGGTGCTCTCGATCGTCACCGGTCACCCAGGCCTCGATGAACGGGTACAGAGCCAGGACGGCCAGCATCCCGCCGTAGAGGGCCATCGGGATCAGCATGTTCAGCGAGATCACGTAGCCGAAGATGGTGAACTCCCAGCCCGGGATGAGGCGGAGGCCGCCGTCGGTCCAGAGCATGTACCAGTCAGGCTGCGAGCCGGCGGACACGGGGGAGGGGTCGTAGGGGCCGTACACCCACATGGCGTTGATCGAGGTCGTCGCCGAGATGAGGGTGATGATGCCGAAGACCAGGAAGAAGAAGCCGCCCGCCTTGGCCGCGTACACCGGGAAGACCGGGAAACCGACGACATTGCGCTCGGTGCGGCCGGGCCCGGGGTACTGGGTGTGCTTGTGCAGCACGAGCAGCACCATGTGGATCGCGATCAGGCCGAGGATCAGCGCGGGCACCAGCAGGATGTGCATGGTGAAGAAGCGCGGGATGATCTGCGTGCCGGGGAACTCGCCGCCGAACAGCAGCATCGAGATGTAGGTGCCGACCACCGGGATCGACTTCATCAGGCCGTCGACCACGCGCAGACCGTTGCCGGAGAGGACGTCGTCGGGGAGCGAGTAGCCGGTGAAGCCGGCGACCATGCCCAGGACCATGAGGGCGAAGCCGACCAGCCAGTTGAGCTCGCGCGGCTTGCGGAAGGCGCCGGTGAAGAACACGCGGAACATGTGCACGAAGATCGCGACCATGAACACCAGCGCGGACCAGTGGTGCATCTGGCGGAAGAGCAGGCCGCCCTTGACCTCGAAGGAGATCTGCATCGTCGACTCGAACGCGCGGGACACGTGAGCGCCCTGCAACGGCTCGTACGGCCCGGTGTAGATGACCTCCTCCATGGAGGGGTCGAAGAACATCGTGAGGAAGACGCCCGAGATCAGCAGGATCACGAAGCTGTACAGCGCGACCTCGCCGAACATGAACGACCAGTGGTCGGGGAAGATCTTGCGCGCGATGAAGCGGACGAAGCCGCCGCCGGAGGTGCGCTGGTCGAGCCAGTCGCCGCCGACCGCGCCGAGCTTCTGGATGCGCGAGGTGCCGTTCGCCGCCGGGGCGGCCTTCGGGGAGCGGGAGGTGGTGGTGGTCATGGGGGTCACCGGTCCTTGTGGATGTTCCAGAAGCTGGGACCGATGGGCGAGTTGAAGTCGCCGGGGGCGACGAGGTAGCCCTCGTCATCGACCTCGATCGGCAGCTGGGGGAGCGGGCGGTGGGCCGGGCCGAAGATCACCTTGGCGCCGTCGGTGACGTCGAAGGTGGACTGGTGGCAGGGGCACAGCATGTGGTGCGTCTGCTGCTCGTAGAGAGCGACGGGGCAGCCCACATGGGTGCAGATCTTGGAGAACGCGAGGACGCCCTGGACGCCCTGGCTCATGCTCTCCTCGTTCTTGGCGAGCTTCGGGTCGATGCGGACGATGACCGCCGCGGCCTTGGCGCGCTCCTCGAGGAAGTGCGGGGTCTCCTCTGTGAGCCCCTCCGGCATCACGTGGAAGATCGAGTTCATTGCCACGTCGGAGAGCTTGATCGGGGTGCCGTCGTGGTCCCGCGCCAGGCGCTGACCGGGGTTGTGGCCCCAGAAGGTGTGGTGGAGCTTGTTGCCCGGCAGCGGGCCGAGGGTCGACAGCGGCGCGAGGACCGCGATGGGGAGCGCGGCGAAGGCGGCGACCATCGCGGTGACGATCACGGGCCGACGGGCGATGCCCGACTCCGCGAAGCCGTCGGTGATGATGCCGGCGGCGACCTCGCGGGTCTCCTCGGAGCTGCGGATGTCGTGGCGCTCCTCGACCATCTCCTCGTCGGGCATGAGCGTCTTGGCCCAGTGCACGGCGGCGGCACCGATGAAGAAGACGGCGATCGCGAGGCCGAGACCGGTGACCAGGTTCGACCACCACAGGGCGCTGGGGGTGCCCTCCTCGGCGAAGATGTTCCGCCCGGTCGGCGTGACCAGGAAGTAGGCGGCGATGAAGACCGCGGTCCCCAGCACCGACAGCAGGAACATGCCGGCGACGAGGCGCTCGGCGCGCTTCTCCGCGGTCTTGGAGTGGTCCGCCTGGCGGTGGACGTGCGGGGGCAGGCCCGGGTTCGGGAAACCGCCGTCCTCCTTGGGCGCGACGGCGCTCACGCCGCGCGCGGGGTTGGTGCCATCGAGGTTGGTGTTCATGCTCGCGTTCACTTGGCCTTCGCCCCCAGCCACACGGCGCAGGCGGTCAGCAGGGACAGGACGATGGTCCAGGCGTACAGACCCTCGGTGACGGGACCGAGGGAGCCCAGGGAGATGCCGCCGGGCGAGCCGACCTCATCGATCGCCTCGAGGTAGGCGATGACGTCGCGCTTGTCCTCGGGGGACAGGTTGGTGTCGTTGAACACCGGCATGTTCTGGGGGCCGGTCTCCATCGCCTCGTAGACGTGCTTGGCCTCGAGCCCGGTCACCTCCGGGGCGTACTTGCCGCGGGTGAGGGCGCCGCCAGCGCCGGCGGCGTTGTGGCACATGGCGCAGTTGATGCGGAAGATCTCGCCACCGCGCTCGGCGTCGCCGAGGGAGGCGTCGAGGTACTCCTCGTCGGGCACCGCGGGGCCGGGGCCCAGCGACGCGACGTAGGCGGCGAGCTGCCGGGTCTGCTCCTCGTTCATCTGCGCGGGCTTGCGCGGCGCCTGAGGACCGGAAGCTTGCATGGGCATGCGGCCGGTGCCGACCTGGAAGTCGACCGCGGCGGCGCCGACGCCGATGAGGGAGGGGCCGAGGGTCGAGCCGTCGGCCTCCTGGAGGCCCTCTGCGCTGCGGCCGTGGCAGGTCGCGCAGTTGGCGAGGAAGAGCGCCTCTCCGGCCTCCACATCGTCCTGGGTGTAGGCCTCGGCCTGCGCCGACTGCGGCTGGAAGGCGGCGTACAGCCCGCCGGTCGCAACGAGCGCGAGCAGCAGTATCACGAGGAGCGCCATCGGATGATGACGTCGGGCGGCGAGTGCCTTCACGGTTCGGACCTCGATTCGTGGAGGAAGGAGACGGGCGAGACGGGGGAGTCGGGGGAGGGAGGGGGCGCGGACTGCGGTCCGAGGGGAGGGATCCGACCGGGGATCAGAACAGCCTCCAGACGAAGTCGACCGGGACCATGTGGTCGCCGTTCAGCATCGTGGACAGCGGATCGAGCAGGTAGACGATGAAGAACAGCACGATCCACACCACGTCCACGAAGTGCCAGTAGTACGAGATGCAGATGGCCGAGACCTGCTCGTGCTGCGAGAAGGAGTCCGCGGCGAAGGCGCGCATCAGGACCATCAGGAAGGCGATCAGGCCGCCGAGGACGTGCAGCCCGTGGAAGCCGGTCGAGAGGTAGAACACCGAGCCGAAGGGCGAGGACGACAGCGTCACGCCCTTGTGCACCAGCTCCGCGTACTCGAAGGCCTGACCGGAGACGAAGACAGCGCCCATGGCGAAGGTGAGGATGTACCACTCGACCATGCCCCAGCGGGCGATGTTGAAGATCGAACCGGTGCGGTGCTTGCGCGGGGTGAAGGTGCGGCCGCCCGGGAGGCGGCCCTCGGCGATCCACACGCCCATCTGGCAGGTGAAGGAGCTCGCGACCAGGATCACGGTGTTCAGCAGGGCGAAGCCGTGCGTGAAGTGGGCCTGGCCGTCCGCGAAGGTCTCGGGGACCATCGAGCGGAGGGTGAAGATCATCGCGAACAGGCCGCCGAAGAACATCAGCTCGCTCGCGAGCCAGACGATCGTGCCGATCTGCGTCGGGTTGGGTCGGCCGACCGCCGGCAGGGCGGCGGCGGGGCGCTCAGGCAGGGTCGCAGTACTCACGTCACCATTATGTCGTGCGGTCAGGATCGGCGGCCCGGATCACGACGTCCGGGCACGCCGCGGGGAGCACCCCGGGCGGACCGTCCCAGCATAGCCCTCCTGACGAGGTGTCACGAACCGGGACACGCGCCCTCTGTGCAGGTGAGGGGTCGGGTCGCCCCGTCGTGACCGTTCCGTGACGCGCTCCGCCCGGGCGGGATGGAGCGGTTCGGTGGGCGGGCCGTCGTGCGCGCGGCACGGCGCAGGTGCGATCATCGGGAGCATGAGCGAGAACACCCCGACCTGGTCCCGGCTCACGGCGCGCCTCGTGCGCGGCGAGGATCTGGAGGCCGCGCAGGCGGGGTGGGCGATGGACGAGGTCTTCTCCGGCAGCGCGTCCGCGGTGCAGCTCGCCGGCTTCCTGGTCGCCCTGCAGGCGAAGGGGGTCACGAGCGAGGAGCTCGGCGCCCTGGCCGACTCGATGGTCGCCCATGCCCGCCCGGTGCGCGCCACCGACCGTGCGATCGACATCGTCGGCACCGGCGGCGACCTCGCGCAGACCGTGAACATTTCCACGATGGCGTCTGTCGTCATCGCCTCGACCGGACGCACCGTCGTCAAGCACGGCAACCGGGCCTCGACCTCGAGGTCCGGCTCCGCCGACGTCCTCGAGGCGCTCGGAGTCCGCCTGGACCTCCCGGTCCCCGCAGTCGAGGCGCTCGTGGAGCAGGTCGGCATGACCTTCCTCTTCGCGCAGGTATTCCATCCCTCGATGCGGCACACCGCCGAGGCGCGCAAGGGGCTCGGGATCCCGACCGTGATGAACGTCCTCGGCCCGATCACGAACCCGGCACGACCGCGGGCGAGCGCCGTCGGCGTCGCCGATCCCCAGATCGCGCCGATCGTCGCCGGAGTCTTCGCCTCCCGCGGGACGAGCGCCCTCGTGTTCCGAGGGCAGGACGGGCTCGACGAGCTCACCGTCACCGCCCCGTCGGACGTCTGGGAGGTGCGCGGTGGCGAGGTGCGCGAGCACGTCCTGGTCCCCGAGGTGCTCCTCGGCATCCCCCGCAGCGGTCACGATGCGCTGCGCGGCGGGTCCGCGGAGGAGAACGCTCAGGTCGCCCGTGAGGTGTTCGCCGGGTCGTCCGAGGGCCGGCTGGGCCCGGTCCGCGATGCGGTGCTGCTGAACGCCGCGGCGGGGGTGGTGGCTTTCGACGGCATCGACCAGCCGGCGTCCGCTGACTTCGCCGAGCGCTTCGTCGCTGCCCATGCCGAGGTCACCGCGGCCCTCGACTCGGGGCGCCCCACGGAGCTCGTCACCCGCTGGGCGGAGGCCTCCCAGGCCGCAGTCGACGACCGGAGCTGAGTCCTCCCGATTACGGGCGGCAGGCCCTCCGCCCGGGTCGGGGTTCAGCCCTCGTTGCCGAGGTCGAAGGCCGCGTCGAGATCACAGCCCGAGTAGGTCTTGAAGGCGATGTTGGTGGTGGTGTCCAGGACGCCGTCGACCTTCGAGATCCGATCGGCGATCACGTCGGCCAGCTCCTCGTGCTCGCGCACGCGCACCACCACGATCAGGTCCACGTCGCCGGTGACGGAGTAGACGTGGTCCACGCCGTCGAGGTCGACGATGGTCTCGGCGACCTCGGGGATGCGGGCGGACTCGACGAGGATCGAGACGATGGCGGTGATCATGGCTGCTCCTGGCGCGGTCGTCGGACGGGTGCGTGCTCCCGAGCCTATGCCCCGTCGGCCGCCGCGGTGCGGGCGAAGCGAGCGGCGAGATGCTCGGCGTCGAAGCGGGCCCGGGCGGGGACGGCCCAGGTCCCCTCGACGAGCACCGTCCTCACGCCCTCGCCCTCGAGCCATCCGAGCAGGATCTCCGCCTCCTGGTGATAGCCCTGGCAGAGCGGCGCGGCCAGCTCTGCCTCCCCGACCCCGATCAGGGCGAGCGACCGGGCGGCGGCGAGCGGATCCGCGCGCTGCGGCACCAGGGTCGTGCCCGCGAAGCGCCCGTGCCGCACCGACAGCAGCTCCCAGCCCCGCCCGCCGATCACGCCCTCGGTGCTCGGGCGGGCGGCGATCAGCAGCGGCACGGCGGCTAGGGCGCGCAGGCGACCGGCGCGGTGCGCGGCCTCCAGATACAGGTGGGCGAGCCGCCGCATCCGCTCCGCCTCCTCGTAGCGGCCGGCCGTGACCTGAGCCCGCAGACGGACGGCGACATGGTCGAGGACCTCGGTCGGGTCCTCCACCAGCGCGCGTCGCAGCCTCCCGCGAGCCCCGCTCCCGAGGACCTCCGGCCCGTCGGCCCCGCGCTCGAAGGCGGCCCCGCGCCCGAGGATCGCATCGTGGAGCAGGCCGCGCAGGGGCTCGACGTCGTGGCGGGATCGGAGCGGCCCGATCTGGGCGGAGCCGTCCGACTCCGCGCGGGCCAGGCGCGCCGCGCGCAGTCCCTCCCGGCCGGTGCCGAGCCGCAGCCAGTGAGCCTTCTCGGGGTGCAGTCCGTGCCGGTTCGAGGGCGGCTTCTCCGCGGCGATGATGCGCAGCTCGCGCACCGCGGCCTCCGTCGGCGTCGTGCACTCGAGCACCCGGATCTCCTCCGCGCGCGGCAGCATGTCCAAGACCTTGCGCCGGGTCTCGGCGGCGGTGAAGTAGGTCCGCACCCGGGTGCGGAGGTTGCGGGAGGTGCCGACGTAGAGCACCGCCCCGGCGGCGTCCAGGAACTGGTACACCCCGGGCACCGCGGGGATCGTCTCGGCGAGGTGCTTCTTCCGCAGCTGGACCGGGGTCGCCCGCCGGTGCGCCCCCGCGAGGTCCTGGAGGGTCGCGGCGCCCTGCTCGCCGAGACGGGAGATGATCGCGTGGAGCACGTCCACGGTCGCGCGCGCATCGGAGAGAGCCCGGTGATCGGGGGTGATGCTCGCGCCGACGTGCGCGGCGAGGGTCGAGAGACGATGGTCGCGCACCTCGTCCCGCCGGTACACGCGCCGGGCGAGGGCGAGCGTGTCCAGCACCGTCGGCCGCGGCCATCCCACCCCGAGACGGGCGGCCTGCGCGGTGAGGAAACCGACGTCGAAGCGGGCGTTGTGCGCGACCAGCGCGGCGTCGCCCACGAAGTCCAGGAACATCGGCAGCACGGCACGGATCGACGGGGCGCCCGCCACCGTCGCGTCGGTGATCCCCGTGAGCGAGGCGATGTAGGCGGGGATCGGCCGCTCAGGATCCACGAAGCTGCGGAACTCGCCGAGGACCTCGCCGCCGCGGACCTTCACCGCACCGATCTCGGTGATCGCGTCGGCCGAGGGATCGGTCCCGGTCGTCTCGAGATCGACCACCACGAGGGTCGCCTCCGCGAGCGGGGTGCCGAGGTCCTCGAAGCTGAGCTGGCGGCGTGCGGGCATGGGGGCCAGGGTACGGCGCGGCCCCGACCCGCGAGATCCCGGACGCGGGCGTCGGGGAGGCGGATCGGGGCCGGGCCGGCGCCGCGGATCAGGAGGCGGGCTTGGAGCCTCCGTAGATGCGGTCGATGACCTCGGACATCTCCTGGACCACCACGTTGCGCTTGAGCTTGAGCGACGGGGTGAGGTAGCCGTTCTCCTCGGTGAAGTCGGTGTCGATGACCTCGAAGGCGCGGATGGACTCCGCCCGGGAGACCGAGCCGTTCGCGGAATCGACGACGGTCTGTAGCTCGGCGCGGATCCGCTCGTCCTGCGCGGCTTCGGCGATGGTCATCTCCGGCAGGCCGTTGTTCTTCAGCCAGGTGGGCAGCATCTCCGCGTCGAGGGTGAGTATCGCGGCGACGAACGGCTTCTGGTCGCCGACCACGATGCACTGGCTGATCAGAGGGTGCGCGCGCAGCTGGTCCTCGAGCTGCGCCGGGGAGATGTTCTTGCCGCCGGCGGTGACCAGCACCTCCTTGGAGCGGCCGGTGATGGTGAGCGAGCCGTCCGGGCCGAGCGAACCGAGGTCCCCGGTGTGGAACCAGCCGTCCTTGAGCGCCTCAGCGGTCGCCTCGGGGTTGTTGCGGTAGCCCTTGAACACCATGACGCCCTTGACCAGGATCTCGCCGTTCTCGGCGATCGCGACGGTCGCGCCGGGCAGCGGCGGGCCGACGGTGCCGGGCTTGACCGCCCAGGGGAGGTTCACGCCCACGGGGGCGGTGGTCTCGGTGAGGCCGTACCCCTCGAGGATGGTCACGCCGATGCCGCGGAAGAAGTGGGCGAGCCGCTCGCCGAGCGGGGCGCCTCCGGAGACGGCCCACTTCACGTCCCCGCCCATCGCCGCCCGGAGCTTCCCGTAGACCAGGCGGTCGAAGAGGGCGTGCTTGGCCTTGAGCGTGAGCGGCACCCTCCCGGTCGAGACCGCCCGCGACCAGTCGATCGCGGTCTGCGCGGCCGCGGAGAAGATCTTGCCGCGTCCGCCCGCGATGGCCTTGGCCTCCGCGCCGTTGTAGACCTTCTCGAAGACGCGCGGCACCGCGAGCAGGAAGGTGGGCTTGAACTCCGCGAGATCGGGCAGGAGGTTCTTCGTGTCCGGGGTGAAGGCGGTGGTCACCGGCCAGGCTGCGGCGAGGACCGTGAGCAGGCGGGCGAAGACGTGCGCCATCGGCAGGAACATGAGCATTCGGGAGCCGGGCGGCAGCACGGACTCGCCGAGCAGGTTGACGGCGCTGCGCGTGGTGTCGACGAAGTTCGCGTGGGTGAGCTCGGCACCCTTGGGACGTCCGGTGGTGCCCGAGGTGTAGATGATCGTCGCGACGTCGGCCATCCCGCGCGAGGTGCGCCGCGCCTCGAGCTCCTCGTCGCTCACGGAGGCCCCGCGCTCGGTCAGCTCCGCGAAGATGCCGTCCTCGATCACGCCGATGTGCTCGAGGGCCGGCAGCTCGCCCCGCACGGACTCCATGTCCTCGCGGTGACGCGCCTGCTCGACGAGGGCGAAGCGGGCGCCGGAGTCGGAGGCGATCCACTGGATCTGGCTGGGGGAGGAGGTCTCGTAGATCGGGACGCTGATCCCGCCGGCCCACCACACGGCCCAGTCGGCGAGCGCCCACTCGTAGCGGGTGCGGGAGAGGATGGCGATGACGTCGCCCGTCCCGACACCGCTCGCGATCAGGCCCTTGGCCACCCCGTGCACCTCCGCGAGGAACTCGTCCACGCTCATCGGGGAGTAGCCGCCGCCCGGGAGGGTGCGCTCGAAGATCGGCACGGTCGGGTCCTGGCGCCGACGCCCCAGCAGGAGATCGGTGGTGTTCTCCTCCGGACGGCTCTCGTGCTGCTGGGGAGTGCTGAACTGCTGCATCGAATCTCCTTTGATCCGGGAGGTGCGCCATACGCCGACATGCCGGACGCTTGCCCGGAAGCGCTGGTGGGGTCGGGTCGATCGTACGGCAGGCGGCACTACGATGGGCGCGGGCAGGCGGTGCATCGCCCTGATCCAAGGTCACGATCGGCTGGGAAGAGAAGGAGCGGCATGCTCTCCATCGGAGTGGACATCGGCGGGACGAAGATCGCGGCGGGGGTGGTCGACGAGGAGGGCACGATCGTCGCGACCACGACGCGCAGCACACCGGCCACCGATCCGGAGCTGATCGAGGCCGCCGTCGCGGAGGCCGTCGCCGAGCTGCGCACGGGCCACGACGTCGTCGGCGTCGGCGTCGGAGCGGCGGGCTTCGTGGGATCCGACCGCCGCACCATCAACTTCGCGGCCAACCTCTCCTGGCGCCATCGGCCGCTCGCCGACGAGCTCGAGCAGCTGATCGGCCTGCCGGTGATCGTCGAGAACGACGCCAACGCGGCGGGCTGGGCCGAGTACCGCTTCGGCGCCGCGCGCGGGGCGAGCCACATGCTGATGCTCACCGTCGGCACCGGCCTCGGGGGGGCGATCGTCCTGGACGGCAGGCTCGTGCGCGGCGCGGCGGGCTTCGCCGGGGAGGTCGCGCACATGATCGCGGTCCCCGACGGGCAGTGGTGCGGCTGCGGGAACCGCGGCTGTCTCGAGCAGTACACCGCCGGCACCGCGCTCGTGCGCACGGCCAAGCGCCGCGCCGCGACCGGTGACCCCGCGATGGGCCCGCTGGTGCAGGCCGCCGGCGGGGCGAAGAAGGAGATCGACGGGCCGCTGATCACCCATCTCGCCCAGCAGGGCGATCCGGGGGCGCGCGAGCTGATCGCGGAGCTGGGCCGTTGGCTCGGCTTCGGCACGGCCTCGATCTGCTCCCTGCTGGATCCCGACGTGATCGTGGTCGGCGGCGGCGTGGTCGCCGCCGGTGATCTGCTGCTGGATCCGGCGCGGGAGTCCTATGCGGCGCACCTGACGGCGCGCGCGCATCGGGAGCTGACGCCCTTCGTGCCCGCGGCGATGGGGAACCGGGCGGGCATCGTCGGCGCCGCGGACCTCGCGCGCTGAGCGGCACCGCGGACGGCGCCGGGGCTCAGACCTCGGCGCCGTCGTCGTCCTCGTCGCGTGATCGGGGCGCGCGCAGCAGCAGGGCGACCAGCCCGCCGATCGCGCAGAGCCCGCCCGCCCAGCCGAGGATCGTCGGGACCACGACAGTGAGCGCCGCTGCGAGCATCAGCGCGAAGCCTCCCGCGAGGGCCGTCCAGGCCCACAGCGCCCCGGTGGTCGGGGCCGGAAGGTCCGGGTCCGGCGGCTCGAAGTCGCCGTAGAGCGCCTCCTCGTCGTCGAGCTCGCGGGGCCCGGCCGCTCCGCGGATGCCCGCACCGGGGTCGCCGAGCGCCGGATGGGCGGCCCGGGACCGGGCGCGGTCCTCGTCCGACGGCGGCTCCGCGGGGGACTCGGGGCCGAGATCCCAGGGGTCGTCCCGCTGCGGCTCCTCGGGGGCGGCCGGCTCCTGCGGGGCGCGACCGGGACGCAGGAGCATGCCCTCCCCCTCGAGCATCCGGGCGAACTCGGCGTCGACGTCCCGGGGATCCGAGGGGCTGCGCCCGGTGCTCATCGCCGTGCCCCCGGGAGCGGCACGTGCCGGTCCAGGAACCGCGCCGAGGATTCGAACAGCATCTCCGCATCGTGATCGAGCGTCGCCAGGTGGTAGCTGCGGGGGAGGGGGAGGCGCTCGAGGGGCCCGCGCACCCCCGCCGCGACCAGGTCGCTGTCCCGGGCGGGCACGGTGTGGTCGTGCGGGGAGGTCGCCAGGAGCAGCGGAACCTCGACCGCGCCCAGCTCACGACGGGTGACGGCGAACAACTCGCGCAGCTGCGCGACGGCCCGCAGCGGGGTGCGCTCGTAGGCCTCCTCGCTCGCTCCCGGCAGGGCGATGTCCGAGCCGATCCCCGGGATCGTGGGGACGATGCGGCCGAGGACACCGGCGAACCGCGCGACGGCAGGCAGGGTCATCCCGGGGTTCACCGCGACGATCGCGGCGATCCGACCCCGGAGGTCGGGGTCCTCGGCCAGGGCCAGGGTGAGCGCACCGCCCATCGACAGCCCGCCGATCGCGATCGGGCCCGTCTCCTCGGAGAGCGCCAGAGCAGCGCTGCGGACCGTGCAGTACCACTGCTCCCAACGGGTCGAGGCGAGCTCCTGCCAGGTCGAACCATGGCCGGGCAGGAGCGGGAGCTCGACCTCCCAGCCGAGCGCGGCATGGTGCTCGGCCCAGGGCCGCAGCGACTGCGGCGAGCCGGTGAATCCGTGGCACAGGAGCAGCCCGCCGCGCGGGTTAGAGTGTCCCCGCGCGCGCCAGGGGCGGGACAGTTCGCTGAACGCCATGGGTACATCGTCGCACCCTCCGCCGGGGAACTCATCCCGAGCCCCGCAGGCCCACCGCGAGGAGTCCTCCGTGCTGTACGAGATCGCCAAGCCCGTCGTCATGGGCGTGGTGCGCGTGCTGTGGAACCCCACCATCAGCGGCGCGGAGCGGATCCCGGCCTCGGGCCCGGTGATCCTCGCGTCGAACCACCAGGCGTACTCGGACACCGTCTTCCTGCCCGGTCAGGTGCGCCGCAGCGTGCACTTCCTCGGCAAGTCGGACATCTTCTCCGGGCGCGGACCGCTGCAGCGGATCGCCGCCGCGGTAATGCGCGGACTGCGCGTCATGCCGGTGGACCGCACGGGCGGCAGCGCCTCGGCCGCGGCGATCGAGGCGGGCCTCGCGGTGCTGCGGGACGGCGGCGTGCTCGGCATCTACCCCGAGGGCACCCGCAGCCCGGACGGACGCCTCTATCGGGGCAAGACCGGTGTCGCCCGCCTCGCGCTCGCCTCCGGGGCGCCGGTCGTGCCGGTGGCGATGCTCGGCGCCCACGAGGCGCAGCGCGGCCGGAAGTACTTCCCGCGCCGCTCCCCGCGGATCCGTGCGGTCGTGGGCGAGCCGATCGACGTGCGGGCCCTGGCCGCGTCCCTCGGTGAGGCGGGCGAGGCGGAGCGGCTCCGGGCCGTCACCGATGCGGTGATGGACCGCATCGCCGAACTGTCGGGCCAGGAGCGCAGCGACGAGTACGCCGCCGACGCCAAGCGCCGGCTGCGGGCCTCCGGCCGAGGCTGACGCCGGGGAGCGGAGAGACGCGGAGGCGCGTCCGCTCGGTGCGTGAGCGAGTCTCCGGGGGTGTCGCCTTCCGCACCGCGGGACGCGGCGAGGGCACAGGGCCGCACTGAGTACCCTGTGCGGGTGACTCAGTTCAGCCCCGATGCCCCCGCCCGCGCTCACTCCTTCTCGCTGTCCTCGGCTGACGAGGGACTGGCGGCGCTCGGGAGCTGGCGCGAGCGTCCCCGGGTGCAGCAGCCGGTGTGGCCCGACGAGGCACGTCGGGCCGAGGTCTTCGATGCCCTGCGCGCGGCGCCGCCGCTGGTCTTCGCCGGCGAGGTCGACGTGCTGCGCGAGCGCATCGCCGCCGCCGCCCGCGGAGAGGCGTTCATGCTCGCCGGCGGCGACTGCGCCGAGACCTTCGCGGAGTCCGGTGCCGACCGGATCCGCAACAAGATCCGCACCATCCTGCAGATGTCGGCCGTCCTCACCTACGGCGCCTCCCTCCCGGTCGTGAAGATGGGGCGGATGGCAGGGCAGTTCGCGAAGCCCCGCTCGGCCGACGAGGAGACCCGCGACGGCGTCACCCTGCCCACCTACCGCGGCGACGCGGTCAACGACTACGCCTTCACGCCGGAGTCGCGTATCCCGGACCCGCAGCGGCTGTGGCGGACCTACACCACGAGCGCCTCGACCCTGAACCTGCTGCGGGCCTTCACCGGCGGCGGCTTCGCGGACCTGCGCGAGGTGCACTCCTGGAACCGCGGCTTCACCGCGGGGAGCGGGTACGACCGCTACGAGGAGCTCGCCGGTCAGATCGACAAGGCGATCCGCTTCATGGACGCGATCGGGGCCGACTTCGACGCCCTGAAGGTGGTCGAGTTCTACGCCTCCCACGAGGCGCTGCTGCTGGACTACGAGGAGGCGCTCGCCCGCATCGACTCCCGCACCGGGGAGATCTACGGCTGCTCGGGCCACTTCCTGTGGATCGGCGAGCGGACCCGCCAGCTCGACGGGGCGCACGTCGAGTTCATGTCCCGCCTGCGGAACCCGATCGGGGTGAAGATCGGCCCCACGGCCACGGTCGACGACACCCTGCGTCTGATCGACACGCTCGATCCGGAGCGCGAGCCCGGTCGCCTCACCTTCATCACCCGCATGGGGGCGGGGACCATCCGTGATCGCCTGCCCGCCCTGGTCGAGGGGGTGCGGGCGTCCGGGGCGCAGGTCGCCTGGGTCACCGATCCGATGCACGGCAACACCATCACTTCCTCCAACGGGTACAAGACCCGCCGCTTCGAGGACATCCTCGACGAGGTGGTCGGCTTCTTCGAGGTCCACGAGGCGGCTGGGACGGTTCCGGCCGGACTCCACATGGAGCTCACCGGGGACGACGTCACCGAGGTGCTCGGGGGCGCCGGGGAGATCGACGAGGAGGGCCTGACCCGCCGCTACGAGACCCTGGTCGATCCGCGGCTGAACCACTCCCAGTCCCTCGAGCTCGCCTTCCTCGTCGCCGAGCGGCTCGCCCGGCGCTGAGCGGCGTCCTGCGCGGCGCGTGTCGACCCCAGCGGATCGGCGCGCGTCGCTCGCTTCCAGAGGTGAGCCTCGCCGCGGCGCTCAGAAGACGGTCAGCGTGACGGTGGAGCCCTTGGCGAGCTCGGTCCCCGCGGTTGCGGATTGCTGGTAGACCAGGCCGAAGACGGGATCGCCGCGGTCGTACTGGACGGCGACCACGAATCCGGCCGCCTCGAGCGCGGCCCGGGCATCGGCCTCCGGCTGCTGGAAGACGTCGGGGACGGTGACCATCTCGGGCCCGAGCGAGGTCACGATGCTTATCGTGTCCCCCCGGTATCCCGTGCCGGAGGCAGGAGACTGCGAGATCACGGCGCCGGCAGGCACCGACGAGTGGTGGGCGGAGGAGACCGAGACGTCGAAGCCGGCGTCCTGGAGGGTGGAGCGGGCGGCATCCCCGCCGCGACCGGTCTGGTCGGGGATCGTGATCGGCATCCGGCCCTGGGAGACGACGACGTGCACCTCGCCGCCGGCGGGGAGCGCCTCGGCCTCCTGGGACTGGGAGATCACCTCGCCCTCGGGCACCGTCTCGGAGTACTGCGGCTCGTCCTCCACGAGTTCGAGGCTCGCCGCCTCGACCGTGGAGCGCGCTTCCTCGAGGGAGAGTCCCGTGAGTGCCGGCACCGGGAAGGTCTCGACGCCCTTGGAGACGACGACCTCGACGGCGGTGCCCTTCTTCACGGTGGAGCCGGGGGAGGGGTCGGCGGAGATCACCTGTCCGGCGGGGACGGTGTCGTCGAAGCGCTCGACGGTGCGGGTGGTGAGATCGGCGGCGCCGAGCACCGCCTCGGCGTCGGCGAGATCGCTGCCGGCAACGGCGGGAATGGTGCGGTCCGCTCCCGGGCCGGAGTTGAGGTACCAGTCGCCGCCCGCCCAGCCGCTCGCGCCGAGGGATGCGATCAGGCTCAGGGTGGCCAGCGCGGCGACCGCGCGCGAGCGGCGCCGCGCTCCGAGCGGCAGGTGCCGTCCGCGGCGGGCGCGGGGAGTGCGCAGCGCGACTTCCCGCGGGCTGGAGGCCGCGGTGTCGGCATCCACCACGGGCGCGTCGGAGCCGGGCTCCGTCTCGCCGTCCGCGATGACCGCGCTGCCGGGCTCTGCTGCGGCGTGCTGCACTGTCTCCCCGTCGGCGTCCTGGACGGCCTCGCCGAGCAGGCCGACGGGGAAGGCGCGCGGATCCCCGTCGAGCGAGGAGACGACCTCCTCGAGCGGGGTGGTCAACTGCGGGATCTCGCCGGTCGAGAGGTCCTCCGGGGCCTCCCGCGGCGTGGGACGCGCGTCCAGGACCGCGGCGGGGAGGGTGCGCTGCAGCTCGCGGACGGCGCGCAGCAGATCGGCGGCTGTCGCGGGGCGCTGCTCGACGGGGCGGGCGGCGGCCCAGGTCACCAGGGAGTCGAGCTCCCGCGGTACCCGGGTGACCAGGGTGGACGGCGCGGGGATGTCTTCGTGCACGTGCTGGAAGGCGATGTGGACCGGCTGCTCGCCGACGAAGGGCTGACGGCCGGTGAGCATCTCGAAGAGCACCACCCCGAGGGAGTACAGATCGCTCCGCTCGTCGCAGTGGCCCCGGGTGACCACCTCCGGGCTGATGTAGGCGACCGTGCCCAGCAGCGTGGTGGAGGCGGAGGAGTTGGACGTGCCGATTGCCCGGGCGAGGCCGAAGTCCGCGACCTTCACCACCCCGTGCGGGTCGATCAGGATGTTCTCCGGCTTGATGTCGCGGTGGACGATCCCCGCGCCGTGCGCCGCGACCATCGCCTCGAGCACCTGTGCGGTGACGTCGAGCGCGGCGCGGACCGTGAGCCGCTCCTCCTCGGCGATCCGGGCGCGGAGGGTCGGACCCTCGATCAGCTCCATCGCGAGGTAGATGCGGTCCGCGTCGGCCCCCTGGTCGAAGACCCCCACCACGTTGCGATGCGCGAGCCGCGCCGCAGCGCGGGCCTCGCGCCCGAAGCGACGGCGGAAGTCCTCGTCCATCGCGAGATGCGGGTGCATGATCTTGAGCGCGACCACCCGGTCCAGGCGCAGGTCATGGCCGCGGTGGACGGTCGCCATTCCGCCGCGCGCGATCGGCTCCTCGACCCGGTAGCGGTCGTCGAGGAGCTGGCTGATGCCGGGGGAAGTCGACGTCGCCGAGCTCACCTGCTCACTGTAGGTCTCCGGACCGCACAGGACGGGGATCGACACACGGCGCGCCGGGGTGTGAGGTGCGGCGCGCCGAGCGGGGGAGCGACGCGGGGTCGGGCGGGTTCCGGGAACGGCGAGGTGCGCACGCGGGCTTCGTCGTGGCACTCTTGCCGGGTGAACGAGCTCGAGGAACTGATCACCGACTGGCTGACCCTCCCGGATGTCGCAGAGCGACTGGACGTGGAGGTGTCCAGGGTGCGTCGCCTGGTCGACGAGGGCCACCTGATCGCGATGCGGCGCGGCGAGCCCGTGGTGCGGATGATCCCGGCGCTGCTGCTGGTCGAGGACGAGATCACGCCGCATCTCGCGGGGACCATCACCGTGCTGCGCGACGGTGGCTACGACGACGTGGAGCTGCTCACGTGGCTGTTCTCGGAGGACGACAGCCTCCCGGGGCGGCCCATCGATCATCTGCGCCAGGGCCAGCGCGGCGAGGTGCGCCGTCGGGCCCAGGCGCTCGCCTTCTGAGCTCCGCGCCCCGACCGCGCACCGTGGCGCAGGTGCCCGTCGGGCTCACCAGGCTCGTCGGGCTCGTCAGCCTCGTCAGGCGGTGAGGGTCTCGACGTCGGTCGCGTGATCCGCGATGCGCTGCAGCCCGGCGACCCCGAGTGCTCCGAGCCCCGGCGTCCGCTCGAGGATCCGCCGCCCGCGGAGCGCGCCGTCGCGCACCTCCTGGGTGACGGCGGCGACCGCACCGGTGCGCACCATCAGCTCGTGCACCTGCTCGATCTGCGAGGCGCTCGCCCCCGCGCACCCCACCACCTCGTCGAGCAGGGTACGGCCGGCGTCGTCGACCGCCTGCTCGGTGCGGGCCAGCAGCACGGTCCGCTTGCCCTCGACGATGTCGCCGCCGATCGGCTTGCCGGTCGCGTCCTGCGCCCCGACCACACTCAGCAGGTCATCGCGCAGCTGGAAGGCGGTGCCGATCTCGACGGCCCAGTCGGACAGAGCCGACAGCACGGCATCAGGGGCGCCCATCAGCGCGGCACCGGTGCGCACCGGCCGCAGCACCGTGTAGGGAACGGTCTTCCAGCGGATCACCGCGAGGGCGGCGTCGACGGAGTCCGGGACGCTCGCGAAGCCACCCGCCTGATGGAGGATGTCGAGGTACTGGCCGGTCATCACCTCGGTGCGCAGCGCGTCGAACTCGGCGCGGCCCGCGGAGAGGGCGGCCGGCTCCCCGCGAAGGGTGGCGGCGAGCTGCTCGGACCAGCTCAGCGCGAGGTCGCCGAGGATGATCGCGGCGGCGACGCCGAACTCCTCGTCGGAGCCGTCGAGCTCCAGCTCTCGGTGGCGTGCGGCGGCCGCGACGTGCGCGGCGGGCCGGCCCCGGCGCAGGGGGGAGTGGTCGATGACGTCGTCATGCAGCAGAGCGGCGGCCTGCACCAGCTCGATCGCCGCGCCGGCGCGCGCGAGGGAGTCCACTTCCTGGGGATCGGGCTCCCGGTCCAGGGCGGCCACCCCGCCCCAGAACACGAAGCGGGGGCGCAGCAGCTTCCCACCCTCGAGGTACGTCTCGAGATGGTCGATGAGCTGCACCGCCTCGGGGGCGATGGGCTCGAGCAGCGCGCGCCGCGCTGCCAGCTCCGCGTCGAGGACCGCCCCGACGGCGTCGACGAGACCGGCGTCGAGAGCGGCGAGCTGCGCTGCGGACAGATCCTTGGGGGACACGGGCATGACACTCCTCCAGTCGACGGTCGGGATGATCCTCCCACGCGGGCCAGAGAGCCCCGGACCCGGGTCGTGATCGTTCCTCCCCACGCCATGGCCATCCACATCGGGGCGGCGCGGCTTCCGCCGAGAGGATCGCCGCGAGAGCGTCGGGACATGAGCACACACCTCTCCGCTGCGGGCGCCGGCCGCCCCCTCCGCCCCGCCCCCGATCCCGCCGAGCTGCTCGCCACCGCGCGCCTGGCCCTGCACCGCATCCCGTGGGACGAACTGATCGTCGTCGGCCGGGGAACCACCACCTCCTCACCGATGGTGACCTCCTCCCCGCTCTCCGAACTGCTCGCGCCGCGGGGTGCAGAGCAGATCCGCCGTCATCTCGAGGCGCTGAGCGGGCACGGCGTACGCACGGCCCTGGTCCTGGTCGTTCTCGGAGACGGACAGCGGGGAGAGCCGCACGCCGAGGAGGTGACGGCGATCGCCGCACGGATCGGCGCCCTCCTGCCCGCTCCCGCCGCGGCCGACGGGGGAGGGCTCGCCCTCGAGTCCACCTGGGTGCTCGCCGGCGGCCGCTCCGCGCGGCTGTCCACCGGACCGGTCACGGAGACCGGGGAGCTCCCGGTCCCCGAGCGGCCCCAGCCGCTGCGGGACTTCACCGAGACCCACACGGCCGCCCGTGCTGTCCTCGACGGCCACGAACTGCCCTCCGAGGACGCGAGCCCCGCGGATCTCGCCGCCCTCACGACCCTGGGCGCCTCCCTCGTCGTCCCCGCCGGAGACCTCGCCTCTGCCGAGGACCCGGGGCTGTTGCTCGAGGAAGCCGCCAGCGCCCTCGAGCGCCTGCGTGCCGGGAACGCCGGGCCGCAGGACGACGCCGATGTGACGGACTGTGAACGCATCGCGCGAGTGCTCTCCGCGCTCGCCGTGGACCGGCTCCACTGGGAGCTCATGGCCCAGCTCGTCGAGCGCGGCCAGTCGCGCCGCATCGATCGCGAGCGCCTCCTGCAGGTGCTCGTCAGCGATCCCGAGTGGAGGCCGGACCCGAGTGTCTGCGCAGGTGGAAGGCACTTCCGAGTGCTCAGCGCGCTGCGCGTCGTCGCAGCGAGCGCCTGGGACGCCGCCCCGCCCGGAGCTCGCGGCGGACCGCGCGACGCCTGGCGCGGTCTGACCGCGCTGCTGGTCCTGCTGTCCTGGTGGAACCACCGCTACGCGAGCGCCGGCGCGCTCGTCGACGACCTGCTCCGGCGTGAACCCGACTCGACTCTGGCACCCTTGCTGGGACGCATGACCGACACCCCGATCCCCCCGGCGTGGTGGCCAGCCCCCTGACCGGGCGCCTCCGCCGACCCGGGCCGTGTCGGGGACGAAGGAGGAACAGCTGCCGATGATCGTTCTGGGAGCGCAGGAGCGCAGCGACGCCACCGAGCGGGAGGGCGCGGCCCCGACCACTGCCCGACCGGGGCGCAGCAGCGGAGCCTGGCATCCGTCCCTCGGGGACGGTGAGCGGCGCTTCGCCGCGCTCGGAGCGCTGCCGCTGGAGAGCGGGGAGCACCTCCCCGAGGTCACCCTCGCGTACGAGACCTGGGGGACGCTCGACGAGGACGGCTCCAACGCCGTCCTCGTGCTCCACGCCCTCACCGGCGACTCCCATGTGCGCGGACCGGCGGGCCCGGCCCATCCCGGCCCCGGCTGGTGGGAGGAGATGGTCGGCCCCGGCCGCCCCCTCGACACCGACAGCTGGTTCGTCATCGCCCCGAACGTGCTCGGCGGTTGCCAGGGCAGCACCGGTCCCAGCAGCCCGGCGGCCGACGGCCGCCCCTGGGGCTCCCGTTTCCCCTCCCTGACCGTCCGTGACCAGGTCGAGGCCGAGCGCCGGCTGCGCGACCAGCTCGGCATCTCCCGCTGGGCTCTCGTCATCGGGGGCTCGATGGGCGGGATGCGCGCCGTGGAATGGGCCGTCACCCATCCCGACGAAGTCGAGCGCCTGGCGGTCATCGCGAGCTCAGCCCGCGCGACCGCCGATCAGATCGCCTGGAACATCGCGCAGATCGGTGCGATCGAGCTCGACCCCGGATTCCGCGGCGGCGACTACTACGACGCACCCGAGGGAGAGGGGCCCGAGCGCGGACTCGGCATCGCCCGCCGTATCGCCCACACCACCTATCGCACCGCGCGCGAGCTCGAGGAACGCTTCGGGAACCGTCCGCAGGGCACGGAGGACCCCCTGGGTGCGGGTGGCCGGCACCAGGTCACCAGCTATCTCGACCACCACGCGGTGAAGCTGTCCCGCCGCTTCGACGCAAACTCCTATCTGGTGCTGGCTCGGTCCATGAACACCCATGACGTGGGTCGGGGCCGTGGTGGGGTCGCGGCCGCCCTGGGGCGCGTGCGCGCTCGCACCCTCGTCGTCGCGATCGACACCGACCGGCTCTTCCCGCCGGACCTGGTGCTGGAGATCGCCGAGCACGTGCCCGGAGCGGTCGGCCACGTGGCACGCTCCCCGATCGGGCACGACGCCTTCCTGCTGGCCCACCCGGATCTCGACGAGTGGATCGCCTCCCTGCTGGAGGACTAAGGTGATCCGGGCGGGCGCACCGATGTCGACGCCCCGCCGTGACCATCGCAAAGGAGAGGTCGCATGACCGTCGTCGTGGGGTACTCGCCCTCGAGCCAGGGGCGCGCCGCGCTCGCTGCCGCGGTGCGCCGTGCGCGTCGCACCGGGGAGGGCCTCGTCGTCGCCTCCCACCAGTACCACGATCCCGAGCTGGGCCTGCGGGCAGCAGGGGAGCCCGCGGTGCGCGAGGCGCTCGGCGAGGACGCCGCGGACCTCGAGGTGAGCGTGCGGCTCGGACCCGAACAGGACATCGGCGAGTTCCTGCTCGAGATCGTCGAGGAGACCTCCGCGAGCCTGCTGGTGATCGGACTGCGCCGAAAGTCGCCCATCGGGAAGCTGAACCTCGGAGCCTCCGCGCGCCGCGTCGTGCTCTCGGCCCCTTGCCCGGTGCTCACCGTGAAGGACGACGCCGCGCGCGAGGCCGTGGCCGGTTCCGCCTGAGCGGCATTCCGTCGGAGGAATACGGGGCCGGATCTCTGCCGGGCTCGCAGGACGCACAGCCCGGCGATCCGCGCCGCCGACCCGTCGATCGCTCGCAGGTCGATCGCCCGCGTTCAGGCACCGGGAATATCCGCGTCCGCGAGGTGGTTATACTCGTGAGGCTTGACGGCACCGTGCCTTTTTGCGCCATCACACCGGTTTCGGACCGGCGAGGCGGGGGAGCGGGGACCGCGAGCCGCGCCGTGAAGACCGAACGCCCGAGTGCGGTGCTCCCCTCCCAGAGGGGGCGCTGCCGGAAGAAGGAACTCTGTGACCTCCTCCAAGACCGCTGAGACCACGACCGACACGACCGCTGCGGCGGTGGAGTCCGAGGTGGAGGCGAGCTCGTCGAGCGGGACGACCGCGAAGGGCGCCTCCAGCTCGCGCAAGGCCGCCCCCAAGAAGACCACCGCGAGGAAGAGCTCGACCAAGACGCCGAGCAAGACCGCGTCGAGCAAGGCCGCCAAGGCGACCGCGAGCGACGAGGACGCCTCCGAGGATCTCGAGGAGGACGCCGAGCCGACCGGTGAGGCCAAGGAGGCCGACGACAAGGTCGAGGAGTCCGGCGGCTTCGTCTTCAACGCCTCGGAGGACGACGCACCGGCGCAGCAGGTCGTCACCGCCGGCGCCACCGCTGATCCTGTCAAGGACTACCTCAAGCAGATCGGCAAGGTCGCGCTGCTCAACGCCGCCCAGGAGGTCGAGCTCGCCGAGCGCATCGAGGCCGGCCTCTTCGCGGAGCAGCTGCTCAAGCGCGACGAGTCGATCGTGAAAACCAAGCAGGGGCGCGAGCTGGCGATCATCGCCGAGGACGGCCGCGCCGCGAAGGATCACCTGCTCGAGGCGAACCTCCGCCTGGTCGTCTCCCTCGCCAAGCGCTACACCGGCCGCGGCATGCTCTTCCTGGACCTGATCCAGGAGGGCAACCTGGGCCTGATCCGCGCCGTGGAGAAGTTCGACTACTCCAAGGGCTACAAGTTCTCGACCTACGCGACCTGGTGGATCCGTCAGGCGATCACCCGCGCGATGGCCGATCAGGCCCGCACCATCCGCATCCCGGTGCACATGGTCGAGGTCATCAACAAGCTCGCCCGCGTCCAGCGGCAGATGCTGCAGGACCTCGGGCGCGAGCCCACCCCGGAGGAGCTCGCCAAGGAGCTCGACATGACCCCCGAGAAGGTCGTCGAGGTCCAGAAGTACGGCCGCGAGCCGATCTCCCTGCACACCCCGCTGGGCGAGGACGGCGACAGCGAGTTCGGCGACCTCATCGAGGACTCCGAGGCCGTCGTCCCGGCCGACGCCGTGAGCTTCACCCTCCTGCAGGAGCAGCTCCACTCGGTGCTGGACACCCTCTCCGAGCGCGAGGCGGGCGTCGTCTCCATGCGTTTCGGTCTCGAGGACGGCCAGCCCAAGACCCTCGACGAGATCGGCAAGGTCTACGGCGTGACCCGCGAGCGGATCCGCCAGATCGAGTCCAAGACCATGAGCAAGCTGCGTCACCCCTCGCGCTCGCAGGTCCTGCGCGACTACCTCGACTGAGTGAGGACCGCGCACGAGCACCTCGACGGCGCCGGCACCCCGGGAACGGGGGCCGGCGCCGTCGGCGTGGAGATCCATCGCGTCGGCCCCGAGGACTGGGCCGCCCACCGTGCGTTGCGTCTCGAGATGCTCCGCACCGATCCGGACGCCTTCTGGGCGAGCCTCGCGGAGCTCGAGGGCTGGACGGAGGAGCAGTGGCGGGCGGACGCCGCCGGTCCCCGCCTCCACCTGCAGGCGCGGTCCGG
The DNA here is from genome assembly GCF_036311905.1 of Brachybacterium sp. J153. Lineage (NCBI taxonomy): Bacteria > Bacillati > Actinomycetota > Actinomycetes > Micrococcales > Dermabacteraceae > Brachybacterium > Brachybacterium sp. J153. Next base: position 109,868 of record NZ_JAZDCH010000006.1, on the reverse strand, counting down.
GGAGGTCGTGCTCGGCGGGATCGGGGTGCTGCCCGAGGGGTACACGCCCGAGCACTTGCTCCCCGAGGATGCCGCGCACCTGGTCTCGATGTGGGTGCATCCCGCAGCCCGCGGCCGCGGGGTCTCCGCGCTCCTGCTGCGGGGCGCGGCGCAGGTCGCGCTCGAGCTGGGCCGGCCGCGTCTGCTACTCGACGTCGACGCCCGCAACCTCACCGCCCGACGCAGCTACGAGCGCAGCGGCTTCCGCGCCACCGGCGCCACGGATCCGCGCGACGGGACCGACAGCCACTGGGTCGAGTACGCCGCCGACGCGGCGGAGCTGCTCGGACGCTGAGCCGACGGGTCCGCACCCTCTGCGGAGTCGGCGGACCCGCCCCTGAACGCACGACGGGGCGCCCACCAGAGGGTGGGCGCCCCGTGCGTCGTCCGCGCGGCGGACGCTCGGAAGGACGGGTGAGGTCAGTCCTCGACGGGCTCCGGCTTGGCGTGCAGTCGCTCGGTCTCGTCGATGACCTCGGCGGCGATGCCCTGCAGAGCATCCTGGTGGGCGCGGGCATGGTGGGCGCAGAACATCAGCTCACCGCCGGCCTCCAGGAGCACCTTGACGTACGCCTGGGCGCCGCAGCGGTCGCAGCGGTCGTGGGCAGTCAGCCGGGGGGCTTCGAGAGTCAGGTTCATGGAGTCTTTTGTAGCACCCGGAGGCCCCGCTCGGCTGGGACGGGGATCACGGTTCGCTCGCGGCGCAACACCGGCACATCGGGGCGGGCATCGGCCGGGCGCCGGCCCGGCTCAAGACGGCCGTCGGACGGCTCGTGGCGCTGTGAGCGGCCACGCAGCCCCGGCCTCCCGGGTTCTGAGCGTCCTGCCACGTAGGATCCCAGGGTGTCCACCACCAGCACCGCGAAGAGCACCGCCTACGACGCCCGCAACCTCCAGGTCCTCGAGGGCCTCGAGGCCGTGCGCAAGCGCCCGGGCATGTACATCGGCTCCACCGACTCCCGGGGCCTCATGCACTGCCTCTGGGAGATCCTCGACAACGCCGTGGACGAGGCGCTCGGCGGCAACGGGGACTCGATCGCCGTGATCCTCCACCCCGACGCGTCCGTCGAGGTGCGGGACACCGGCCGCGGCGTCCCCGTCGACGTCGAGCCCCGCACCGGGCTGACCGGCGTCGAGGTGGTCTACACCAAGCTGCACGCGGGCGGGAAGTTCGGCGGCGGCTCCTACGCCGCCTCCGGCGGCCTCCACGGTGTCGGCGCGAGCGTCGTCAACGCCCTCTCCGCACGTCTCGACGTCGAGGTGGACCGCGCCGGGAAGACCTACGCCATGAGCTTCCAGCGCGGCCAGGCCGGTGTCTTCGCCGACGACGGCGACCCGAGCCCCACCGCGCCGTTCACCCCGGCCGACGGCCCGGCCGAGCTGCGCGTGATCGGGAAGGCCAAGCGCGGCGTCACCGGCACCCGCGTGCGCTACTGGGCCGACCCGCAGATCTTCGTCAAGGGCTCCCACTTCTCCCTCGACGACCTCACGCGCCGAGCTCGTCAGACGGCCTTCCTGGTCCCGGGGCTCGCGATCGCGGTCACCGACCACCGCCCCGAGGCCTCGCCCGACCAGCCCGCGACCCGCACCTACCGCTACGAGGGCGGTATCGGCGAGTTCGTCGAGTACCTCGCCCAGGACCAGCGGATCACCGACGTGCTCCGCCTGCAGGGCAGCGGCGACTACACCGAGACCATCCCGGTGCTCGACAGCAAGGGCCACATGGTCTCGACCGAGGTGCAGCGGACCTGCGAGGTCGACGTGGCGCTGCGGTGGGGCTCCGACTACGAGTCCACGACCCGTTCCTTCGTCAACATCGTCGCGACTCCCAAGGGCGGGACGCACCTGACCGGCTTCGAGCAGGCGCTCGTCAAGGTGATGCGCAAGCAGGTCGAGAACCAGGCGCGGCGGGTCAAGTTCAACGCGAAGAACGAGAAGATCGAGAAGGACGACACCCTCGCCGGCCTCACCGCCGTGGTGAGCGTCCGCATCGAGGAGCCCCAGTTCGAGGGGCAGACCAAGGAAGTGCTCGGCACCCCGGCGATCCGCCAGATCGTGGCCAAGGTGGTCGAGGACCGCCTCACTGACTTCCTCACCTCCACGAAGAAGGGGGAGAAGGAGCAGGCTGCGCTGGTCATCGACAAGGTGGTCTCCGAGATGCGGGCCCGCATCTCGGCCCGCATGCACAAGGAGGTCTCGCGCCGCAAGAACGCGCTCGAGTCCTCGACCATGCCCACCAAGCTCGCCGACTGCCGCTCGACCGACGTGGAGCGTTCGGAGCTGTTCATCGTCGAGGGCGACAGCGCCCTCGGCACGGCGAAGAACGCCCGCGACTCCGAGTTCCAGGCGCTGCTGCCGATCCGCGGCAAGATCCTCAACGTGCAGAAGGCCACGATCACCGACATGCTGAAGAACGCCGAGTGCGCGGCGATCATCCAGGTGATCGGTGCGGGCTCCGGGCGCACCTTCGACCTGGACGCTGCTCGCTACGGCAAGATCATCATGATGACGGACGCGGACGTCGACGGCGCCCACATCCGCACCCTGCTGCTCACCCTCTTCCACCGCTACATGCGGCCGCTGGTCGAGGCGGGGCGGGTGTACGCCGCGGTGCCGCCGCTGCACCGGGTGGAGATCGTCCACGGCGGGTCGAAGAAGAACGAGCTGGTCTACACCTACTCCGAGGCGGAGCTGCAGAAGCTGCTGACCTCCCTCGAGCGGCGCGGCAAGCGGTACAAGGAGCCGATCCAGCGCTACAAGGGTCTCGGCGAGATGGACGCCGATCAGCTCGCGGACACCACCATGGATCCCCGTCAGCGGACCCTCCGCCGCGTGCGGATCGAGGACGCGGAGGCGGCCAGCGCCATGTTCGAGCTGTTGATGGGCTCCGAGGTCGCTCCGCGCAAGCAGTTCATCATCGAGGGCGCCGAGGAGCTGGACATGGAGAGGATCGACGCATGAGCGTGTCCGTGAGGGTCATCCCCTGCCTGGACGTCGACGCGGGCCGCGTCGTCAAGGGCGTGAACTTCCAGGGCCTGCGCGATGCCGGTGATCCCGTCGAGCTCGCCGCCCGCTACGGCTCCGAGGGCGCCGACGAGCTCACCTTCCTGGACGTCACCGCCTCCTCCGGCGGCCGCGACACGATGATCGACGTGGTCCGCCGCACCGCCGAGCAGGTGTTCATCCCCCTGACCGTCGGCGGCGGGGTGCGCTCGGCAGAGGACGTCGACCAGCTCCTGCGCGCCGGGGCCGACAAGTGCGGGGTCAACACCGCGGCGATCGGCCGCCCCGAGGTCGTCTCGGAGATCTCCCGGCGCTTCGGCAATCAGGTGCTGGTGCTCTCGATCGACGCCCGCCGGGTCACCGACGAGACCCCGGAGGGCTCGGCCCGCACCGGCTCCGGCTTCGAGGTCACGACCCATGGTGGACGGCGCGGCACCGGGATCGACGCGATCGCGTGGATCCGGGAGGTCACCGAGCGTGGAGCAGGCGAGATCCTGCTCAACTCCATGGATGCCGACGGCACGAAGAACGGCTTCGACCTCGAGCTGATCCGTCTCGCCCGCGAGGCGACCTCGCTGCCGCTGATCGCCTCGGGCGGCGCGGGAGCCCCGGAGCACTTCGCGCCGGCCGTGCGGGCGGGAGCCGATGCAGTGCTCGCCGCGAGCGTCTTCCACTTCCAGGAGTTCACCATCGCCGAGGCGAAAGCGGCGATGGCGGCCGAGGGCATCACCGTCCGCTGACCCGCAGAACGACGGCCCGCCCGGTCCCCGCGAGGGGAGGGCGGGCCGTCGTCCTGCGGTGGCCCCCGGCGAGCGAGCCGGGCGAGCCGAGCGAGCACTGCGACCCGGGCGGGATCGCACGGTCGCGCGGATCATCGATGCAGCAGCCCGGTGACGAGCAGGGTGCGCTGCATGATCGCCTCCTGCTCCGCCCGGGCCTGCCGAGCGGCCTGCTCGCGGCGCGCGCGGCGGATCGCCAGCAGCCGGGTGAGGAGAGCGCGCGCCCTCTCCACCTCGATCACGTCCGTCTCGGAGGCGAACGCGGGGGCCGACGTGGCGGGACGCGGTGCGGGGCGGGGAGTGGGGAGGGGACGGACGGTGGTGGTGGGTGAACGGGTGGTCGTGGTGGTCATGACATCTCCTCGGGATGATGCATCGAGTCTTCGGGGGAGGGAGGACGGGATCCGTCCTCGAACCGGGCCCATGCCCCGAGCAATTCGGGGACGGGCGGAAGCCCACTGGGGCCTCAGGCGGAGTCCGCTCGCCGGGCAGGCGGGCGCGACGGAGCGCTCGACGAGGTCGAGAGAATCAGGGGTGGTCGGGGCCGGGGACCGCGCCGACCGGCGGCGGGGCGGGTGCGCCTCAGCCGGCGGTGATGCGGCCCGCCGGACCCCCGACGAGCACCGTCGGGGTCGGGTTCGGGGTCTGCAGCATCTCCATGACCCCAGTCGACCACGGGGACGTTCAGCGACGCCAGCGATTAATCGGGCGCCGACGCCCGCGGACAGCGAAAGCGCCCGGCCGCTCCGTGAGGCGCGGCCGGGCCCGGGACCGAGCAGATGGGGTCAGTGCTCGATGCGGTAGGTCACGCCGAGGGTGTGGGTCTCTCCCGCGGCGAGGGCGACGAAGCCGTCCTTGGCGGCGGCCGGCTCGACGCACACGAACTCGGGCCAGGCCACGTCGGGCACGTCCGGGAGACCGGTGACGAGGGTGTCGAAGGGGTTCCACACCACGGTGCGGGAGGTGCCGCGGGCCGCAGAGACGATCCGTCGGCCGCGCCGGGGATCGTCCACGACGACCTCCGCGGTGGAGTCGACGACCCGATCGGACGCCTCGGTCAGGCGCAGCGGCACCTCCGGGAGCACGGCCGGGGCGAGGCCGCGGGTGTTGTCGAGATAGTCGGCGCCCTCGAGTCCCCCGATCGTGATCTGGCGGACGTCGCCGACGGCGAGATAGGTGTGGAGCGCGGCCTCGAGCTCGAGCCCCTGCTCGCCCGCGGTGATCGCGAGGTCGAGGGACAGCTCGGCCCCGATCCGGACGGTGAGGGAGGCCGTCAGATCCGGTCGATCTGCGGGGGAGTCGAGCACGAGCACGGTCTCCTCGCCCTCGCGGGTCGCGGAGCGCAGCTCCCAGCGGACGTTCCGCAGCCAGCCGTGCTTGACCTCCTGGTCGCCGTCTCGGCCGGGCCCGAACCAGGGGCCGACGAGCGGTACGCCACCGCGGACCGCGACGCCGGGACCGAAGCCCGAGGTGGGGCTGAGCCACAGGAGATCCTCTTCGCCCGCCAGCACGGCGCTGACCAGGTGCGCGCCGTCGAGCAGCAGGACCGCGGTCGCTGCGGGAGTATCCACCAGCACGGCATCGACGCCGTGGGCGGTGCCGAGGCGCACGCCGTCGGGGAGGGAGAGGGACGAGGGAGCAGGGTGCTCGGTGCTCTTCATGGCGTCATCGTGCCACGGGGACCGGTGACCGCCGGAGGACGGTCAGGGAGTTGTCGGCGCGGCGTCGGCTCGGGCGGGCTCGGCGGGCACCTCCGCGGTCTCCGTCCCCTCGGCGGCCGCGGAGACGGTCCGGATGAACAGCAGCAGCCACACATACATGGTCACCGCCGCGCCCATCTCGAAGGCGGTCATGTTCAGGTAGCCGACCACCACGAACAGGACGATCAGCATGATCAGGATCGCGAAAGCGATCGCAGTGAACACCAGCAGCACTCCCGGGAGCCGTCGCAGCAGGAGCGGGAAGACGATCAGGGCGAGCCCGAACACCACCACGAGCAGTTGGGCGACGACATCGTGCCAGGGCACGGAGACCGCCCGGGAGATCAGGGCGACCAGCGCGAGCAGCAGCCCGAGCACGACGAGGGTCCCGCGCACCACGTGGACGCTCCAGGGCGCGGCCCCGCTCGCGGCCGCCCACCGCTCCAGGTCGTGGGCGACGAAGTCACCCACCGCCACGAAGGCGAGCCCGGTGAGCAGGAGGGTCAGGTTGAAGGTGCGCCCCGCAGAGCCCGGATCCTCGCCGAGCCGGGAGAAGTAGCGCTCCCACCAGTAGGGGTCGGGGGAGAGCATCGCGGAGGCGAGCACACCCACGGTCAGGAACACCATCAGCAGCGTCGCGAGGGACCTGCCGTCGAGCGCGGAGGCGCTCGCGGAGACGATGTACGCCCACAGGCCCGTGGTGGCCGCGACCCAGAAGGTGCTCGCGAAGCGGTCCAGGGCGACGCCCAGGAAGGCCTGCTGCAGCAAGCCGTACATCGCGCTCGTGAGCAGGAGGGCGAGGGCGGCGAACACCAGCGCCGGACCGACGATCGTGAGCGCCCGCCGCAGCAGCGGCACCGTCCGTACCCAGGGGTGGCGACGGGGGAGGAGAACCGCCATGCCCACGGCCGCGAACGTTCCCGCGGTGAGGGCCGAGGAGGCCGCGGCGACCTGTCCGATCGAGCGGTCCCCGGAGAGGGGAGCGGTGCCGTCCAGGGCGAGCAGTCCCACGGCCACTCCGACGACGGCCCCGCCGAGCCCGAGAGCGAGGGCCGAGGACTCGGTGCGGCTCGCCGCCGTCGGACGGGGGAGTCCCGGACTCGAGCGCTGGGCGGGCTGGGAGCCGACGGGGCGCCCGGAGGTCACGGCCCGGGCCCCGGTCAGCCGACCGCGGCGATCGGGACCGGCACCGGGGTGCCGGATCCGTCGCGTCGTCCGGTCGGCTCCGGCAGATCGATGGGCTGGCCCGCCTCGGAGGAGGCTCGCGCCGGATGCGGCACGACCCACGCGCCGATCAGCTCGTCCTCGCCGCGCAGGAAGCGGTGGCAGCGCATCCCCGCGGTGGCCCGGCCCTTGGCCGGGAAGTCGGTGAGCGGGGAGACCTTGAGAGAGCCGGTCTGCAGCAGCGGCAGCGTCGCGGAGCTGCCGGCCACGGTGACCACGTCGGCGGGAGCGGTGACGTCGATCGCCCCGAAGCTGATCACCCGCGCGCCGTCAGCGAGCTTGATTCCGGCCACGCCGCCCGCGGCCCGGCCCTGGGGTCGGATCCCGGAGGCGGGGAAGTGGAGGAGCTGGGCGTCGGAGGTGACGAACACGAGATCCAGGTCCGCGTCGACCTCGAGATCGACCACTCCCACCACGGCGTCCCCGTCCTTCAGGGAGATGATCTCGAAGCCGTCGGTGCGGGGGAAGTCGAGCTGGACCCGCTTCACCACGCCCTGGCGGGTGCCGAGCGCGATCGCCCCGCCGCGGGAGAGATCGTCCTCCGCGACGCGGACCAGCGCGAGGGCCCGCTCGTCCCGCTCGAGGTCCACGAGATCCGCGAGCCGGGTGCCGCCGGCGAGGGACGGCGCCCCCGCCGTCGGGGCGAGCGTCGGCAGATCCACGACGGACAGGCGCAGCAGACGGCCGCGATCGGTGACCACGCCCACCGCCGAGCGGGTCGAGGTGAGCACGTCCGAGACGATCACGTCATGCGCCCCCCGCTGCCCGTCGCGGCGCAGCGGCTCCTCCCCGGCGGCCCGGGCGACCAGGCCCGTGCCGGTGAACAGCACGCGGCACGGCTCGTCGGCGACCTCGAGCGACGCCCCCGCGGTGGGAGCCGGGGCGGCGGAGGACTCCAACAGCACCGTGCGCCGGGCATCGCCGTGCTCCGCGGCGACGGCGGCCAGCTCGTCGGAGACCAGCCGGCGCAGCACCTCGTCGGAGCCCAGGATCTCCTCGAGCGCCTCGATCTCCCGGCGCAGCTCGTCGCGCTCCGCCTCGAGATCGATCTGCGAGAACTTGGTCAGGCGCCGCAGGCGTAGCTCGAGGATGTACTCGGCCTGCACCTCGGTGAGGTCGAAGACCTGCATCAGACGACCGCGCGCGATCTCCGCGTCGTCGCTGGTGCGGACGATCTGGATCACCTCGTCGATGTCCAGGATCGCGAGCAGCAGGCCCTCGACCAGGTGCAGCCGTGCCTTCCGCTTCGCCAGCCGATGCTCGGTGCGGCGGCGCACCACGGTGATCCGGTGGTCGACGAAGACCTCGAGCATCTGCTTGAGGCCCAGGGTGCGCGGCTGCCCGTCCACGAGCGCCACGTTGTTGATCCCGAAGGACTCCTCGAGCGGCGTGTACCGGTACAGCTGCTCGAGCACCGCCTCGGGCTCGAAGCCGGACTTCACGGTGAGCACGAGCCGGAGGCCGTGATGACGGTCCGTGAGGTCCTGGTAGTCGGTGATGCCCTGGACCCGCTTCGCCTGGACCGCGTCGCGCAGCTTCTCGGCGACCTTCTCGGGACCGACCTGGTAGGGCAGCTCGGTGACGACGATGCCCTTGCGCCGCGAGGTGATGTTCTCGATGCGGGTGGTGGCGCGCATCTTGAAGGAGCCGCGTCCCGTGCGGTACGCGTCCCGGATCCCGCCCAGCCCGATGATCCGCCCGCCGGTGGGGAGATCCGGACCGGGGACGAAGCGCATCAGCTCCTCGAGCGTCGCCTCCGGGTGATCGATCAGGTGCCGCGCCGCCGAGATCGCCTCCACGAGGTTGTGCGGGGCCATGTTCGTGGCCATGCCGACGGCGATCCCCGAGGCGCCGTTGACCAGCAAGTTCGGGTACTGGGCGGGGAGCACCTCGGGCTGGGTGAGCTGATTGTCGTAGTTCGGGACGCGGTCCACGACGTCCTCGTCCAGCGACTCGGTCATCAGCAGCGCCGCCCGGGCCAGACGCGCCTCGGTGTAGCGCGGCGCCGCCGGACCGTTGTCGAGCGAGCCGAAGTTGCCGTGCCCGTCCACGAGCGGCAGGCGCATGTTGAAGCTCTGCGCCATCCGCACCAGGGCGTCGTAGATGGCGGTGTCGCCGTGAGGATGGAGCTTGCCCATCACCTCGCCGACGACGCGCTGGCTCTTGACGTGGCCGCGGTCGGGGCGCAGGCCCATCTCGCTCATCATGTAGAGGATGCGGCGCTGCACGGGCTTGAGGCCGTCGCGCGCGTCCGGCAGGGCCCGCGAGTAGATCACCGAGTAGGCGTACTCGAGGAACGAGGACTCCATCTCGCTGGTGACGTCGATGTCGACGATGGTCTCGTCGACCGCATCTCCCGCGCCGGGGGGCTGGGTGCTTCGTGATCGGGCCATGGGGGACATCATCGCGCATGACCGGCACCGATCCCGGCAGACGGGGCCGTCCGCGGGACGTGAGAACCGTCCCGCGCACGGCCTGCGACGATAGGATCCGGACATGGTCGAGCGACGTGAGGACCGGCGCCCCGGACGCCGCCGCCCGGGGACCGCGAGCCCGGGAGGTCCTGCCGAGGGCCGCCGTCCGCGGCTCGCCTATCCCGCCCACTGGGAGGCGGACATCGCCCTGCGCGACGGCACCGCGGCGCACCTGCGCCCCATCCGGCCCTCCGACGCCGACGCCCTCCAGGCCTTTCACGTCGCCCAGTCCGAGCAGTCCCGTTACCTGCGGTTCTTCGCGCCGATGCCGCGGCTGTCCCCTCGTGACCTGGCGCGCTTCACCGTCGTCGACCATCGCGACCGGGTGGCCTTCGTCGTCGAGGTGGGCGAGGAGATCATCGCCGTCGCCCGGTACGACCGCACCGGACCGGGGGAGGCCGAGGTCGCCTTCAACGTGGCCGACTCGCGACAGGGGACCGGGCTAGGCTCGGTGCTGCTCGAGCATCTCGCGGCCGCCGCCCGCGAACGGGGGATCGGGGTCTTCGTCGCCGAGGTGCTCCCGCAGAACGCACGGATGATCGGGGTGTTCACCGATGCCGGCTTCGACGTCGAGCGCACCCTCGACGACGGGGTCGTGCAGGTCACCTTCCGCATCGATCCCACGGCGCGCTCCCTGCAGGTCATGGCCGAGCGCGAGCATCGTGCCGAGGCACGGGCCATGGAGCTCCTGCTGCATCCCCGCTCGGTGCTCCTCGTCGGCGTCTCCTCCCGGGACGACTCCGTCGGCGGGCGCTTCCTGACCGCGCTCGAGCGGTCCGGCTACACCGGGGCCGTGCACGTCGTCTCCCGTGAGTCGTTCGAGCTGCGCGGGCATCGCACCCGCGCCCGGATCGGCGACGTCCCGGGACCGGTGGACCTGGCCGTGATCGCCCTGCGCCCCGAGGCCTGTCTCGGGGCGATCGAGGAGTGCGTGGAGATCGGCGTCCGATCCGTCGTGATCCCCACCGAGGGCTTCTCCGACAGCGACGGCGGACGGGCCCTGCAGCGGGAGCTCGTCGCCCGCGCCCGACGCCACGGCATGCGCCTGCTCGGCCCCGGATCGCTCGGTTTCCTGCGCACGGGCGAGGACGCCATCAGCCTCTCCCTCGCCCCCGCCATGCCGCGTCCCGGCCGCGTCGCGCTCGCCGGGCAGTCAAGCGCCCTCTCCGCCCTGCTGCTCGCGGGGGCCGACACGCGCGGCATCGGACTGCACGAGTTCGTCGGCGCCGGCAATCGGGCGGACGTCTCCCTCAACGACACCCTGCAGTACTGGGAGGACGCCGAGGAGGTGGGGGTGATCGCCCTGGCGCTCGAGTCGATGGGCAACCCCCGCAAGTTCACCCGTCTCGCCCGTCGCATCACGCGGCGCACGCCCGTGATCGTGCTGCGCCCACCGGGCCTCGCGACGAGCGGACCGCCCGGGCACGACGTCCGGCTCTCCGAGCTCCCGCGCCGCGCCCTCGACCAGGTGCTCGACTCCGCCGGGGTGGTGCAGGCCCAGGGGGTGGACCACCTGCTCGACGTCGTCGACGCGCTCGGACGCCAGGGCCTCCCGCCGGGGCCGCGCACCGGACTGCTCTCCAACACCGCTGCGCTCGGCGCGGCCCTGCGCGGAGCGGCCGACGAGGCCGGGCTCGACGTGGTCGCCGACAACCGCTCGGTCCCGCTCGCCCCGGACCCCCGCCTCGTGCAGCGCGCCTTCACCTCGATGGCGGCGCTCGGCGAGGTGGACCTGGTGATCGCCGGGGTGCTCGACCCGCTCACCTCCGATCCGACGGAGCTGATCCGGCAGATGGCGCAGATCGCCCGGCACTCCGAGGTGGTCCTGCTCGTCTGCCTGATCACCAGCGCCGAGCGCTTCGCCGCCGTGCAGGCCGCGGTGCGCGCCGATTCGGAACTCCCGCCCGTCCACGCGACGCCCTTCGGCGTGGTGCGCGCCGGAGCCGGCATGCTCGCCGCCGCGCTGCGGCCCGCGGCAGACGACGACGAGCCCGCGCGACGGGAGGACGTCGACCGCGCGGCGGCCCGCGCCCTCGTCGACCGGCTGCTGCCCGAGGGTGCGACGGCCGAGGTCGACCTCACCGCCGAGGACCTCGCCGAGCTGCTGGCGGCGTACGGCGTGCCGCTGCTCGAGGCCGTCCCGGTGCGGGACGACGAGGAGGCGGTCGAGGTCGCGGCGCGGATCGGCTATCCCGTCGCCCTCAAGAGCACCGACCCGGTGCTGCGTCATCGCGCGGACCTCGGCGGGGTGCGGCTCGAGATCCCCGACGAGGTGCAGCTGCGCCACGCTCTCGAGTCCATGCGCCGGGACCTGTCCTTCTCGAGCGCGGCCCTCGCCGTGCAGGCCATGGCCCCGCCCGGGGTGGCGATGGTGGTGCGCAGCATCGAGGACCCCTCGCTCGGGCCCGTCGTCAGCCTCTCCGTCGCGGGCGACGCGACCGATCTGCTCGACGACATCTCCTACGCGATCCCGCCCTTCAGCGAGGCCGCCGCGGCGCGGCTGACGCGCGCCCCGGCCTCGGCGGTGAAGCTCGACGGCACCCGCGGGCTGCCCCCCGCGGACCGCGCGGCGCTCGCCGATCTGCTGGTGCGCATCGGGATGCTCGCGGAGGACCTCCCGGAGCTCTCCCGCCTCGACCTGTACCCGGTCCTCGTCGGGCAGGACGGGGTCGCCGTCGTCGGCGCCGAGGGACGGCTCGCCCCCGCCCCGAACCGCACCGACGGGATCCGGCGCGCGCTCGCCGGCCCGGCCGGGTTCTGAGGGCAGCGCTGCCCGCCTGCTCGCACCCGGTCCGGACCGGTCGTGCCGCCCGTCGAGGAGCCCTGCACCGTGCCGGAGGAGCGTGACAGACTGGGCCGATGACCTCCGTACTGCCCGACGACCTGATCGACCAGCTCGAGAGCGCCGGTTACTTCCCCCACATCGCGGGGCAGAGCATCGAGCGCTCCCTGCGCGGCGCCCCGGTGCTCGCCCATCTGGTGCGTCCCGAGACGACCTTCGACGGTCCTGAGGTCCGGAGGCACCTCACCGTGGTGGTGCTGACCGCCGCCCATCTCCTGGTCACCCATCTCGACGACGACCCCGAGGATCAGCTCAACCCGAGCCAGGTGGTCTCCACCACCGAGCGCATCCGTCTGCGCCGGGTGTCGGCGACCGGTCTCAGCCAGGTCTTCGACACCGACGGTCAGAAGGCGCCGGGCACGGAGGCCGAGATCACCCTCGGCATCTCCTGGAGCGGTTCCCACCGCATGGATCTCGAGCGCGCCGTCTGCGACGACCCGTCGTGCCAGGTCGACCACGGCTACACCGGCACCGTCGCCCCCGCCGACCTCGCCCTGCGCGTGAGCGCCCTCGCGGACGGCCCCCGCGCCGTGCAGGAGGCGCTCCGCTTCCACGGCGCCCTGCTCGACGCGGTCGACGCCCTCGACGACTGACCGCCCCGGTGACCGCGTCGACCCTCCCCGGCCCCGTGGAGTGGCCGGGAGACCTGCTGCCCCCGCCGTTCGCCGACGGGGCGCGCCCCGGACTGCTCGACGTGCTGCCGCCCCTGCTGCACCGCCCGCAGCCCGGTCGGGACCTCGTGCTCCTGCTCGACGGCGTCGGGGCGGACCTGCTCCGCGAGCACCGCTCGCTCACCCCCACGCTGAGGCGCCTGGAGGGGGAGGTCCGCCGGATCCGGACCGTCGCCCCGTCGACCACGGCGAGCGCCATGGTGTCGCTGCACACCGGACTCAGCCCGCTCGAGCACGGCGTGATCGGCTATCTCACCCGCGATCCGGCGACGGGCACGGTCGTGAACCAGCTGACCGGGGACCCGCGGGTCCGCCCGGAGGAGTGGATGCCGCTGCCCACCCCGGTGGAGGCGGGGACACGGCATGCGGTGCAGGTCGCACCCGCGAAGCATCAGCGCTCGCACCTCACGGGAGCGGCCTACCGGGGGTGGGACTTCCTGGCGCACGGCCGTGGCGATCGGGTCGAGGCGGTGCGCACGGCGTTGCACCGGGCCGGGCCCGATGGGCTCGTGCACCTGCACCACGACGCGGTCGATCACGCCGGACACCATCACGGGATCGACTCCGAGGCGTGGCGGGATGCGCTGGCCGAGGCGGACGCGCTGCTCGGTGCCCTGCTGCGTCGCCTGCCGCGCGGCACGCGGATCCACGTCACCGCGGATCACGGCATGGTCGACACCTCGCCGCAGCGCACGATCGACCTGGCCGAGCATCCGGCGGTCCACCGTCTGATCGCGGAGGTCGCGGGGGAGCCGCGGGCGGCGACGCTCTTCGCGGTGCCCGGGGCGGAGGCCGATCTGGCCGGCGCCCTGCGGGAGCTCCTCGGCGAGCGGGCGCTCGTGCTCGAGCGGGAGGAGGTCCTGCGCATCGGACTCCTCGGCCCGGCGGGACGCGCACCGGACCCGCGCGTGGCCGGGCGCCTCGGTGACGTGCAGCTGCTCGCCCGGGGTCGGTGGAACATCGAGGACTCCTCCCGGCGGCCCACCGGGGCGCCGACGCTGATCGGCGTCCACGGATCGCTCACCGCGGCAGAGTCCTGGGTGCCGCTGCTCACCGTGACGGTCTGAGCGAGGGCAGGTCCGCGCCGGGGCAGGTCAGAGCCAGGGCAGATCCGAGAGGAGGCGGACCGGCCTCCTTCAGCTCTGCCGGCCTCAGTCGTGCTTCGAGCCGAAGACGATCTCGTCCCAGCTGGGGATCGAGGAGCGCTTGGACTTGGAGCGCGCAGGGCGCGCCGGCTTCGCGGGGGCGTCCTCCGCGGCGGGGTTCTCGGACTCGTCCGAGGCGCTCCGGGCCGACGGGAGATGGTCGAAGCCGGGCAGCGGCGTGAGGTCGACCGTCTCCTGGTGGTGCACCGCGCCGATCGGGGCGGAGCCCTCGGCCGGCTCCTCCTGGTCCGCCGACGCCACCGGTGCGGTCTCGTCCGCGTCCGGCCCGGCGGCCTCGATGTCGTCTTCAGCCACGGGATCCTGGTCCTCGTCCCGCTCGGAGATCCCGGTCGCGGGGCGCGTGGCGTCGTGCTCGGCGAGCGCCTCACGGTCGGCGGGATCGGCGGTCTCATCGAGGTCTGCCGGCTCGTCGCTGCCGGTGGCGCGCGCGGGCGCCGTCTCCGGGGTCTCCTCGTCCGCGAGGCTCGACCACACCGTGCCGCCGTCGTCCAGCGGCGGCACCGAGCGCAGTCCGCGACGGGCGTTGAGCGCCTCGAGCTCATCCTCCTCGAAGGCAGAGGGCCGCCCCGGCTGATCGGTCCGGCCGGGGCGCGCGCCGGGCCAGGTGTTCCGGCTGCGACGGGGAGCGCCGGTGGTCTCGTCGATCGAGTCGTCGCTCTCCACGTCGTACACCGCGCTCTTGACGGCCATCAGGCGGGCTGGGCCGCGGGTGGGCGCGGGAGGGGCGTCCTCATCGCTGATCCAGCGGGCCTCGTCGTCGATCGGGGTCACGGTGCGGGTCTCGAGGTCGGCGATCCACTGCGCCTGACGGGTACGTCCCCCCGCCGCGAAGGTCAGCTCGAGGGTCCAGGTGCCGTCGGGGCGGCGCCAGGCGTCCCAGGCGGTATCGCCGGCGGCCTCGCGGGCCAGGAGACGCTCGCGCACCACCTCGAGCAGGGCGGGTCCGCCCCGGCCGACGGGGAAGGTGCCGGCGCGCTGCGCCGTCCACTCGCGCTCGGCGAGCACGGGCCCCTCGTAGCGGCGCACGTGCTCGAGCGGGATGTCGGCGGACTCGGAGATCTCCTCGGCGCTGCGGCCCGCGCGGAGCATCGCTTGGATCTCGCGGGGGCGCACCGGAGCGGAGGAGGCCGCCTGGATCGCGCCGAGGGCGGGGCGGTCGGTGCGGACGGCGGCGCGCAGGGCGGCGTCGATGCGCACTGTGAAGCGGGTCCCCTCCGAGTCGACGAGGATCAGGTGCTCCCCGTCGTCATGGATCCCGTCGAGCTCGAGCTCTCGCATCGTCGTCCTCTCCGTCGCTGCCCTGGCCTGCGTCCTGCGGTCGCCGTGTGCGCACCCACGTCGGGGCGCGGCGGGGCGCTGTGGGGCGTGGGCACCCCGCGGGCCGTGCGTCCGCTAGGCCGCGACCTTACCGCGCGAGCCTGCTCACCGGGCCCGCTCAAGGGCTCGGATCGCCGCGTGTCGTGCTCCGGGTGGCATCCTGTTGAGTCCCGCAGGCCTCTCTGCAATAATGCCGCCGCATTCCGCGTTGGGAAGCGCGTCGACCACCGGGGGACCGGCCGGCGTTCCACGACGACGGACGGCCCCCGCCCCACAGGTCGAACGACCCTCCGAGAACACTCGAGACAACCCAGAACGGACCGTAGATGGCCACTGATTACGACGCACCGCGCAAGAACGACGACGAGTCCGGCGAGGACTCGATCGAGGAGCTGAAGGGTCGCCGGAACGAGGCCGCGACCCCGGTGGTGGATGAGGACGAGGCCGAGGCCGCGGATTCCTACGAGCTGCCGGGCGCCGATCTCTCGGGCGAGGAGCTCTCCGTCCGGGTCCTCCCGCGTCAGGCCGACGAGTTCACCTGCGCGAGCTGCTTCCTGGTGAAGCACCGCAGCCAGATCGATCACGTCGAGGGCACCCTCATCATCTGCAAGGAGTGCGCCGCCGCCTGAGCGAGCACCCGCCCCGATCACGGCGCCGTCCCCCTGAGGGGCGGCGCCGTCGTCGTCTCCGGTCCGAGCCGGCCCCGTGCTCCGGAGCCGGGCTCGAGCTCCCGGGCGGAGTCGGCGCCTCAGCGGGCGGTGGCGGCCTGCGCGGTGCGCACCGCGAGCGCGAGGTCCTCGGGCCGACGGGTGGAGGCGACCCACGCCGTCGTGGGGTCCTCGGCGTCGAGCACCGCGATGCGCAGGCCCCGTGCGACCCAGGGCCGCGTGCAGTGGTGGGCGAGGGGCTCGAAATCCTGCCCCATCGTCCGCTGCCAGTCCTCGCCGCGGAGCACCTCCGGCTCGCCGAGCAGCTCCGTGGGGATGTGCGCCCGGCCCAGGCGCAGCTCGCCGCCAGCGACCTCGAGCACGGGCGAGGCCAGGACGATGACCACTGCTCCCACGATCAGGGCGAGGACGCCCGCGACGAGGGCCCCGATGGTCCCGAGCGGCGCCACGGCGATGCCGACCACCACGGCCAGCAGCACGACGACCGCCGCGGTGCCGGGTCCGGGCAGCAGGCGCTCGTGGAAGAGCCGACCGTCCTCCCCGATCGCGGGAGGATCTCCTGCGGGGCGCGGGGACACGGTATCGGCGGGATCGGCGGACATGCCGCCATGTTCTCACGCCCGTCCGGGGTGCCCGCGGGGAGGTCCCGGGCACAGGTCGCCGAGGGCCGTCGCGCGCACCGGTCGTCCCAGCGCCTACCCTGGACCCCATGCCCGAGATGCCCTCAGCCCCCGGCTCCCCGGATCCGCGCGGCACGACCCTGCGGGTCCGTCGTGCTCCCGGGACTCCGCTGCCTCATCGCGCCCATCACGACGACGCCGGCCTCGATCTCGCGAGCGCCGAGGACGTCGTGATCCCGCCCGGAGGTCGCGCCCTGGTCGACACCGGCCTGGCCATCGCGCTCCCGGCCGGCACGGTCGGCCTCGTCTGCCCGCGCTCCGGGCTCGCGGCGAAGCACGGCGTCACGGTGCTCAACGGCCCCGGCGTCGTGGACGCCGGGTACCGCGGGCCCGTCAAGGTGGCCCTGCACAACACGGACCTCGAGCAGTCGGTCACGCTGCGGGTCGGGGATCGCATCGCCCAGCTGGTCGTGGTGCCCTTCCTCGCCCCCGTGCTCGAGGACGTCGAGGACCTGGACGAGACGGACCGGGCTCAGGCGGGCTTCGGCTCGAGCGGCGGGCTCGCCGCCGCCCTGTCCGACCGCGAACAGCAGCAGGAGGGATGAGGATGGGACTGTTCTCCCGCAGGAAGAAGGCCGAGGTCGAGGAGATCGAGGGCCTGGACGCGCTCGACACCGACGACCCCGGGACGCCGGGCGAGGAGGCCGACACCGAGGACGCGACCCGGTCGGAGGGCGCGGACGCACCCGCCGACGGCGACGACACCGTCGAGCGACCGGATCACCTCGACGCGGGGCCCTTCGACGCCCACGACGCCCCCGAGGAGGACCGGATCGACCTCGGTGCGCTGCTCGTCCCCACCATCGACGGGATGGAACTGCGCATGGAGGTCGACCAGCGCAGCGGCAACGTCACCGGCGCGAACCTCGTGATCGAGGGATCCTCCCTCCAGGTCCAGGCCTTCGCCGCCCCCAAGTCCCGCGGACTGTGGGACGAGGTGCGCACTTCGCTGCGCGACTCCGTGGTCAAGCAGGGCGGCACCGCCGAGACCCGTCCCGGTGTGTTCGGCACCGAGCTGATCACCCGCCTGCCCGTCAAGCGCGCCGACGGACGCACCGGCTATCGCCCGGCGCGCTTCCTCGGCGTCGACGGCCCGCGCTGGTTCCTGCGCGCGATCCTCACCGGGAAGGCACTCGGCGACCGCGCCCAGGCCGAGCGCTTCGAGACCCTGATCTCCCGCCTGGTCGTCGTGCGCGGCACCGAGGCGATGGCTCCCCAGGAGCTGATCCCGCTGCACCTTCCCGGCCAGCGTCCCGGCCTCGCCCAGATCGCCGAGGGCCCGCTCGACCCGCTGGCCCGCGGTCCCGAGATCACCGAGGTCGGATGAGCGCCGCCGGCACCGAGCCCCGGGACCCCGGGACGACGACTCCCACGCCGGAGCGGCCTTCGGAGGGCTCGTCGGCCCCGAGCACGGGCCTCGGCGGCGTGCTGCAGCAGGAGGAGTTCTCGGTCGCTCAGGCGATCGGCGGGCCGCGCGGCGTCGCCGAGTCGGTCCTGCCGACCCTCGTCTTCCTCGTGCTGTACCTGGTGACCCGTTCGGTGATGGCCGCCGCCCTCGCCGCGGTCGGGGTCGTGGCCGTGCTGCTCGTGGTGCGCCTGGTCCAGCGGCAGAGCCCGGCCACGGTGCTCGGGGGTCTGCTCGGGGTCGCCCTCGGCGCCGTCCTCGCCATCCGCTCGGGCGACGGCACCGACTTCTACGCCCCGGGGATCGCGATCAACGCCGTCTCCGTGCTGGTGCTGCTGGTCTCGCTGCTCGCTCGGCGGCCCCTCGTGGGTCTCGTGGTCGGGGTGCTGGACCCGCGGGTGCAGGACTGGGCCGAGGACCCCGACGCGCGCCGCGTCTACACCCGGGCGACGCTGCTCTTCCTCGGGCTCTACGTCGCGAAGCTCGCGGTGCAGGTCCCGCTGCTCCTCACCGGCCAGGTCGCCGCCCTCGGCGTCGCCAAGCTGGTCATGGGTCTGCCGGCCTTCGCCGTCATCGCCTACCTGGTGTGGCTGCTCCACCGGGCGCTGCTCGCGCGGCGCGCGGCCGCCGACGCGGGCTGAGCGGACGCGCCGGGCGCGGGATGTCCCCGGGACGCCCGCGGTGGTGGGACACTGGTCGCCGACATGACCGCTGTCAGATTCCAGCGGAGCAGCCACCTGATCGACCGGAGCCGGTCCCGCGACGTCCAGACGCGGGCGGAGAGGGAGTGGACCGATGAGCACGGACCCCGAACGCGACGCGAGCGGCCCGGCGCCGGACGGACGACTCCTCACCCTCTCCGTCGGCGCGCCCGCCGCCGGGGGCACCTTCGTGGCCCGCCATGAGGGCCGGGTCGTGTTCGTGCGCGGGACCGCCCCGGGGGAGACGGTGATCGCGCGCCTCCTCGACGATCCGGCCGAGAAGCCCGATGCGCGCTTCTGGCGCGCCGAGGCGGTCGAGGTCCTCGAGCCCGGGGTCGATCGCGTCCCGACGGTGTGGGAGGAGGCCTCCGCCGAGGGGATCGGCGGTGCCGAGTGGTCCCACATCGCCCTGCCCGCGCAGCGCCGCATCGCGACCGAAGTCATGCAGGAGCTCCTGCGCCGCGCCGGGGTGAGCAGCTATCCCATCGAGGAGGTGCAGGTCGAGCCGGCCACCCACGACATGGACGGACTCGGCTGGCGCACGCGCATGCGCTTCGCGGTCGACGAGGAGGGGCACGTGGGGATGCGCGGCTGGCGCTCCCACGACGTGCACCCGCTCGGGGCGAACCCGCTCGCGGCCCGCGCGATCCGCGATCTCGACCTCGGATCCTGGACGGCGCCGGAGGGCGTGGAGGCCATCGACGCGGTCGCCCCCTCGGTCGGCCCCGCCTCGGTGGTCCTGGTGGGCCGGGACCTGGACCCGGCGACGATCCGCGTCCCCGAGGAGTGGGGCGATGTGGACGTGTCCGTGCGGACCTCTCGCGGGCTCGTCCCGCTCCGCGGTGACGGCATGGTGCGCGAGCGCGTCGGCGATCGGCTGTTCGCGGTCTCGGCGACCGGGTTCTGGCAGTCCCATCGCCGGGCCGCCGAGCTGCTCAGCGAGGCCGTCTCGACGGCGCTGCGCGCACCTCGCGGCGGCAGCGCCTGGGACCTCTACGGCGGGGTGGGGCTGTTCGCCGCCGTCGCCGCCGAGCAGGTGGGGCGGGACGGCACCGTCGTCTCCGTCGAGGGGAACCGACGGGCCTCTCAGCTCGCCGCGGAGAACCTCCAGGACCTCCCGCAGGTGTCGACCGGCACGGCCGACGTCACCGACTGGGTGCGCGCCCGGCGCGGCGGGGTCGACGTGGTGGTCCTGGATCCGCCGCGCAACGGCGCCGGGCTCGAACTGATGGACCTGCTCGCCGCCGCGGTGCGGCAGCGCATCGTCTACGTGTCCTGCGAGCCATCGACCCTCGCCCGGGACCTCGCCGCGATCGAGAAGAAGGGATGGGGCCTCACCGAGCTGCGGGCCTTCGACCTCTTCCCGCACACGCACCACATCGAGTCCGTCGCGGTCCTCGAGCGGGTCTGAACCGGTCTGGGCAGGCGGCCGACCCGCCCCGGGCCGAGCTGACGACCTGTCAGCTGGAGGCCCCGATCCGTGGTAGAATTTATCTTGACTTCAAGATATCTGCCGGGGTCGCCCCTGCAGACCACCACCTCACCTGCACACTCGTCCGGATCGGCGGTCGGCGCGTTCGCCTGCCGCCGTCGGTGCGCGCGCCTACGATGAGGGGGTCGCCCATCAACCGAGGAGTTCTTCCATGAGCACCATCGACTCGTTCCACGCGAAGCAGCAGCTCGCCGTCGGCGGGACCGACTACGAGATCTACGCCCTCGACGCCGTGCCGGGCGCCGAGAAGCTGCCCTACAGCCTCAAGGTCCTGCTCGAGAACCTGCTGCGCACCGAGGACGGCGCGAACATCACCGCCGATCACGTCCGCGCTCTGGCCTCGTGGGATCCCTCCGCCGAGCCCGCGACGGAGATCCAGTTCACCCCGGCCCGCGTGATCATGCAGGACTTCACCGGCGTGCCCTGCGTCGTCGACCTCGCCACCATGCGCGAGGCGATGGAGGACCTCGGCGGCGACCCCGAGAAGATCAACCCGCTCGCCCCGGCCGAGATGGTCATCGACCACTCCGTCATGATCGACGTCGCCGGCCGCCTGGACGCGCTCGAGAAGAACATGGAGCTCGAGTACGAGCGCAACCGCGAGCGCTACCAGTTCCTGCGCTGGGGCCAGACCGCCTTCGACGACTTCAAGGTCGTCCCCCCGGGCACCGGCATCGTCCACCAGGTCAACATCGAGTACCTGGCCCGGACCGTCATGACCCGTGAGGTGTCCGTCAACGGGGAGGCGCCGGTCCTGCGCGCGTACCCGGACTCTTGCGTCGGCACCGACTCCCACACCACCATGGTCAACGGCCTGGGCGTGCTCGGCTGGGGCGTCGGCGGCATCGAGGCCGAGGCCGCGATGCTGGGCCAGCCCGTGTCGATGCTGATCCCCAAGGTGGTCGGCTTCAAGCTCACCGGCGAGATCCCCGCCGCGGCGACCGCGACCGACGTCGTGCTCACCATCACCGAGATGCTCCGCCAGCAGGGCGTGGTCGGCAAGTTCGTCGAGTTCTACGGCGAGGGCGTCTCCCAGGTCCCGCTCGCGAACCGCGCGACCATCGGCAACATGAGCCCGGAGTTCGGCTCGACCTGCGCGATCTTCCCGATCGACGACGTCACCGTCGACTACCTCCGCCTCACCGGCCGCTCCGAGGAGCAGCTCGCGCTCGTCGAGGCCTACGCCAAGCGCCAGGGCCTGTGGCACGACCCGAGCATCGAGGTCGCCTACTCCGAGTACCTCGAGCTGGACCTCTCCACCGTGGTCCCCTCGATCGCCGGCCCGAAGCGTCCCCAGGACCGCATCATCCTCACCGAGGCCAAGGAGTCCTTCCGCGAGGTGCTGCCCTCGTACGCCGCCGATCATCCGGTGCAGACGAACGGCGACGGCTCCTTCCCGGCGTCGGATCCCGCGACCCCCGACTCCGACAACGAGTCGGGCGGCGCCGCGCCCGTGCACCAGCACGTCGTCGGCCGCGCCTCGAACCCCGTCCAGGTCAAGGGCAGGGACTTCGAGATCGACCACGGCATCGTCTCGATCGCCTCGATCACCTCCTGCACCAACACCTCGAACCCCTCGGTGATGATGGCCGCCGGCCTGCTGGCCCAGAACGCCGTGGACCGCGGCCTCGCGGCCAAGCCGTGGGTCAAGACCTCCATGGCCCCCGGCTCGCAGGTCGTCACGAACTACTACACGAAGGCCGGCCTGTGGCCCGCCCTCGAGCAGCTCGGCTTCCACCTGGTGGGCTACGGCTGCACCACCTGCATCGGCAACTCCGGCCCGCTGGATGCGGAGATCTCCGAGGCCATCGCCGAGAAGGACCTCGCGGTCACCGCGGTGCTCTCGGGCAACCGCAACTTCGAGGGCCGCATCAACCCCGACGTGAAGATGAACTACCTGGCGTCCCCGCCGCTGGTCATCGCCTACGCGCTCGCGGGCACGATGGACTTCGACTTCGAGAACGACCCGCTGGGCACCGACAAGGACGGCCAGGACGTCTACCTGCGCGACATCTGGCCGAACCCGACCGATGTCGAGCGTGTGATCGGCGAGAACATCACCCAGGAGATGTTCTCCGCCGACTATCAGGACGTCTTCACCGGCGATGAGCGCTGGCGCGGGCTGGAGACCCCCGAGGGCGCGACCTTCGACTGGGATGCCGAGTCCACCTACGTGCGCAAGCCCCCGTACTTCGAGGGCATGGGCCAGACCCCCGAGCCGGTCGAGGACATCCGCGGTGCGCGGGTGCTCGCCAAGCTCGGCGACTCCACCACCACGGACCACATCTCGCCCGCGGGTTCCATCAAGCTCGACTCCCCGGCCGGGAAGTACCTGCAGGAGCACGGCGTGGCCCGCAAGGACTTCAACTCCTACGGGTCGCGGCGCGGCAACCACGAGGTGATGATCCGCGGCACCTTCGCGAACATCCGCATCAAGAACCAGCTGCTCGACGGCGTCGAGGGCGGGTACACGAAGAACTTCCTGACCGGCGAGCAGGAGTTCATCTACGACGCGGCGCAGGCGTACGCGGCGGAGGACATCCCGCTGGTGGTGCTGGCCGGCAAGGAGTACGGCACCGGCTCCTCGCGCGACTGGGCCGCCAAGGGCACCAAGCTCCTGGGCGTCAAGGCCGTCATCACCGAGAGCTACGAGCGCATCCACCGCTCGAACCTCATCGGCATGGGCGTGCTGCCGCTGCAGTTCCCGGCGGGGGAGAGCGCCGACTCGCTCGGGCTCGACGGGACCGAGACCTTCGACATCGCGGGCGTCACCGCGCTGAACGAGGGCACGACCCCGAAGACCGTGGCCGTCACCGCCACCAAGGAGGACGGCTCGGTCGTCACCTTCGACGCGGTGGTCCGTATCGACACCCCCGGCGAGGCGGACTACTTCCGCAACGGCGGCATCCTGCAGTACGTCCTGCGCTCGCTCGTCGCCTGATCGACGTACTGCGAGGGACGAGCGGTAGGAGATCAGGCAGTAGGTTCCGGCCTGATCGACGTACTGCGAGGGACGAGCGGTAGGAGATCAGGCAGTAGGTTCCGGCCTGATCGACGTACTGCGAGGGACGAGCGGTAGGAGATCAGGCAGTAGGTTCCGGCCTGATCGACGTACTGCGAGGGACGAGCGGTAGGAGATCAGGCAGTAGGTTCCGGCCTGATCGACGTACTGCGAGGGACGAGCGGTAGGAGATCAGGCAGTAGGTTCCGGCCTGATCGACGTACTGCGTGACAGACGGTGCCCCGTCCGGCAAATGCCGGGCGGGGCGCCGTCGTCGTGGACGGGTCCGCGCGGGTCTCCAGCGCCCCGCACGAGCACCCCTGATCACCCGATCTGCACGCCATTGCAGACGCCGGACGGTGACCGTGAAACCCCGGTGAAGATGTGCACGGATGTGACCATGTCGGCCGTCGATCCAGGTCAGCACGACGTATTCTGAGCGAGTCCCGCCCCCGCACCCCAGGGAGGACCGCGCGTGCCCACCACTCAGCAGCGCTCCCTCACCGGACCTCCGCGCCCCCGGACGACACCGCAGTCGTCGGCCGCCGCGGCACCCGTCGACGTACCGATCCCTTCGGACCCGGAGGCCCTCCGTCGGCTCCCCGCCGACCGGCTCCCCGGTCTCGCCCGCACCCTCCGTCGCCGCCTGCTCGAGATCTGCTCGCGCACCGGCGGACACCTGGGACCGAACCTCGGCGTGGTCGAGCTGACGATCGCCCTCCACCGCGAGTTCCGCTCACCGGCCGAGCCGATCGTCTTCGACACCGGGCATCAGGCCTACGTGCACAAGATGATCACCGGTCGTGCCGACCTCTCCGGCCTGCGCAGCGCCGGCGGCGTCTCGGGCTATCCGGATCGCTCCGAATCCCCGCACGACGTGGTCGAGAACTCCCACGCCTCCGGGTCGATCGCCTGGGCTCACGGTCTGGACCGCGCTCATCGGCTCGCCGGGGTCGACGGGGCGACGGTCGCCGTGATCGGCGACGGGGCGCTCACGGGCGGCGTCGGACTCGAGGCGCTCAACGAGCTCGCCACGGACCGCGGCTCCCGCACCGTCGTGGTCTTGAACGACAATACGCGCTCCTATGCCCCGACCGTCGGAGGTCTCGCCGCGCATCTCGCGGCGCTCCGCGCCGGGGACGTCGCCCCGGGCGAGGACGTCTTCACCGCCCTCGGGCTGGGCTACGTCGGCCCCGTGGACGGTCATGACCTCGGAGCGCTCGCGCAGGCGCTCACCCGCGCCCGGGTCCTGGCCGAGGCCGAGGACCGCGCCGGAGTGCTTGTCCACGTCGTGACCCGCAAGGGCGCCGGCTTCGCCCGCGCCGAGTCCGACCTCGTCGACCAGTGGCACTCCACCGGCCCGTTCGCCCTCGAGGAGCAGGAGGAGGCCGCCCGGGCCGCAGACACCTGGACCGCCCGGTTGGGACGAGCGGTGCTCGACGCCGCCCGCGCCGACGAGCGCGTGGTCGCCCTCAGCGCCGCGATGATCGACCCCGTCGGCCTCACCCCGATGCAGCGGGAGATGCCCGAACGCGTCCTCGACGTGGGCATCGCCGAGCAGCTCGCCCTCGACACCGCGGCGGGCCTCTCGGCCGGCGGGCGCCGACCGCTGGTCGCCCTCTACGCGACCTTCCTCAACCGTGCCCACGACCAGCTGCTCCTGGACCTCGCCCTGCACCGCGAGGACGTCGTGATCACCCTCGATCGCGCCGGCGTGACCGGCGACGACGGCCCCAGCCATCACGGCATCTGGGACCTCGCCCTCGCGACCCAGGTCCCCGGTCTGTCGCTGTGGGCGCCGCGCGATGCCGAGCGGCTCGAGGAGGCGGTCCCCGCCGCGCTCGGCACCCCGGGGCCGTCGATCATCCGCTTCCCGAAGGGCGCCTGCCCGCCCGTCCAGCCGGCCCGCACGCGGATCCCCGCGGGTGACGTGCTCGCCGGCGACCACGAGGCGCCGGTGGACCTGCTGCTGGTCAGCATCGGCGCCCTCGCACCCCGCGCCGTCCAGGCCGCGGAGGAACTGCTCGCCGAGCGCACGGACCTCAACGTCCTGGTGATCGATCCCGTGCAGGCCCTGCCGCTCCAGGACCCTCTCCTGGACCTCGCCGGTCGTGCCCGCGCCGTCGTCACCCTCGAGGACGGCCTCGCCGAGCGCGGCGTCGGGGCGGCTCTCGCCGTGCGGCTCCAGTCCCGTGCGACCCTCGCGCATCCCGCTCCGGTGGTGCGCACCCTGGGCGTCGCGGGGGAGTTCATCGCCCATGCCAAGCGCGACCAGATCCTGTCCGCTCAGGGCCTCGACGCCGACGGGATCGCTGCGACCCTGCGCGCCGTGCTCGGCTGAGCGCGCTCAGCCCAGCGAGCTGCGCGGGGAGGGGTCGTCCGCCCGGCCGGTGAGCACGATCGGCGCCCCGTCGGTGACCTGCAGGGTGTGCTCGGCGTGCGCGCCGCGGGACCCGTCGGCGGAGAGCTGGGTCCAGCCGTCGCGCTCGTCGACCCGGAGCTCCGAGGTGGTCGGGACGAGGAAGGGCTCGACCGTGATCAGCTGCCCGGCGACCAGCTCGGCGCCCGAGCCGGGGGTGCCGTGGTTCGGGACGAACGGAGCCTCGTGCATCGTGCGGCCCACGCCGTGCCCACCGAAGCGGTCGTTGATTGTGTAGCCCAGCGCGTGGGCCCGGTGCATGACCGCGTTCCCGATGTCGCCCACGGTCGCCCCGGCGGTGACCTGGTCGATCCCGGCCCACATCACCTGCTCGGTGTCTCGGATGAGCTGGAGGTCCTCCTCCCGCGGGGTGCCGACGGGGATCGTCAGGCAGGAGTCGGCGACCCAGCCCTCGAGCGAGACCGCGAAGTCGAGGGAGAGCAGGTCGCCGTCCTCGAGCACCCGGTCGTAGGGGCGTCCGTGCAGCACGCCATCGTTGAGCGAGGTGCAGATGACGTACCCGAAGGGGGAGGCGCCGAAGGCCGGGTGATAGTCGAGATAGCAGCTCGTCGCCCCCGCCTCGCGGATCAGGCGGTGCGCCTCGGCGTCGACCTCGAGCAGGTTCCATCCGACCTCGACGGTCTCCCGAAGGTGCGAGAGCACCGAGGCCACGAACTCGCCGGCGGGCCGGGCCTGCTCGAGGGTGGGCAGCTCGGCGGTGGAGGAGCGACGGCGGCGACCGAGGATCATGCCGTCGCCTCCTGCCAGGTGACGAGCCGTGCCCCGACCCAGGCGATGGCGGCACCGAAGAGGGCGGCCCCGATCAGGTGCAGGAAGACCACGATCTCGGGGAGCCCGGTGAAGTACTGGACGTAGCCGATGACGCCCTGGATCAAGGTCATGCCCAGCAGCCACCACGCGGCGACCCGGGCCTCGCGGCGGGCTCCGGTGTGGACGAGGACCACGAGCAGGGCGATCAGGAGGGCGCAGAAGAGGTAGACCGAGAGCGCATGCACCCGGGAGATCAGCACCGGGTCGAGCATGATCCGGGTGACGTCCCCGGCATCGCCCGAATGCGGCCCGGTGCCGGTCACGATCGTGCCGAGGACCAGCACCAGGAAGCCCACCGCGGCGAGGGGGACGTAGATCCACACCGCTGCACGGGGCACGGCCCGGCGCACGGGGCCGTCTCCGTCGTAGAGCCGGACGAGCAGCACCATCGAGGTCGCCGCCAGCACGGGGGAGATCAGGAAGTGCGGGCTGACCACCCCGGGGTGGAGGTCGGCGAAGACCACCACCATGCCGATCAGCGCCTGCAGGATCGTGCCGAGCAGCGGCACCCAGGCCAGGCGACGGAAGCCGACGCCCTTGTGGGACAGCCACCGCCAGGTCACCAGCAGCAGCGCCGCGGCGAAGACGCACAGCACGCCGGTCAGCATCCGGTTCCCGAACTCGACGAAGGGATGGATCCCCGACTCGAGGGTCAGCTCGGGCGTGAAAGTGCCCGGCTCGCAGTTGGGCCACGTCGAGCAGCCCAGTCCGCTGCCCGTCAGCCGCACCGCTCCGCCCGAGAGGATGATGCCCATCTGGCTGATCAGGTTCCCCCAGAACACGACCTGGGCGAGACGGGCCCGGCGGCGCGGCCCCCAGTCCAACCGGGCGTCGGGAAGGGTGGTCACGCTGCCGTGGCGCTCGGGAGCGCGCGCGGCAGCCGCGGGGGCGACGGGGGCGGAGGGCATGCCCTCGATTCTAGGGAGCCCGCCCGTGGATCCGCTGTGCCCCGCGCGGTGACCCGGGGCACGTCGGACGAGCCCTCAGGCGTCCGTCCAGCGGAACAAGCGGATCACCGCGAGGCTCGCGCCCACGGCCCAGATCACGAGCACGAGCGCGGAGCCGACGGAGAACGGGGAGCCCGCGAGGCAGGCCCGCAGCAGCTCGCCGAGAGCGCCCGAGGGGAGCAGGTCGACGAGGCCGCGCAGGAAACGGGGGTACTGCGCGACCGGGAAGGAGATGCCTCCCACCACGAACAGCACGAAGACGAGGTTCGAGGCGGCGAGCACGCCCTCGGTGCGCAGCCGACCCGCGAGCAGCAGGCCGAGGGCGCCGAAGGCCACGGTGCCGACGAGCCACACCGGAAGGGCGGCGAGCAGTCCCCACAGCTCCGGACGCCAGCCCAGGGCCAGAGCGAGCAGGCCGAGCACCGCTCCCTGCAGCACGTGCACCAGCAGGGTCGCCAGCACCTTCCCGGCGAGATAGCCGTCCCGGCCGAGCGGGGTGGTGGCGACCCAGCGCAGCACGCCGTTGCGCCGGTCGAAGCCGGTCTGGATCGCCTGGGAGGTGAAGGAGGTCGAGACCAGCGCCGTCGCGAGAGTCGCAGCGACCGCGGTGTCGATCGGGGCGACACCCTCGAGCCGGCCGACGGGCAGCAGCCGCAGACCGATCAGCACGAAGGCCGGGACGGCGATGGCGACCATCAGCTGTTCGCCGTTCGTCAGCAGGGTGCGCGCCTCCAGACGCGCATGGGCGAGGATACGGCGAAGTCTCGGGGCCGGTGCCGGGCCGGAGGACGGGGCGTTCGACGGGGCCTGGGAGGTCGGGGAGGCGGGATCGCCCGCCCGGGAGTCGGCGGAGAGGTCGGGGGCGGTCATCGGATCTCCTCCGTCGTCGGCGCGGCGCACGTCAGGTCGAGGAGCACCGCTTCGAGGTCCGCCGCCCCGGCGGCGCCCATCTCGAGTCGCGCGCCGTGGCGGGCGGCGAGCGCGCGGAGATCCTCTTCGAGGGTCGCCCGGGCGGTGGGGGCGATGCCGCTCAGCCGGGCGGTCACCGACCCGTCGGCGCCGGAGCCGCGGTGGTCCTCGATGACCTCCGCGACCGTCCCGGCGGCCACCGTGCGGCCCCGCGCGATCACGCACACCTCGTCGGCCAGCCCCACCACGTCCTCCATCAGGTGGGTGGTGAGGACCACGGCGGTGCCCTGATGGGCGAGGCCGCGCACGAGGGTGCGCACGCGGCGTCGGATCTCGGGGTCCATGCCCGCCGTCGGCTCGTCGAGGAAGACGAGGCGGGGCCGCCCGATGATCGCGAGCGCGAGGGCGAGCCGCTGGCGCTGACCGCCGGAGAGACGGCGCACGAGGGTGTCCGCGAAGTCGGTGATCCCCAGGTACTCGGCGACCTCGTCGATGTCGAGGGGGTGGGCGTGCAGCGAGGCCCCGTAGCGCAGGAGCTCGAGGGCGCGCGCCCCGGAGGTGAGCCCTCCGTCCTGGATCATCACGCCGACCTGCGCGCGATGCTCGGCGGTGGAGCGCCAGGGGTCGACCCCGAGCACCCGCACGGTCCCGCCCGCGGGCCGCAGCAGGCCCGTCGCACAGGAGATGGTGGTCGTCTTGCCGGCACCGTTGGGGCCGAGCAGCGCGGTGACCCGCCCGTGACGGGCGACGAGGTCGACCCCGTCGAGGGCGCGGACGGGGCCGAAGGAAAGGGCGAGGTCCTCGACGACGAGGGCTGGGGAATGGTCGGTCATGGCGCCGCCCATGCTAGGCCCCCGTCGTCGGTCGGCGGCTCAGCGACCGGCGACGTGCAGGGGCGTGTGCGCGGGATCGACGACCTCGGCCGCGAGCGGCGGCTCGGGGGCGGTGCCTCCCGGCCCCCAGGTGTCGGTCTCGAGGCGATCGCGATCGTGGGGCGCCATCAGCGGCTCGAGCGCCGGGCCGAGCGGCACGATCTGCGTGGGGTTGAGGTCCTCGTGCACGTAGTAGTAGTGCCGCTTGATCTGCTCGAAGTCGACGGTGTCGCCGAAGCCGGGGGTCTGGAAGAGGTCCTTGGTGTAGTTCCACAGGTTCGGCATGGAAGCGAGGGTCTGCCGGTTGGCCTTGAAGTGGCCGTGGTAGACGGGATCGAAGCGGATCAGGGTGGGGAAGAGGCGCACGTCCGCCTCGGTGATCGAGGGGCCCAGGAGGTAGCGGCTGCGGCCGAGGCGCTCCTCGAGCTCGTCCAGCGCCTCCCACAGCAGGGCGTACTCGCGCTCGTAGTCCTCCTGCGAGCCGGCGAAGCCCACCTTGTACACGCCGTTGTTGACGCGGTGGAGCATCCACGCGTTCAGCGCGTCGATCTCCTCCCGCTGGTGCTCGGGGTAGAGGTCCGGGGCGCCCTCGCGGTGGTGCTCGGTCCACTCGGTCGCGAAGTCGAGGGTGATGCGTTGGAAGTCGTTGGTGACGACGGCCCGGGAGGGCACGTCGACGACGGCGGGCACGGTGATGCCGCGCGGGTAGTCGGGGAAGCGGGCGAAGTAGGCCTGCTGGAGGCGCTCGTAGCCGAGCACGGGGTCGACGCCGCCGGGATCGAGATCGAAGGTCCAGGAGCGCTTGTCGTGCGTGGGGCCGGGCATGCCGACGGAGATCACGCCTTCGAGGCCCAGGAGCCGCCGGGAGATGAGGGTGCGGTTCGCCCAGGGACAGGCGCGGGCCGCGATGAGCCGGTAGCGACCGGCCTCGACCGGCCAGCCGTCGCGGCCGTCGCGCGTGATCCGATCATCGATGTAGGTCATGTCGCGGTCGAACGGCTTTCCCGTGCTCACGTACGCGCCTCGGGTCGAATGCTCCTCGCCGCTCTCGGGCGCGGTGGCCTCGTGCCCTGCCTGGCTCTCGGTGCTGCTCATGGTTCCCTCCGGTGCTCGACGGCGCGGTGCGCGGGGCGGGCCGCTTCCACGACCTGCCCCCAATATAGTTGAAAAGCGTAGCAGTTGGGGGAGGGTCGCGTCACCCCCGGGTAAGGGCGCCCTGGGTGGTTCGAGGCACACTACGGAGTAGGGTTTTGGAAAGCTCCCTGTTGTAAAATCGGTGGGGTCGCCGACGGTCGAGACGGAGGAGGCGCCGAGGACATGACGACTCCCCAGCAGGAGCCCGCCGGGCCGCACGCCACCCGGGACCGGCTGATCGACGCGATCTCCGCGCACGGGCCGATCACCGCCCGCCAGCTGGCCGAGCGCTTCGAGCTCACCAGCGCCGCCGTGCGTCGGCACCTCGCCCTCCTCGAGGCCGACGGGGTGATCGAGGAGCACGAGGTCCCGGTCGCCCATCGCGGCCGTGGCCGCCCGTCGAAGACGTTCGTGCTGTCCAAGGCGGCGCACGAGAAGCTCCCCGGGGGCTACGACGAGCTCGCCGTCCTCGCGGTCGCCGAGCTCGCCCGCCGAGGCGGGGAGGACGCGGTCGCCCAGCTCGCCGCCCGTCGCATCGCCGACTGGGAGAGCGCGCTCTCCGCGGAGGTCGAGCGCCGGGAAGCGGCGGGGGAGAGGATCACCCGCTCGCGGCGGATCGAGCTGCTCGCCGAGCTGCTCACCGACCGCGGTTACGCCACCACCGTGCGCCCGCTGCACGTCCCGCTGCCGACCGCCGGCGGACGTCCGGGGGAGATCCCGCGTACGCTCGTCACGGCCCAGCTCTGCCACGGCCGCTGCCCCGTCCTGGACGTCGCGGCCGATCATCCCGAGCTGTGCGAGGCCGAGTCCGAGCTCATCTCCCGCATCATCGGGGCCCCCGTCCAGCGCCTGGCCACCCTGGCCCAGGGCGCCCACGTCTGCACGACTCATATTCCGCTCACCGAGGGAAGGACATCATGACGAGCGCACCAGAGAAGCTCACACAGGACGAGATCATCGACTCCATCGGCAATTACGCCTTCGGATGGCACGACGAGGACTCGGCCGGGGCCAGCGCGCGCCGCGGTCTGTCCGAGGACGTCGTGCGCGACATCTCCGCCCGCAAGAGCGAGCCCGAGTGGATGCTCGAGCGCCGCCTCAAGGCGCTCCGGCTCTTCGAGAAGAAGCCGATGCCGACCTGGGGCCCGGATCTCTCCGGGATCGCCTTCGACGACATCAAGTACTTCGTCCGCTCCACCGAGAAGCAGGCCACCTCCTGGGAGGAACTGCCCGAGGACATCCGCGAGACCTACGACCGCCTGGGCATCCCCGAGGCGGAGAAGCAGCGCCTCGTCGCCGGCGTCGCCGCGCAGTACGAGTCCGAGGTCGTCTACCACCAGATCCGCGAGGACCTGGAGGAGCAGGGCGTCATCTTCCTCGATACCGACACGGCGCTCAAGGAGCACCCGGAGCTGTTCCGGGAGTACTTCGGCACCGTCATCCCCTCGGGCGACAACAAGTTCTCGGCGCTGAACACCGCCGTGTGGTCCGGCGGTTCCTTCGTCTACGTCCCCAAGGGCGTGCACGTGGAGATCCCGCTGCAGGCCTACTTCCGGATCAACACCGAGAACATGGGTCAGTTCGAGCGCACGCTGATCATCGCCGACGAGGGCTCGTACGTGCACTACGTCGAGGGCTGCACCGCGCCGATCTACAAGTCCGACTCGCTGCACAGCGCCGTCGTCGAGATCGTCGTGAAGAAGGACGCCCGCGTCCGCTACACGACCATCCAGAACTGGTCGAACAACGTCTACAACCTGGTCACCAAGCGCACCACCGTCGAGCAGGGCGGCGTCATGGAGTGGGTCGACGGCAACATCGGCTCGAAGGTCACCATGAAGTACCCGGCCGTGTGGCTGATGGGCGAGCACGCCCGCGGGGAGACCCTCTCCGTCGCCTTCGCCGGCGAGGGCCAGAACCAGGACACCGGCTCGAAGATGGTGCACATGGCGCCGCACACCTCGAGCTCGATCGTCTCGAAGTCGGTCTCGCGCGGCGGCGGCCGCAGCTCCTACCGCGGCCTGGTCCAGGTCATGCCCGGTGCCGAGCACTCCGCCTCGACCGTGCTGTGCGACGCGCTGCTGGTGGACACCATCTCGCGCACCGACACCTACCCCTACGTCGACGTGCGCGTCGACGACGTCCAGATGGGCCATGAGGCCACCGTCTCCAAGGTCTCCGAGGAGCAGCTCTTCTACCTGATGAGCCGCGGCATGGAGGAGACCGAGGCGATGGCGATGATCGTGCGCGGCTTCATCGAGCCCATCGCCCGCGAGCTCCCGATGGAGTACGCCCTCGAGCTGAACCGCCTGATCGAGCTGCAGATGGAAGGAGCAGTCGGCTGATGACCTCGACCGATGTCACCGATGTGAAGGGCCCCGAGAGCGCCGGGGACCCCACCGCGAACGAGGCCGTGGGCCATGCGGCGGGGGCTGCCCCCGTCGCCGCCGGAACCGCCCTCGAGGGCACCGACACCACGGCCGCTCCCGAGCTGGAGGCGGAGAACCTCTCCCTCCCCGGCCAGGGGCTGTCCGCCGCGCACGCCGCGGCGAACCGCGGGGCTCGGCTGCGCTCCTTCGAGGTCGCCGACCACGCCGTGCCCCGCAGCGACGTCGAGGAGTGGCGCTTCTCCCCGCTGCGCCGCTTCGCGCCGCTCTTCGAGGACGTCGCCACCGACGACCGCGAGGGCGATTTCGCCGTCGACTACGCGGTGAGCGTCCCCGAGGGCGCCCCGGAGCCGGGAGTCCTGGCCCCCGGTCAGGCGCCGCGCGGCACCGTCCTGGTGCCCGAGGACCGCACCTCCGCCGTCGCCTCCGCCCGCACCGAGCAGGCGCTGCACCTCGTGGCCGCGAAGAACGCCGCGTACGACACGCCGTTCCGCGTCGACATCACCGGGCGCGGCGCCGAGCGGCGCGGCAACGCCCACCTCGTGCTCGAGGCCGAGGAGTCCTCCTCCTCGATCGTGGTCCTGAACCACACCGGCTCCGCGCAGTACGCGCAGAACGTCGAGATCGTCGTCGGCGACAATGCCCAGATGACGGTCATCTCGGTCCACGACTGGGACGACGACGCCGTGCACATCGCCCAGCACCACGCCCGCGTGGGCCGCGACGCCCGCCTGAAGCACGTCGCGGTCACCCTCGGCGGCGGTGCGGTGCGCCTGAACGCGATCGGCGAGTACGCCGCCCCCGGCGGCGAGATCGAGAAGCTCGGCCTGTACTTCTCCGACGAGGGCCAGTTCTTCGAGAACCGGCTCTTCATCGACCACAGCGCCCCGAACTGCACCTCCAACGTCGCCTACAAGGGCGCGCTGCAGGGCAAGGGCGCGCGGTCCGTGTGGGTCGGCGACGTGCTGATCCGCAAGTCGGCCGAGGGGACGAACACCTACGAGCTGAACCGCAACCTGGTGCTCACCGAGGGGGCGCGCGCCGACTCTGTGCCGAACCTGGAGATCGAGACCGGTGAGATCGAGGGCGCCGGGCATGCCGCGGCGACCGGTCGTTTCGACGACGAGCAGCTGTTCTACCTGCGCGCTCGCGGCATCTCCGAGGTCGAGGCCCGCCGCCTCGTGGTGCGCGGCTTCTTCGCGGAGATCATCCAGCAGATCGATGTCCCCGAGGTGCGCGAGCGCCTCTCGGCCGCGATCGAGGACGAGCTCGCCCGGAGCATGAACTGATGTCGGACGCCTTCGTCCCCGTCGCCGCCCTCGCCGACCTCGACCCCGGTGAGGCGATCGACGTCGTCGCCGGCGGCATCGAGATCGCGCTGGTGCGCGACGAGGACGGCGGCGTCCACGCCCTCGAGGACCTCTGCTCGCACGACGAGATCGCGCTGAGCGACGGCGAGGTCGAGGGGTGCACCATCGAGTGCTGGAAGCACGGCAGCCAGTTCGACCTCGTCACCGGTCGTCCCCTGCAGCTCCCGGCCGTCCGGCCCGTGCGGGTCTTCCCCGTGCGCATCGACGAGAGCAGCGGCGCGATCCTCGTGGATCCGACCGCCGCCCCCGCCACCTGATCCTCCGGGTGCCCCGCGGCGCCCGACCCCAGCCCCACGTATTCACCAGCTTCCTGGTCAAGGAGAACCCCACATGTCGATCCTGGAGATCAAGAACCTCCACGCCACCGTCGAGACCCCTGAGGGCACCAAGGAGATCCTCAAGGGCGTCGACCTGACCATCAAGGGCGGCGAGACCCACGCGATCATGGGCCCTAACGGCTCGGGCAAGTCCACCCTCGCCTACGCCATCGCCGGCCACCCCAAGTACGAGATCACCTCCGGCGAGGTCCTCCTCGACGGCGAGGACCTGCTCGAGATGAGCGTCGACGAGCGCGCCCGTGCGGGTCTCTTCCTCGCCATGCAGTACCCCGTCGAGGTCCCCGGCGTGACCGTCTCGAACTTCCTGCGCACCGCCAAGACCGCGGTCGACGGCGAGGCACCTGCCCTGCGCACCTGGGTCAAGGACGTCAAGGGCGCCATGGACGACCTCAAGATGGACCCGGTCTTCGCCGAGCGCAACGTCAACGAGGGCTTCTCCGGCGGCGAGAAGAAGCGCCACGAGATCCTGCAGATGCAGCTGCTCAAGCCCTCCATCGCGATCCTCGACGAGACCGACTCCGGCCTCGACGTGGACGCGCTGCGCATCGTCTCCGAGGGCGTCAACCGCGCCAAGGAGAACACCGAGGTGGGCATCATGCTGATCACCCACTACACCCGCATCCTCAACTACGTGAAGCCGGACTTCGTCCACGTCTTCGTGAACGGCAAGATCGCCGAGCAGGGCGGCCCCGAGCTCGCCGAGCGTCTCGAGGCCGAGGGCTACGACCGCTTCCTCGTCGGCGCCGACAGCTGACCCCCGTCCGTCGGTCCGGACCGCCGCGTCCGGACCGACGGAGCCCATCCCACGCCGCGGGCCGAGCGCTCGCACCCCACCGGGAGGACCCATGACCGACCAGCAGACCCCGGCCTCGACGGTCACCGTCGAGGACGTCACCGAGGCCATGAAGGACGTGATCGATCCCGAGCTCGGGATCAACGTCGTCGACCTCGGCCTCGTCTACGGCATCACCGTCGAGAACGGCAGCGCCGTCATCGACATGACCCTGACCTCCGCCGCCTGCCCGCTGACCGATCTGCTCGAGGAGCAGACCTTCGCGGCGCTGGATCCCATCACGGAGTCCCACCGCATCAACTGGGTGTGGATGCCGCCGTGGGGGATGGAGAAGATCACCGAGGACGGCCGCGAGCAGCTGCGCGCCATCGGCTTCAACCTCTGAGCCGCCCTCCCCGCCCACCGCGCGCGGTGACCGGCGGGTCATGCCACAGACTTGGGGGAGTTCGCGAAGAATTCCCCCAAGTCTGTGGCATTTCTGCGGCGGGGCGGGGCCGCGGAGCCCCCGGGGCGGGGGCGGGGCAGCGGAGCCTCCGGTTGGGTCAGCCGATGACCGTGGTCGCCTCCGTGAGCTCCAGCTCGTGCGCCTCGGCGGTGCCCGCATGGGTGAGCGCACCCTCGTGGGTGTGCAGGCCCAGGGCGAGCGCGCCGTCGGCCCGCAGCGCGTCCCGCCAGCCGGAGGCGGCCAGACGCAGGATGTAGGGCAGGGTCGCGTTGTTGAGCGCCGCGGTCGCGGTGACCGGCACCGAGCCGGGCATGTTCGCGACGCAGTAGTACACCGCGTCGTGCACGCGGAAGGTCGGATCGGAATGCGTGGTCGGCCGGGAGTTCTCGAAGCAGCCGCCCTGGTCGATCGCGACGTCCACGAGGACCGAGCCGGGCTTCATCCGGGACACCATCTCGTCGGTCACCAGCTTCGGGGCGCGCTTGCCCGGGATCAGCACCGAGCCGACCACCACATCGGCCCGCTCGACCTGCTCGGCGAGGTCCAGGGTGGTCGAGTAGCGGGTGAGGATCCCGCCGTGGTGCATCGTCGCGATCTGGCCCAGCCGTGCGACGTTCAGATCCATCACGGTGACGTTCGCGTGCAGTCCGTGCGCCATCATCGCGGCCTGTTCGCCGACCACGCCACCCCCGACGACCAGCACGTTCGCCTCGGAGGTGCCGGGGACCCCGCCCATCAGCACGCCCGAGCCGCCGAGCGGGGCCATCAGGTGGTACGCGCCGACCTGTGCCGCGAGCCGTCCGGCGATCGCGCTCATCGGGGCCAGCAGCGGCAGGGAGCGATCCGGCAGCTGCACCGTCTCGTAGGCGATCGCGGTGGTGCCGGAGGTGAGCAGGGCCTCGGTGAGCCCGCGATCCGCCGCCAGATGCAGGTAGGTGAAAAGGATCTGGCCCGTCCGCAGGCGCCCGTACTCCTCGGGGAGCGGCTCCTTCACCTTGACGATCATCTCGGCCTGCTCCCAGACCTCGTCGGCCGTCGGCAGGATCCTCGCGCCCGCTGCGACATAGTCCTCGTCGCTCACGCGCGAGCCGAGACCGGCTCCGGTCTCGACGAGGACCTCGTGCCCGCGCATCGCGAGCTCGTGGACGCCGGCGGCCCCCAGACCCACCCGGTTCTCGTTGTTCTTGACCTCGCGGGGCACCCCGATGCGCATGTCCAGCCTCTCTGCTGAGCCTCCGTGGCCGTGGTCACGACCACGCACCCAGGATGACATCCCGGAGCGCTCCTGGGCGTCGGATCCCCTGTGGTCCGCGGCACCGTCGGCGGGAATCGGCGGGACCCCGCGCCGCCCCGGCCCTAGACTCGATCCGGCCCTCCTCCGGGCCGCCCCCGCTCGCTAGGAGTACCCGCCGTGATCACCGTGCACGACCTCGCCGTCCGCGTCGGCGCCCGACTGCTCATGAGCGAGGTGTCCTTCCAGATCACCGACGGCGACCGCGTCGGGCTGGTGGGCCGAAACGGCGCCGGGAAGACCACGCTCACGAAGGTGCTCTCGGGGACCCTGCAGCCCACCGAGGGGAGCGTCGAGGTGAGCGGGGAGCTGGGCTACCTCCCGCAGGACACCCACTCCGGCGACGACACCGAGCCGGTGCTGCACCGCATCCTCTCCGCGCGGGGTCTCGACGACGTGCTGCGCCGTCTGCGCCGAGCCGAGGAGGAGATGGGGGACATGTCCCTCTCCGAGGCCAAGCGCGAGAAGGCGATGAACCGCTATCCCCGCCTCGAGGCGGAGCTCGACGCCGCCGGCGGCTACGCGGCCGAGGCGGAGGCGAAGCGCATGGCGGCGAACCTCGGCATCCCCAACCGCCTCCTCGAGCAGCCGCTGGGCACCCTCTCCGGCGGCCAGCGCCGTCGCGTCGAGCTCGCCCGCATCCTGTTCTCGCAGGCGACGACGATGATCCTCGACGAGCCGACCAACCACCTCGACGCCGACTCGATCGTGTGGCTGCGCGAGTACCTGATGACCTACCGCGGCGGGCTGATCATCATCAGCCACGATGTGATGCTCGTCGAGGAGGTGGTCAACAAGGTCTTCTACCTCGATGCGAACCGCCAGGTCATCGACATCTACAACATGGGCTGGAAGCAGTACCTGCGCCAGCGCGAGGACGACGAGAAGCGGCGCCGGCGCGAGCGCAGCAACGCGGAGAAGAAGGCCAGCGCCCTCACCGCGCAGGCAGAGAAGATGCGGGCGAAGGCCACCAAGGCCGTCGCCGCCCAGAACATGCTCAAGCGCGCCGAGCGGATGCTCGACGGGGTCGAGGAGGAGCGCCGCAGCGACAAGGTCGCCTCGCTCCGCTTCCCCAAGCCCGCTGCGTGCGGCAAGACCCCGCTCATGGCGAAGGGCCTCTCGAAGTCCTACGGCAGCCTCGAGATCTTCACGGACGTCGACCTCGCGATCGACCGCGGCTCGCGGGTCGTGATCCTCGGTCTGAACGGCGCGGGCAAGACCACCCTTCTGCGGATCCTCGCCGGCGCCGACGAGTCCGACACGGGTGAGATCCTCCCCGGGCACGGGCTGCGCGTCGGCTACTACGCGCAGGAGCACGACACCCTCGACCTCGAGCGCACCGTGCTCGAGAACATGATGACCGCGGCCTATGAGCTGCCCGAGGTCGAGGCGCGCAAGATCCTGGGTTCCTTCCTCTTCACCGGCGAGGACGTGCACAAGCCGGCCGGCGTGCTCTCCGGCGGCGAGAAGACGCGCCTGGCGCTCGCGACCCTCGTTGTCTCCAGCGCGAACGTGCTGCTGCTGGACGAGCCGACGAACAACCTCGACCCGGCCAGCCGCGCCGAGATCCTGGGGGCGCTGTCCGCCTTCGAGGGGGCCGTCATCCTGGTCTCCCACGACCCGGGTGCCGTCGAGGCGCTCTCCCCGGAGCGGGTGCTGCTCATGCCCGACGCGGTCGAGGACCTCTGGAACGCCTCGTACATGGAGCTCATCGAGCTGGCCTGATCGGCCCGGCGCGCCCTCGAGAGCTCAACGGGTTTCCGCTGTATCGTCCGGCACAGCGGCAGAGCGCCGTCCGTGCCGGAGGAGGCCGCCATGCACCTGCTGTCCCTGACCGCGACCCGGGCGCTCCGTCGCCGCGGCGGCGAGGACCCGGTCCCCGCGCTGCTCGCGGCCCTCGCCCCGCTGCCGCTCGCCCTGCCGGCCGAGCGCACCGCCGGATGGCACGTCCTCGCCCTGGCCCCGCGCTCCGAGATCGCCCTCGAGGTCCTGCTGCGGGCCCTCGAGACGGGCGGTTTCGCCGTCGGCCTCGGGATCGGGACGGTGCCCGCGCCGCTGCCCGCCTCGGTGCGGGAGCTCACCGGGGGAGCGGCCTCCGCCGCGGCCGAGGCCCTCCGCGCCGCGGAGGTCACCTCCACCGTGCCCGTGGCCGTGCGCGCCGCCGATCCGCGCCAGGCCGGCACCGTCGAGGACGCCGAGGCCGTGCTGCGCCTGATCGGCTGGATGGTCCGCACCCGCAACCGCGGTCAGTGGCGGGCGGTGCGGGCCCTGCGCGAGGATCCGATGGCCACGCAGGCCCAGCTCGCCGAGCGCCTCGGCGTCACGCAGCAGACCGTCTCCCGCGCCGTGCAGACCGGAGGGTGGCGGGAGGAGAGCGCCGCCCATCCGCTCGCCGAGCGACTGCTCAGCATGATCGACCTCACCTCCGAGCGCTGATCCACCGGGAGCCCCGGGGGAGCGGGGCGGCGTGACGCTATCCTTGGGGCCGCCCCGACGACTTCCGAGGAGACCCATGGCGACGACGAACGACCTCAAGAACGGAATGGTCCTCAAGCAGGACAACGGCCTGTGGAGCGTGGTCGAGTTCCAGCACGTCAAGCCCGGCAAGGGCCCGGCCTTCGTGCGCACCAAGCTGAAGAACGTCCTGTCCGGCAAGACCGTCGACAAGACCTTCAACGCCGGCGTCAAGGTGGAGACCGCCACCGTCGACCGCCGCGACATGCAGTACTCGTACCTCGACGGCGAGATGTACGTCTTCATGGACCCCAGCAACTGGGAGCAGACCAACGTCTCCGGCGAGACCGTGGCCGACGCCAAGGACTTCATGCTCGAGGGCCAGGACGTCATCATCGCCTTCCACGAGGGCGAGGCGCTCTTCGTCGAGCTCCCGGCCTCGGTCGTGCTGACCATCGAGTTCACCGAGCCGGGCCTGCAGGGCGACCGCAGCAGCGGCGGCACCAAGCCCGCGCGCCTGGAAACCGGCCGCGAGATCCAGGTGCCCCTGTTCCTCAACCAGGGCGACAAGGTCAAGGTCGACACCCGCTCCGGCGACTACATCGAGCGCGTCAAGTGACCGATGCCCCCCGCCCCGAGGGGGCCAAGGCCCCCAAGGGACCCGGCCTCCCGCTCCCGGTGACGGAGGGGGAGGTCGAGTTCGAGCGCACGATCCCGGCGCCCGCGGATCGTCTCGGCGCGCGCTCGCGCGACCGGATCCGCGCGCTGGACGTTCTCTTCGAGGCCGACGCCCAGCGCCGTGACGTCCTCGACGTGCTGCGGGACCGGCTGCGGATCACCGCGGCGCAGACCCCGCTGCCGGTGCGCTCGCGCGACCTCGTCGAGCTGTACGCGCCCTATGCGACCGACATCGACGAGGACCTCGAGACCCACTCGCGGGACTGGCCGCTGCACCGCATGCCCGCCGTGGACCGCGCGATCCTGCGCCTGGGCAGCGCCGAGGTGCTGTACGGCGAGGAGAGCACCGGTCGCGGGGCGATCATCGGCGAGTACACCAAGATCGCCGAGGTGCTCTCGACCGACGACTCGCCGCGCTTCGTCAACGGGCTGCTCCAGCGCCTGCTCGACATCCGGGGCCTGGGGTCCTGAGGACCTCCTGGCCCCTCCTCCCCGCCCCGTCCGAGGGGCGGGCGAGGTCGGGGCGCCGCCGCGGCGGAAGCTAGACTCGGCCGCGCAGCACGGCTCGCACGGGTCCGTGCACCGGGTCACCCCGGGACGGCCCGGCAGAGCATCACCACCCTTTAACGACACGTCCCGTGAGGCGTGGAAGGGAGACGCATGACCACCCCGCACGACACCGACGCCCCTCCGGATCCGGAGGCCTCGCGCGTCCTGGGCGCCGAGGAGATCCGCCGCGCCCTCACCCGGATCGCGCACGAGATCCTCGAGAGCGGCCACGGCGCGGACGACCTCGTCCTCCTCGGCATCCCGCATCGCGGCGTGCCGCTCGCCCATCGGCTCGCCGAGCGCATCGCCCGCTCCGAGGGCGGGGAGCGTCCCCTCGAGGACCTCGTCGGCAGCCTCGACATCACCATGTACCGCGATGACCTGCGCACCCAGCGCACTCGGGTCCCCGGTCCCACGCGGATCCCGAAGGGCGGCATCGACGGGCGCACCGTCGTCCTGGTCGACGACGTGCTCTACTCGGGCCGCACCGTCCGCGCCGCCCTCGACGCTCTCGGGGCCATCGGCCGGCCCGCCGCCGTGCGCCTCGCCGTCCTCGTGGACCGCGGCCACCGGCAGCTCCCCATCCGCGCCGACCACGTCGGCAAGAACCTGCCCACCGCGCGCAGCGAGCGGGTCCACGTGCAGCTCGCCGAGACCGACGGGATCGACGCGGTCGACATCGTCCGTCCCGCGGCGACCCCGGGGGAGGCGCGCGCATGAGGCACGTCATCTCCATCGCGGACCTCGACCTCACCGAAGCCCTCGACCTGCTCGCCACCGCCGAGCACATGGCCGAGACCCAGTCCCGGCAGATCCGCAAGCTGCCCACGCTCGTGGGCACCACGGTCGTGAACCTCTTCTTCGAGGACTCGACCCGCACCCGGATCAGCTTCGAGGCGGCCGCGAAGCGGCTCTCCGCGGACGTCATCAACTTCTCCGCCAAGGGCTCGAGCCTGTCCAAGGGGG
Organism: Brachybacterium sp. J153; assembly: GCF_036311905.1. NCBI lineage: Bacteria > Bacillati > Actinomycetota > Actinomycetes > Micrococcales > Dermabacteraceae > Brachybacterium > Brachybacterium sp. J153. The sequence continues at coordinate 68,323 of NZ_JAZDCH010000006.1, read as the reverse complement.
AGTCGCTCAAGGACACCGCGCTGACCCTCCAGGCGATGGGGGCCGACGCCGTCGTGGTCCGCTCCGCCTCCTCGGGCGCGGCGCACCAGCTCGCCCACGCCGGCTGGATCGACCAGCCGATCGTCAACGCGGGGGACGGCGCCCACGAGCATCCCACCCAGGCGCTGCTCGACGCCTTCACCCTGCGCCGCCACCTCCGCCCCGGGGATCCCCGGGCGGACCTCGCGGGCCTGCACGTGGTCATCGTCGGCGACATCCTCCACTCGCGGGTGGCCCGCTCGAACGTGCTGCTGCTGACCCTGCTCGGGGCCCGGGTGACCCTCGTCGCCCCGCCCGCGCTGGTCCCCGTCGGCGCGGGCGCCTGGCCCTGCGAGATCACCTACGACCTCGACGCGGCGCTGGCCACCGGGCCCGATGCCGTGATGATGCTCCGCGTCCAGCGGGAGCGGATGGTCGGCGGCGGCTTCTTCCCCACCGAGGGGGAGTACGCCCGCCGCTACGGGCTCACCACGGCCCGCGCCGCCGCGCTGCCCGAGCACTCCCTCGTGCTCCACCCCGGGCCGATGAACCGCGGCTTCGAGATCGCGGGGGACGTGGCCGACGGCCCCCGCAGCGTCATCGTCGAACAGGTCGCCTCGGGCGTGTTCGTGCGGATGGCGGTCCTGTACCACCTGCTCGCCACCGACACCCGGGAGGACGCCCGATGAACGCCGCCGTCTCCACCACCACTGCCGTGCCCGTCGTGCTGATCCGGGGCGGCCGCCCCTACGGCGAGGACGTCGCCGACCTCCTCCTCGAGGGCGGGGAGATCACCGCCGTCGGAGCGGACCTGGAAGCACCCGCGGGTGCCGAGGTGGTCGACGCCGACGGCTGCATCGTGCTGCCCGGTCTGGCCGACCTCCACACCCACCTACGCGAGCCCGGCGGTGAGGAGGCCGAGACCGTCGAGACCGGCACCCGCGCCGCGGCCCGCGGCGGATACACCGCCGTGCACGCGATGGCCAACACGACCCCCACCGCGGACACCGCCGGCGTGGTCGAGCAGGTCGCGAGCCAGGGCGAGACGGCCGGATGGTGCACCGTCCGGCCCGTCGGCGCCGTCACCGTCGGCCTGCAGGGCGAGCGCCTCGCCGAACTGGACGCGATGGCCTCCTCCCGCGCCCGGGTGCGGGTCTTCAGCGACGACGGCAAGTGCGTGCACGACCCGGTGCTGATGCGCCGCGCGCTCGAGTACGTGAAGTCCTTCGACGGAGTCATCGCCCAGCACGCCCAGGACCCGCGGCTCACCGAGGGCGCCCAGATGCACGAAGGCGTCGTCTCCGCGGAGCTCGGCCTCGCGGGCTGGCCGGCGGTCGCCGAGGAGTCGATCATCGCCCGCGACGTGCTGCTCGCCCAGCACGTCGGTTCGCGCCTGCACGTGTGCCACCTGTCGACGGCGGGCAGCGTCGACATCATCCGTTGGGCCAAGCAGCGCGGCATCGAGGTGACCGCCGAGGTCACCCCGCACCACCTGCTGCTCACCGACGAGGAGGTGCGCGGCTTCGACGCGGTCTTCAAGGTGAACCCGCCGCTGCGCACCGCGGCGGACGTCGAGGCGGTGCGGGCGGGGCTCGCCGACGGCACGATCGACATCGTCGCGACCGACCATGCGCCGCACCCGCGGGACGCGAAGGACCGCGAGTGGGACCAGGCCGCGATGGGCATGACCGGGCTCGAGACCGCCCTCTCCCTCGTGCAGGCGACCATGGTCGACGAGGGGCGGCTGAGCTGGCGGGACGTCGCCCGGGTGATGAGCGAGAAGCCCGCCGAGATCGGTCGCGACGAGGACCAGGGCCGACCGCTCGAGCCTGGCTCCCCGGCGCACGTGCTCGTCTGGGACCCGCGCCCCTCGCAGCCCGTCGACCCCGCCGAGCACGCCTCCCGCAGCCGCAACTCCCCGGTCGCGGGGCGCGAGCTGCCGGGCCGCAACCGCCTCACCGTCCACGCCGGACGCATCACCGTCCGCGACGGCGCGCTGGCGGGCGCCTGATGGATCGCCTCGTCCCGGTCCTGCTCCTGGTCCTCGTCTTCGTCCTGCTCCTGGGGCTGATGGTGCTCGGCTGGCGCGGACGACGCCGCTCGCAGCAGCATCTCCCGCCGCCCGACAGCCGCGATCTCGCCGCCCTCGGCGAGCAGCGGGCGGCGGGACCCTTCGACGCCGTCTACGTCGACACGGTCCTCGCCGAGCAGCCGCTCGAGCGGATCGTCGCCCACGGGCTCGGACAGCGCGCCACCGCCTCGGTCGAGGTGGGGGAGCAGGGCACCTGGCACATCCGACGTCAGGGCCTCGCCCCGCTGACCGTGCCCTCCTCCGCCCTCGCCGAGATCACCACGAGCCCCGGCATGGCCGGCAAGTTCGTCGGCGGCGACGGGCTCCTCGTCCTCCGCTGGCGCCTCGGCGACCAGCTCCTCGACACCGGCCTGCGGCTCGCCCGCCGCGCCGACCACGACCTCCTGCTCTCCCGGAAGGAGCACGCATGACCACCGCCACCGCCCCGAGGGACCCCGCGTCCCCGACCCGCCGCGCCCGTCGCGAGCGCGCCCTGCTGATCCTCGAGGACGGCACCGTGCTGCGCGGCTCCGCCTACGGCGCCCGCGGCGCCCGCCTCGGCGAGGTCGTCTTCTCCACCGGCATGACCGGCTACCAGGAGACCCTCTCGGATCCCTCCTACGCGGGCCAGATCGTGGTCCAGACCGCCCCGCACATCGGCAACACCGGCGCGAACTCCGAGGACATGGAGTCCCGCACCGTGTGGGTGCGCGGCTACGCCGTGCGCGAGGCGAGCCGCCTGGCCTCCAACTTCCGCGCCGAGCAGACTCTCGACGAGCTGCTGGTCGGCGCCGACGTGGTCGGCATCAGCGACATCGACACCCGCATGCTCACCCGCATCCTGCGGGAGACCGGCTCCCTCCGCGGCGGCATCTTCTCCGGCGACGCCCTCGAGGCGGGCGAGGAGGCGCTGCTCGCCCAGGTGCGCCAGCAGCCCGAGATGAGCGGATCGAGCTTCGTCGACGAGGTCACGATCGCCCAGCCGATCGTCCTCGAGCCCGAGGGCGAGGCGATCGGCACCATCGCCGCCGTCGACCTCGGCATCAAGGGCGCCTCACCGCGCAGCATGCTGCAGCGCGGCCTCCGCGTGCACCTGCTGCCCGCGAGCACCTCCCTCGAGGACCTGCTCGCGATCCAGCCCGATGCGGTGTTCTTCTCCAACGGCCCCGGCGATCCCGCCGCGGCCGACGCCCAGGTCGAGCTGCTCCGCGGCGTCCTCGACGCGGACCTGCCCTTCTTCGGCATCTGCTTCGGCAACCAGCTGCTGGGCCGCGCCCTCGGCTTCGACACCTACAAGCTGAAGTTCGGCCACCGCGGCATCAACCAGCCCGTGCTCGACCGCGAGACCGGCACGGTCGAGATCACGGCCCACAACCACGGCTTCGCCGTGGACGTCCCCCTGGAGGGCGAGCACCTCGCCCCGCACGACGGCGGTCGCTACGGCCGCGTGGTCGTCTCCCACGTCGGGCTGAACGACGACGTCGTCGAGGGGCTGCGCTGCCTCGACCGCCCCGTCTTCTCGGTCCAGTACCACCCCGAGGCGGCCGGCGGCCCGCACGACGCCTCGTACCTCTTCGACCGCCTCGCCGACCTCGTCCGCGAACGGCGCGCCGCCGCCCCGACCTCCGCCCCCGCCGCCTCGTCCGCGTCGGTCGCGGATGGCCAGACCTCGCAGAAGGAGTCCTGATGCCCCGCCGCACAGACATCCAGTCCGTCCTCGTCATCGGCTCCGGTCCGATCGTCATCGGCCAGGCCGCGGAGTTCGACTACTCCGGCACCCAGGCCTGCCGCGTGCTGCGCGAGGAGGGCCTGCGCGTCATCCTCGTCAACTCGAACCCGGCCACGATCATGACCGACCCCGAGGTCGCCGACGCCACCTACATCGAGCCGATCTCCCCGGACATCATCCGCTCGATCATCGCCGCGGAGCGTCCCGATGCGATCCTGCCGACGCTCGGCGGCCAGACCGCTCTCAACGCCGCGATCGCGCTGGCCGAGAACGGCACCCTCGAGGAGTTCGGCGTCGAGATGATCGGCGCGAGCCTCGACGCGATCCAGAAGGCCGAGGACCGCCAGAAGTTCAAGGAGGTCGTCGAGCGGGTGGGCGGCGAGTCCGCGCGCTCGCGGATCTGCCACACCATGGACGAGCTGCTCGAGGCCGCCGAGGAGCTCGGCTACCCGATGGTGGTGCGCCCCAGCTTCACCATGGGCGGGCTCGGCTCCGGCATGGCCTACGACGAAGCGGACCTGCGCCGGATCGGCGGCGACGGGCTGCACTACTCGCCGACCACCGAGGTGCTCCTGGAGGAGTCGATCCTCGGGTGGAAGGAGTTCGAGCTCGAGCTGATGCGCGACCGCAACGACAACTGCGTGGTGGTCTGCTCGATCGAGAACGTCGACCCCGTCGGCGTGCACACCGGCGACTCGGTGACGGTGGCCCCCGCCCTGACCCTCACCGACGTGGAGCTGCAGCACCTGCGCGACCTCGGGATCGGCATCATCCGCGAGGTCGGTGTCGACACGGGAGGCTGCAACGTCCAGTTCGCGACCCATCCCGAGACCGGGCGCGTCGTGGTCATCGAGATGAACCCGCGCGTGTCCCGCTCCTCGGCGCTCGCCTCGAAGGCGACCGGGTTCCCGATCGCGAAGATCGCCGCGCGCCTCGCGATCGGCTACACCCTCGACGAGATCCGCAACGACATCACCGGCACCACCCCCGCGAGTTTCGAACCCGCGCTGGACTACGTGGTCGTCAAGGTGCCGCGCTTCGCCTTCGAGAAGTTCCCGGCCGCCGATCCGACCCTCACCACCACCATGAAGTCGGTGGGCGAGGCGATGGCCATGGGACGCAGCTTCACCGAGGCGCTCGGCAAGGCCCAGCGCTCCCTCGACGTGAAGACCGCGGTGCCCTCCTACGTCGGGGAGCCGCCCGCCCCCGCCGAGGTCGCCGAGCTGATCGACGCCTCCCGCACCCCGACCGACGGCCGCCTCGTGGCGATCGCCCGGGTGCTGTGGTCCGCGGCCGAGGGGATCCTCGATCCCGAGGAGACGCTGGACCGCCTCGTCGAGGCCACGGCGATCGACCGCTGGTTCCTCGACCAGATGCTCCAGGTCGCCGAGCTGGCCGCCGAGATCCGCTCCTCCTCCGTGCTCGACGCGGAGCTGCTGGCCCTCGCCAAGCGCCGCGGCCTGAGCGACGACCAGATCGGCCAGCTGCGCGGACAGAGCGGGGACGTCATCAAGGGGGTCCGCGAGGCGCTCGGGATCAACCCGGTCTACAAGACCGTCGACACCTGCGCGGCCGAGTTCGCCTCCCGCACCCCGTACCACTACTCGAGCTACGATCAGGAGACCGAGGTCGAGCCGCGCGAACGTCCGGCCGTGCTGATCCTGGGATCGGGCCCGAACCGCATCGGCCAGGGCATCGAGTTCGACTACTCGTGCGTGCACGCCGCGATCGCGCTCGGCGATCGCGACCTGCCCGGCGGCGGCTACGAGACCGTGATGGTCAACTGCAACCCGGAGACGGTCTCGACCGACTACGACATCGCCGACCGCCTCTACTTCGAGCCACTCACCTTCGAGGACGTCGTCGAGGTGTACGAGGCGGAGAAGGCAGCCGGCCCCGTCGCGGGCGTCATCGTGCAGCTCGGCGGGCAGACCCCGCTGGCCCTCGCCCGCCGCCTCGAGGCCGCGGGCCTGCCGATCATCGGCACCAGCCCTGCCGCGATCGACCTCGCCGAGGACCGCGGTCACTTCGGTGCCGTCCTCGCCGAGGCCGAGCTGCCCGCCCCTCCCTACGGAACCGCCTGGGGCCTCGCCGACGCGATCGAGGTCGCCGAGGAGGTGGGCTACCCCGTGCTGGTCCGCCCCAGCTACGTGCTCGGCGGCCGCGGCATGGAGATCGTCTACGACCAGGACGGTCTCGTCGATTACGTGAGCCGGAACCTCCCCGAGGGAGGCCGGGCGGAGGCCCCGATCCTGCTGGACAGCTTCCTGGACACCGCGATCGAGATCGACGTCGACGCCCTCTACGACGGCGAGGAGCTGTACCTCGCCGGGATCATGGAGCACATCGAGGAGGCCGGTGTGCACTCGGGCGACTCGGCCTGCACCCTGCCCCCGGTGTCCCTCGGCGACGAGGTGCTCGAGCGCATCCGCACCTCGACCCTCGCGATCGCCGCCGGCGTCGGCGTGCGCGGCCTGCTCAACGTGCAGTACGCCCTCTCCCAGGGCATCCTCTACGTCCTCGAGGCCAATCCGCGCGCCTCCCGCACCGTCCCCTTCGTCGCGAAGGCCACCGGCGTCCGCCTCGCCCAGGCCGCGGCCCGGGTGATGGCGGGGGAGACGATCTCCGAGCTGCGCGGCGCGGGCGTGCTGCCCGCGGGCGACGGCGCCGACCTGCCCGACGACGCCCCGATCGCGGTGAAGGAGGCGGTGATGCCCTTCAAGCGCTTCCGCACTCGCGAGGGGCGCGCCGTCGACTCGGTGCTCGGCCCCGAGATGCGCTCCACGGGCGAGGTGATGGGTCTGGACGCGACCTTCCCCCTCGCGTTCGCGAAGTCGCAGCTGGCGATCTCCGGGAGCGGCCTGCCGACCTCCGGCGCCGTCTTCGTCTCGGTCGCTGACCGCGACAAGCGCGCCCTCTCCCTGCCGGCCGCCCGCCTCGCCGCCCTCGGCTTCGAGATCCTCACCACCGCCGGCACCGGCCGGGTGCTGCGTCGCAGCGGCATCCCCTGCCGAGTGCTGCGCAAGGCCTCGGAGCGCGGCGAGGACGCGAGTGTGATCGAACTGATCGAGTCCGGGGAGGTGGCCCTGGTGCTGAACACGCCCTCCGGCTCCAACGCGCGAGTCGACGGCTACGCCATCCGCGCGGCTGCGACCAGCATGGACGTCCCGCTGGTGACGACCCTCCAGGAGTTCCAGGCAGCCGTCCAGGCGATCGAGGCCCGCCCGGAGGAGCCGTTCAGCGTCGGCAGCCTGCAGGAGCACACCCGTCGGCTTGTCGAGGCGCGCGCCGCGGCGGTGACCGCATGAGCGAGCGCACCGCCGGGATGCCGACGGGGGAGTCCTTCGGTGCCCGCCTGCAGCGGGCCGTGGCCGAGCACGGGCCGCTCCTGGCCGGCGTCGACCCGCACGCCGCGCTGCTCGCGGCCTGGGGCCTGCCCGATTCGGCCGACGGTGTGCGGGAGTTCTCCCGCGCGGTGCTCGCCGCGACCGCGGGACGGGTCGCGGCGATCAAGCCCCAGTCGGCCTTCTACGAGCGTCACGGCTCGGCCGGGATCGCGGCCCTCGAAGAGCTCCTCGCCGGGGCTCGCGAGCAGGGTCTGCTGACTATCCTCGACGCCAAGCGCGGCGACATCGGCTCGACCATGGACGCCTACGCCGAGGCGTTCCTCCGGCCCGGCGCGCCGCTCGAGGCCGATGCGATCACCGCGAGCCCGTATCTTGGGGCGGAGTCCCTCGACCCCGCCGTGGACCTCGCCCTCGAGCACGGCAAGGGCGTCTTCGTCCTCTCGCTGACCTCCAATCCGAGCGGCCCGCAGGTCCAACACGCGGTGGACCAGCAGGGCACGCCGGTGGCGCTGACCATGGCGCGACACGCCGAGGCGCGCGGAGGCGGCGACGACTCGACCTGGGGCTCTGTCGGCCTCGTCGTCGGGGCGACGGTGGGCGACGCCTATCGGCGGCTCGGGATCGACGCGGCCGCGCCGCACGTCCCGTTGCTCGCCCCCGGCTTCGGAGCACAGGGGGCCGGACCCGCGGAGCTCGCCGAGGTCTTCGGTGAATCCGCAGGTCAGGTGCTGGTCTCGGTGTCCCGCGGGCTGCTCTCCGCGGGCCCCGACCCAGCCTCGCTCGAGCAGCGTCTTACCGAGCTGCGCGCCGAGTACTCCTGAGCCCGGCGGCGCACCCGCCTCCCGCCGCCTCTCCCCGGACCGGGGCAGGAGCGGGCGGAGGCGGGGCCGCAAGCCTCTGATCTGCGACACCTTCGCCGATGAGTGTGCCTCGCCACGTCCGAGGGGTTACAGTCTTCCCACGTGCGGGCTCCTCTCGGATCCCGCTCCTCACCAGCGACAGAACAAGAGGTAAGAACAGTGGCTCTCCCTCCCCTCACTCCTGAGCAGCGGGCCGATGCCCTGAAGAAGGCCGCCGAGGCCCGCCGCGAGCGCGCCGCGATCAAGGCCCGTCTCAAGGACAGCGCCGGCCGTCGCGGCGAGGAGATCACGAAGGTCCTGGCCGAGGCCGAGACCAACGAGATCGTCGGCCGCCTGCGCGTCTCCGCGCTCCTGGAGGCCCTTCCGGGCGTCGGTAAGGTCAAGGCGCAGCAGATCATGGAGGAGATCGGCATCTCCCCCTCCCGCAAGATCCGGGGCCTCGGCTCCCATCAGGCGGAGAAGCTCGTCGCGCACTTCTCCGAGTGACGACCTCCCACGGGGCCGGTGCCGCGTCGGCACCGGCTCCGGTGACGGTCCTCGCCGGCCCCACCGCGGTGGGCAAGGGAACGGTCTCGGCCGCGATCCGCGCCCGCTACCCCGAGATCTGGCTCTCCGTCTCGGCGACCACCCGCGCCCCGCGCCCGGGGGAGGTCGACGGCGTCCACTACCGCTTCGTCAGCGAGGAGGAGTTCTCGCGCCTGATCGAGGACGGGCAGATGCTCGAGTGGGCCGTGGTCCATGGCAGGAACAAGTACGGGACCCCGCGCGGGCCGGTCGAGGAGATGGTCGCCGCGGGGCGCCCGGTGCTCCTCGAGATCGACCTCGCCGGTGCCCGGCAGATCCGCGAGACCCTCCCCGAGGCGCACTTCGTCTTCCTCGCGCCGCCCGACTGGGACACGCTCGTGCAGCGTCTCGTGGGGCGCGGCACGGAGGACGAGGAGGAGCGCACCCGGCGCCTCGAGACCGCGAAGGTCGAGCTCGCCGCGGAGAGCGAGTTCGACGTCACCATCGTCAACGACGAGGTGGACCGCGCGGCCGACGAGCTCGCCGCGCTGCTCGGCGTCCGCCGCTGAGCGCGGGGGCGACCCCGCGGGTTCTCCGCCTTCGCGCCGTTCCCGCAGGATCTCCGCACCCGCCCCGGCGTGCGCCGTCTCACGCGGCCGGTCCCCGGGCGCCCTCGCGCCCCGGGGGGTCCAGGGCGTATCCTGGTCAGTCGCACGCACACTTTCGATGAAGGGACTTCCGTGGCCGGAACCGTCGCCCAGCCCGAGGGCATCACGAACCCGCCGATCGACCGTCTCCTGGAGACCGTCGACTCGAAGTACGCCCTGGTGCTGTACGCCTCCCAGCGCGCCCGCCAGATCAACGCCTACTACTCGCAGCTCTCCGAGGGCCTGCTCGAGTTCGTCGGCCCCCTGGTGGATGTCGACAACCAGGAGAAGCCGCTCTCGATCGCGCTCCGCGAGATCGACGAGGGCCTCCTGACGGTCCGCGAGATCGACGAGGAGGAGTACGCGGCGCAGAACGAGCCCGATCCCAACGCGCCCGCGCCGCTGCTGCTCGGCGACGACGCCCCCGAGATCCCCCCGTCGGATTTCACCTTCTGATCCGTCCACCCCGCCGGGAGCACCGATGAGCAGCGAGCTGCGCACCCTCGAGGGAGCGCGCGTCCTGGTGGGGGTCGGAGGCGGCATCGCCGCGTACAAGACCGCGCACCTGGTGCGCGGTCTCGTCGCGTCCGGGGCCTCGGTGCGCGTCGTCCCCACGGAGGCGTCCCTCGCCTTCGTCGGGGCGGCTACCTGGGAGGCGCTGAGCCATCACCCGGTGCTCACCTCGGTCTTCGAGGACGTCGACGAGGTGGCGCACGTCCGCCACGGCCAGCAGGCCGATCTGGTGGTGATCGCCCCCGCGACGGCCGACCTCCTCGCCCGGATGCGGATCGGCCGCGCCGATGACCTGCTGACCGCCTCGCTGCTCGTCACCCGCGCCCCGGTCGTGGTCGCCCCGGCGATGCACACTGAGATGTGGGAGCACCCCAGCACCCGCGAGAACGTCGCGGTGCTGCGCGAACGGGGCCTGGTCGTCCTCGAGCCCGCCGTCGGCCGGCTCACCGGGCCGGACTCGGGCCCGGGCCGCCTCCCCGAGCCGGAGGCGATCCTCGAGGCGGCCCGCGCGGCGATCGCCGCGCCCCGCACGGCCGACGGCGCCGTCCGCCGCGACCTCGTCGGCCGCGAGCTGCTGATCAGCGCGGGCGGGACCCGCGAGAGGCTCGACCCGGTGCGTTATCTCGCCAACCACTCCTCGGGGAAGCAGGGCTGGGCCCTCGCCCACGCCGCGCTCGTGCGCGGTGCCCGGGTGCACCTCGCCGCCGCGAACGTCGGGCTCGAGACACCGCCGGGCGCCGTGCGGACGGACGTGGGCGACGCCGCTGAGCTCGCCGCGACGATCGCCGCTCACCGCGGCTCCGTCGACGCGCTCGTGATGGCGGCCGCCGTCGCCGACTTCACCGCCGCGGAGCCGGCGGACCACAAGATCAAGAAGGACGAGTCCTCCACGGACTCGGTGCCCGTGATCTCCCTGCGCCGCACCGAGGACGTGCTGCGCAGCAGCGTGCTGGACCGCGGAGACGCGCAGCGGCCGGTGATCGTGGGCTTCGCCGCCGAGACCGGCGGGGGAGGGGCGAGCGCCCTCGAGCTCGCCCGCGCGAAGGCGCGCCGCAAGGGCGCCGACCTGCTGGTCTTCAACGACATCACCACGGGCGTCTTCGGCGCGGACGAGAACGCGGTGCGGATCCTGGACGCGGAGGGCGCCGACCGCGGCGCGGCCGCCGGCTCGAAGACCGCGGTCGCCCACGCCGTGCTCGATGAGCTCGTCGGTCTGCTCGCCGACGTATCCTCGACACCATGACCTCGAGCGAGCTGCGCACCTTCACGTCCGAATCGGTCACCGAGGGGCATCCCGACAAGATCTGCGACCAGATCTCAGACGCCATCCTCGACGACCTCCTCGCCCAGGATCCCGGGGCCCGGGTCGCCGTCGAGACGATGGTCACCACCGGACTGGTGCACGTTGCGGGTGAGGTCCGCACGAGCGGCTACAGCGACGTCTCCACGATCGTGCGCGATGTGATCCGCGAGATCGGCTACGACTCCTCGGAGAAGGGCTTCGACGCCGACTCCTGCGGGGTCGAGGTCTCGATCGGGGCGCAGTCCCCGGACATCGCCGCGGGGGTCGACGACTCCTTCGAGTCCCGCTCCGGCACCGGCGACCTCGAGGACTTCGCCCGCCTCGGCGCGGGCGACCAGGGCCTGATGTTCGGCTACGCGTGCCGGGACACCGCCGAGCTGATGCCGCTGCCGATCCACAGCGCGCACCGCCTCACCCAGAACCTCTCCCGCGCCCGTCGCGACGGCGTGCTGCCGTACCTGCGACCGGACGGCAAGACCCAGGTCTCCATCGGCTACGACGAGTCGGGCGTCGCCCGGTCCGTCGAGGCGGTCGTCGTCTCGACGCAGCACAGCGCCGACGTCGACCTCGCCTCGCAGCTCGCCCCCGCCATCGACCGCGTGGTCATCGCCCCGGTCCTCGAGGACCTCGCCGCCCAGGGCCTGGACATCTCGGGCGTGGTCAAGCACATCAACCCCTCGGGCCGCTTCGTGCTCGGCGGCCCCAAGGGCGATGCCGGCCTCACCGGCCGCAAGATCATCGTCGACACCTACGGCGGCATGGCCCGCCACGGCGGCGGCGCCTTCTCCGGCAAGGATCCCAGCAAGGTCGACCGCTCCGGCGCCTATGCGATGCGCTGGGTCGCGAAGACCATCGTCGCGGCGGGTCTCGCCGACCGCTGCGAGGTGCAGGTCGCCTACGCCATCGGCGTGGCGGAGCCGGTCGGTCTGTACGTCGAGACCTTCGGCACCGGGAAGGCCCCCGCTCACCAGATCGCCGCCGCCGTGCGGAAGGTGTTCGACCTCCGCCCCGCGGCGCTCATCCACGAGCTCGACCTGCTGCGTCCGATCTACTCCCTGACCTCGGTGCACGGCCACTTCGGCCGGGAGCTGCCCGAGTTCACCTGGGAGCGCACGGATCGCGCCGAGGAGCTGGAGCGCGCCCTGTGAACGTCCCCTCCCCGCTGCCCGCCGAGCTCGCCGCGCGCCTCAAGCGCGATGATGCCGGCCTGATCACCGCCGTCGTCCAGGACGCGTCGACCGAGCAGGTGCTCATGGTCGGCTGGATGGACGACGAGGCGCTGCACCGCACCCTGACCACCGGCCGCGCCACCTACTGGTCCCGCTCCCGGGGCGAGTACTGGCGCAAGGGCGACACCAGCGGCCACGTCCAGTGGGTGCGATCGGTCGCCCTGGACTGCGACGGCGACACCCTCCTGGTGCGGGTGGACCAGGTCGGTGCGGCCTGCCATCGCGGCACCACCACGTGCTTCGACGGCACGGACCTCGGAGCCGTCGTGCTCGACGCCGCGGAGCGCACCGCATGAGCGCGCCGTTCAGCGGGCCCGATTCCGGGACCCCCGGGGTGACCGGGGCCGATGCGGGGATCACCGCCTATCCCGAGCTCGTCGGAGGGCTCGAGGGGGACGCCCTGGGTCGCGTGGTCCCCGACCGCGAGACCTTCCGCGCCCTCGCCTCCCGGCAGCGCGTCGTGCCCGTGAGCGTGCGCCTGCTCGTGGACGAGGACACCCCCGTCTCCCTCTACCGTCGGCTCACCGACGCCGGGGACGGCCGCGGCACCTTCCTCCTCGAGTCGGCCGGCGAGGGCGGCGACAGCCGCTACTCGATCATCGGCACGCGGGCGCGGGCCGTGCTCACCGAACGGGAAGGTCGCGCCCACTGGATCGGTGACGTGCCTGCCGGGGTGCCCGTCGACGGCAGCCCCGTCGAGGCGCTCCGCGCGGTCACCGAGGCCTTCCGCGCCGCCCGGCAGTCCCATCTCCCGCCCTTCTCCGGAGGGATGGTGGGCTTCGTCGCCTACGACGCGGTCCGCCACTGGGAGAAGCTCCCGGATGCCCCGCCGGATGAGATCGACATCCCCGACCTCTCCATGCTCCTCGCCCAGGACGTCGCCGTGCACGATGCGCACGACGCGACGGTGGTGCTGGTGGCGAACGCCCTGAACCTGAACGCGACCGACGAGGGCGTCGACGCCGCCTATGACGACGCCCTCGCGCGTCTGGAGACGATGCGGGAGGCCCTGCGCCGCCCGCTCACCACGAGCGCCATGGTGTACGAGACGGTGCGGGACGCCGAGCCGAAGGCCCGCACCGCCCAGCTCGAGTACGAGGCCGCGGTGCGCGAGGCCGTCGCCGACATCGTCGACGGCGAGATCTTCCAGGTCGTCCCCTCGCAGCGGTTCTCCCTGCCCACGGCGGCGGATCCGCTCGACGTGTACCGGGTGCTGCGACGGATGAACCCGAGCCCCTACATGTACCTGCTGCGCACCACCGACGCCGAGGGTCGCGCGATCGACGTGGTCGGCGCGAGCCCCGAGTCGCTCGTGACCGTGCGCGGTCGCACGGCGACGACCCACCCGATCGCCGGCTCGCGGCCGCGCGGCGCGACCCCTGAGGAGGACGAGCGCCTCGCCGAGGAGCTCCTCGGCGATCCGAAGGAGCGCTCCGAGCACCTCATGCTCGTCGACCTCGCCCGCAACGACCTGCAGAAGTTCTGCGATCCGGGGACCGTCGTGGTGCGCGACTTCATGCACATCGAGCGCTTCTCGCACATCCAGCACATCGTCTCGACCGTGACCGGGAGGATCCGCGAGGAGGCCCTCGCCTACGACGCGCTGCGGGCGACCTTCCCCGCGGGGACCCTCTCGGGGGCTCCGAAGCCGTCCGCGATGCGGATCATCGACCGCCTCGAGCCGGTGCGCCGCGGCGTCTACGGCGGGACGGTCGGCTACATCGACTTCGCCGGCGACATGGACATGGCCATCGCTATCCGCACCGCGGTGCTGGTCGACGGCGACGCCCATGTGCAGGCGGGCGGGGGAGTGGTCGCGGACTCGCAGCCCACGATGGAGCATCGCGAGACCCAGTCCAAGGCGGCCGCTGCCCTGCGCGCCGTCGCCTCGGCCGACACCCTGCGCGGCGCATGAGCGAGCGGACGGGCGACGACCCCGCCGTGGACCAGCCGGGCGCGGACGAGCAGTCGGAGGGCGCGGCGGCCGCCGCCCGCCCGACGCGCCGTACCGCGGTGCTGCTCGGGGTGGCCGCCTCCGGCCTGCTGCTCGGCGTGACCCGCCTGACGTGGGTGGACGCCCTCGCCGCGAACCTCACGGGGACCGCCCAGGCCCTCGAGGTCGGCGGCTCCGACGCCGCGCCCGCCGTGGTCGCGCTCGCGGTCGTCGCCCTCGCGGCCTCGCTCGCGACCTCCCTGTCCTCGAGCTGGGTGCGCTTCGTCACCGGTCCGGTGCTGATGGTCGCCGGCGTCGCGGCGGGCGCGGCGGCGTTCGGCCCGCTCCGCGATCCGGTCTCCGCCGCGAGCGGCACGGTCGCCGAGGCCACCGGGGTGGTGGGCGGCGCGATCGAGGCCGAGGCCACCCTGTGGCCGTGGCTCACCGTCGTCCCGGCCCTGCTGCTGGTCCTCGTCGGCGCCGCCACGGTGCTCGTGGGCGGGCGCTGGCCGCGGCGCAGCCGGTATCGCAGCGCGGCGGCCGCCGTGGCCGTCGACGTCGATCCGCAGGCGGATCCGGCCGCCGCCTGGGACGCGCTGACCCGCGGCGAGGACCCGACCGAGCAGACGGAGCCCGCCGAGGCTGCGGAGGCATCGGAGTCCGCCGAGGCCGCCGACCGGACCGGCTCCGGGGACTGAGCGCCTCGCCGGGTGGAGACCCTGCTCGTGGCACAATGAGTGCCGATCAGGCCACCGACCGGAGAAGGACCATGACCAAGACCTACACCGTGCCCCCGCAGCCGCACCACAACGAGGGCAAGACCGTGGCCGCCTGGACGATGAACATGGGCATCGTGATCGGCTCGGTGGTTCTGGCCCTGGGCATGATCCTCCCGGATGCCGCCGCGCAGCCGCAGCTGTCGATCCTGGTGTGGATCGGCGCCGGCCTCGTCGTGCTCGCCATCCTCGCGGGCGTCGGCCTGTCGCTGGCCGGGCTCGGCCAGCCGCGCCGCGCCGCCGCCGAGTCCGAGGCGCGGTGACCGCCGCGGCGTCGGAGCAGCACGGCCAGCCCGTGCCGCACCGCGCCGCCGCAGATCACGGCCCCGTCGGCCGCGAGGACGGCACGACCCCCGGCGTCCGCGGTCCGCGCGCCCTGCTGCTGCCGCTCGGCATCGGGCTGGGAGGACTCGCCCTCGCCCTCGGCGTGCAGCTCGTGTTCGATCCCTTCCGCACCGATGTGCCGCTGTGCATCGTGTACCACCTGACTGGGCTGCACTGCCCCGGCTGTGGGGCGACCCGCGCTGTCCACGCCCTGCTCGACGGCGATCCGCTGCTGGCCCTGCGCAACAACGCCCCCGTCGTGCTGGCCCTGCCCGTCGTGGCCCTCGGCCTGCTCGCCTGGGCCGTCCGCCGGGTGCAGGGACGGACCCTCGCCTGGCGTCCCCCGATGCCGCTGCTCCTCAGCGCGCTCGCTCTGCTCGCGCTGTACACCGTGGCGCGGAACCTGCCGCTGTTCTGGTTCCTCGCCCCGACGTCCCTCGTCGGCGCCTGACCCGCGCCGACCGTGACGGGCGCCGGCCCCGCCGCCCCGTCCCCACCGCCCAGGAGGCCTCCGTGACCACCACCGGAACCGTTCTCGACGAGATCATCGCGGGCGTGCGCGAGGACCTCGCGCCGCGCCGTCAGGCGGTGCCCGCCGAGGAGATCGCCCGACGGGCGCGCGCCGCCGCCCCCGCCCGCGACGCACGCGCCGCCCTCGAGGGCGATGGCACCACCCTCGGCCTCATCGCCGAGGTCAAGCGCGCCAGCCCCTCCAAGGGGGAACTCGCGGAGATCCCCGAGCCCGCCGTGCTCGCCGCAGCCTACGCCGACGCCGGCGCCTCGGCGATCAGCGTCCTCACCGAACAGCGCCGCTTCCGCGGCACCCTCGCCGACCTCGACGCGGTGCGCGAGCGGGTGGACGTCCCGGTGCTGCGCAAGGACTTCGTCGTCGACCCGTACCAGGTCTTCGAGGCGCGCGCCCACGGCGCGGACCTGGTGCTGCTCATCGTCGCGGCGCTCGAGGACGGCCTCCTGCGCGAGCTGCACGACCTCACCACCGCCCTCGGCATGCAGGCGCTCGTCGAGACCCACACCGAGGAGGAGCTGGATCGGGCCCTCGCCCTCGGCGCCGATCTCATCGGCGTGAACGCCCGCAACCTCAAGACCCTCGACGTGGACCTCACGCGGGCCGCCGAGCTGATCGGCCGGATCCCCGCGGGCCCTCTCGCGATCGGGGAGTCCGCGGTGGCGAGCGTCGCGGACGTCGAGGCCTATGCCGCCGCCGGGGCCGATGCCGTCCTGGTCGGCGAGGCCCTCGTCACCTCCGGCGACCCGGCCGCCGCCGTCGCCTCGTTCCGTCGCGTGCCCCGCCGCGGCCGTCCCCAGACCGAAGGAGCTCCGGCATGAGCACCCCCGCATCGCCCCTGCCCGTCCCCGACATGGACCGGCCCGACGGAGAGCTCCGCTCGGAGGCCGGACCCTACTTCGGCGACTTCGGCGGCAGGTTCCTGCCCGAGGCCCTCGTCCCCGCCCTCGACGAGCTGAACGAGGTCTACCAGAAGGCGATCCTCGACCCCGAGTTCGTGGCCGAGCTGCGTCGCCTCGCCGCCGAGTACACCGGGCGCCCCTCGCTGCTGAGCGAGGCGCCCCGCTTCTCCCGCCTCGCGGGAGGTGCCCGGATCCTGCTCAAGCGCGAGGACCTCAACCACACCGGCTCGCACAAGATCAACAACGTGCTCGGCCAGGCGCTCCTGACCCGGCGCATGGGCAAGACCCGGCTGATCGCCGAGACCGGCGCCGGCCAGCACGGCGTCGCGACCGCGACCGCCGCCGCCCTGTTCGGCCTGGACTGCACGATCTACATGGGGGAGGAGGACACCGAGCGGCAGGCCCTGAACGTCGCCCGGATGCGCCTGCTCGGTGCGGACGTCGTCGCCGTCTCCCAGGGATCCCGCACACTCAAGGACGCCATCAACGAGGCCTTCCGCGACTGGGTCGCGAACGTGGAGACCACCCACTACCTGCTGGGCACCGTCGCGGGGCCCCACCCGTTCCCGGTGATGGTGCGCGACTTCCACCGCATCATCGGCGAGGAGGCCCGTGCCCAGGTCCTCGACCGCACCGGCCGTCTGCCCGATGCGGTCGTCGCCTGCGTGGGCGGCGGCTCGAACGCGATGGGCATCTTCCACGCCTTCCTCGACGACACCGACCCGCTGGTCCGCCTCGTCGGATGCGAGGCCGGGGGAGACGGGATCTCCTCGGGACGGCACTCGGCGACCATCGGTGGCGGCAGCCCCGGCGTGCTCCACGGTGCCCGCTCCTTCGTGATGCAGGACGAGGACGGCCAGACCATCCCCTCCCACTCGGTCTCCGCGGGGCTCGACTACCCGAGCGTCGGCCCGGAGCACGCCTGGCTCGCGGACATCCGCCGCGCCGAGTACCGGGCGATCGACGACGGTCCCGCGATGGACGCCTTCGCGCTGCTGTCCATGACCGAGGGGATCATGCCCGCCATCGAGTCGGCGCACGCCCTCGCCGGAGCCCTCGAGCTCGGCCGCGAGCTGGGGGAGGACGCCGTGATCCTGGTGAGCCTCTCGGGCCGCGGGGACAAGGACGTCGACACCGCCTCGCGGTGGTTCGGCCTCGTCGGCGGGGACGAGGACGCCGTCAGCGGGGACCTCTCGGCGCTGCGCGCCATGGCCCGGGGCACCCTCGACGCCACCGACACCCCGGAGGAGATCCGATGAGCACCCCCGACACCGGCCGGCTCCGCTCCGGCGACGCCCTGGACCGGGCCCGCGGCGAGGGCCGTGCGGCCCTCATCGGCTACCTCCCCGTCGGCTACCCGGACCTCGACCGCTCGGTCGAGGCGGCGAAGGTCCTCATCGACCACGGCGCCGACATGATCGAGCTGGGCCTTCCCTACTCGGACCCGGTCATGGACGGCCCTGTCATCCAGCGGGCGGCCGGCGCGGCCCTCGCCGGCGGGGTCCGCACCCGGCACGTCCTCGAGGCCGTGGAGCGGCTCTCGGGCCGCGGGGCCGCGATCCTCGTCATGTCCTACTGGAACCCCGTGCTCGCCTACGGGCCGAACGCCTTCGCCCGGGATCTCGCCGCCGCCGGTGGTGCCGGGGTGATCACCCCGGACCTCATCCCCGACGAGGGCGCCGACTGGATCGCCGCCTCGGACGAGCATGCGGTCGACCGTGTGTTCCTCGTCGCTCCGAGCTCGCCGGCGGACCGGCTCTCCTATGTGGTCTCGCACACACGCGGATTCGTCTACGCGGCCAGCACGATGGGTGTCACCGGCACCCGGGCGAGCGTCTCCACGGCCACCGAGGGCCTGGTGGAGCGCACCCGGGCGGCGGGCGCGCGGAACGTCTGCGTGGGTCTGGGCGTCTCAAACGGTGAGCAGGCCGCGCAGGTCGGCGCGTACGCTGATGGAGTGATCGTCGGGTCCGCCTTCGTGCGGGCTCTCCTGGACCATAAAGGCGATGACGCGGCGGCCCGCACCGCGCTCTCCGCGGTGGCCGATGATCTCCGCGCCGGCGTCGAGCGGGCCCAGCGTCCCCAGTGACGAGCCCCGCCCCTGAGGCGGCGGAGCAGGACCCCGACACCCCGTCCCCGGACCGGCCGGGCGCCCCCTCGAGGGCGCGCCGCCCCCGCAGCGCAGAGAGGAGACAGCACCGATGATCCCCAGCTCGCCGATCTCCGCCGTCTCCCTCGGCCCGCTCACCATCCACTTCTACGCCCTGTGCATCCTGGCCGGCATGGGGGTGGCCCTCTGGTGGGGCACGAAGCGCTGGGTCGCCCGCGGCGGCAACGGCGACGACCTCTTCGACATCGCCTTCGCCGGGATCGTCGCGGGGATCATCGGGGCGCGGATCTGGCACGTCCTCACCTCTCCCGCGCCCTTCTTCGGCCCGGGCGGCGACCCCGTCGCCATCCTCTACATCTGGCAGGGCGGCCTCGCGATCTACGGCGGCATCGCCGGCGGCGCCGTGGCCGTGTGGTTCATGGCCCGCCTCAAGGGCGTCTCCTTCACCGCTCTCGCGGACACCCTCGCCCCCACCCTGATGGTCGCCCAGGCGATCGGCCGCTTCGGCAACTGGTTCAACCAGGAGCTGTACGGGCCGGCCACCTACGTCCCCTGGGCATGGACGGTCACCTGCGTGACCAACGGCGAGACCATCCCCGGCTGCGTGCCGGGCACCTACCACCCGACCTTCCTCTACGAGCAGCTGTGGAACCTCCTCGGGGTCGTCCTGCTGCTCTGGCTCGCGCGCCGCTTCGACCTCGCGGGCGGCCGCGTCTTCTGGAGCTACGTCGCGATCTACTCGATCGGCCGCGCCTGGATCGACGCGATCCGCTCCGAGCCCGTGCTGATGGTCGGCCCGCTGCGCATCCACACTCTGGTCGCGATCGTGATGGCCCTCGTCGGCATCGCCATGGTCGCCCACCTCACCCGCCGCCGGCGCCGCCGCGGGGGAGAGGTCGTCGCCGCTGACGGCTCCTTCGAGCTGCCCGCCCAGACCGAGGGCAACGGCCCCGACGAGGACCACGTCGAGAAGTCCGGCACGCCGCCCTCCGCGGCCGACGACTCCGCTACACCCGGCTCCTAGCCCCAGGGGACCCGTGACCGCCATCGAGCGGCGCACGGCACCGAGGGAGGGGACCCGGGATCCCGTCGACCATCGACGGCCGCCCGGCCGTCGTCCCTGGAAGGGCCCTCCGCATGATCCCCCTCAGCTCCCGCTTCTCCTCCCTCCCCGGCCCGCAGGCCCTGTACCGCCCCGACAGCGAGGTGGACTCGTGCGGCGTCGCGCTCATCGCGACCCTGCGCGGCGAGCCCGGCCACGACATCGTCGAGCACGCCCTCACCGCCCTGCGCAACCTCGAGCACCGCGGCGCGGTCGGCGCCGAGGAGTCCACGGGCGACGGGACCGGCATCATGGTCCAGCTGCCCGACGCCTTCCTCCGCGAGGTCGCCGGGGTCGAGCTGCCCGCGCGCGGTGCCTACGCCGCAGGCATCGCCTTCCTCCCGCGGGAGGAGGCCGAGCGCGAGCAGGCGCTCGCAGCCCTGGAGGAGATCGCCCGCGAGGAGGGCCTCACGGTCCTCGGGCGGCGTCCGCTGCCCACGACCGACGGGCTGGTCGGCCCCTCCGCGGAGGCCGTGCGACCGGTCATGGAGCAGGTCTTCCTCGCCGACGAGGCGACCGGCCGCACCGGCCTCGACCTCGAGCGCGCCGCCTTCGCGGTGCGTCGCCGGGTCGAGCACGCGACGGGCGCCTACTTCCCCTCGCTGTCCACCCGGGTGATGGTCTACAAGGGCATGCTCACCCCCGGACAGCTCGACGAGTTCTACCCGGACCTGCGCGATCCGCGCTTCGCCTCCGAGCTCGCGATCGTCCACTCGCGCTTCTCCACGAACACCTTCCCGGCGTGGCCGCTCGCGCACCCCTTCCGCACCCTGGCCCACAACGGCGAGATCAACACCGTGATCGGCAACCGCAACCGCGTGCGGGCCGCCGAGGGCAGCATGCGCACCGACGTCTTCGGCGAGGACCTCTCACGGCTCTTCCCGGTGAACACCCCCGGCGCCTCGGACTCCGCGAGCCTCGACGAGGTGCTCGAGCTGCTGCACCTCTCGGGCCGCTCCCTCCCGCACGCGCTGATGATGCTGATCCCCGAGCCCTGGGAGTCCGACGACTCCATGGACGAGGACCTCCGCGCCTTCTACCGCTTCCACTCCGCGCTGCAGGAGCCCTGGGACGGGCCCGCCTCGGTCGTCTTCACCGACGGCACCCAGGTGGGAGCGCGCCTGGACCGCAACGGCCTGCGCCCGCTGCGCTACTGGATCACCGAGGACGACCTCGTGATCCTCGGCTCCGAGACCGGTCTCGTCGACGTGCCGCACAGCGCGATCGCCCGCACCGGCCGCGTCTCCCCGGGCGAGATCTTCCTGCTCGACCTCGCCGAGGGCCGCATCGTCCCGAGCGACGAGCTCAAGCACCAGGTCGCGACCGAGCGCCCCTACGCCAGCTGGGTCAAGCAGCAGACGGTGAAGCTCGCCGATCTCCCCGAGCGCGAGCACGTGACCTACTCGCCCGCCTCCGTGGTGCGACGCCAGCAGGTGTTCGGCTACACCGAGGAGGAGCTGCGGGTGCTGCTCGCCCCGATGGCGGCCAAGGGTGCCGAGCCCCTCGGCGCCATGGGCACCGACACCCCGATCGCCGCGCTGTCGGACCGCCCCCGGCTCCTGTTCGACTACTTCACGCAGATGTTCGCGCAGGTCACCAATCCGCCGCTGGACTCCCTCCGCGAGGAGATCGTGACCTCGCTGGGAGTGACCATCGGCCGCTCCCGCAACCTGCTGGACGCGACTCCGGAGCACGCGCGCCAGCTGGTGCTCGGCTTCCCGATGCTGGACGACGACGAGCTCGCGAAGATCCTCGCGGTCGACGCGAACCCCGAGACCGCGGACTTCCACGCGGTGCGCCTGCGCGGCCTGTACCCCGTGGCCGGCGGGACCGCCGCCCTCGAGGCGCGGCTCGAGGAGATCTGCGCGGAGGCGGTCGCCGCGATCGACGACGGCGCGACCTTCCTGGTCCTCTCCGACCGCGACGCCAACCAGGTGCTCGCTCCCATCCCGTCGCTGCTGCTGACCAGCGCCGTCCAGCACCACCTGGTGCGGACGGGCCGCCGCACCGCGGCCGCGCTCGTGGTCGAGGCCGGGGACGTGCGCGAGGTGCACCATGCCGCGCTGCTGATCGGCTACGGCGCGAGCGCCGTCAACCCTTATCTCGCGATCGAGAGCGTCGAGGACCTCGTCCGCCGCGGCGTGGTCTCCGACCTCACCCCGGCCGAGGCGGTGCGCAACCTGCTCACCGCCCTCGGCAAGGGCGTCCTGAAGATCATGTCGAAGATGGGCATCGCGACCGTCGCGTCCTACCGCGGGGCGCAGGTGTTCGAGGCCGTCGGCCTCTCCCAGCACCTGGTCGACACCTGGTTCCCCGGGACCGTCAGCCGTATCGGCGGCATCGATCTCGACGTCATCGCCCAGGAGAACGCGGCCCGCCACGCGCTCGCCCATCCCGTCGACGGCGTCCAGCTGCCGCACCGTCAGCTGCCCGTGGGCGGCGAGTACCAGTGGCGCCGCGAGGGCGAGCCGCACCTGTTCACGCCCGAGACCGTGTTCCGCCTGCAGCACTCCACGCGGAACCGTCAGTACGACGAGTTCCGCCGCTACACCGATGCGGTCGACGAGCAGCACGAGCACCTCATGACCGTGCGCGGCCTGATGCGCCTGCGCACCGAGGACCGCACGCCGATCCCGCTGGACGAGGTGGAGCCGGTCGAGTCGATCACGCGCCGCTTCATGACCGGCGCGATGAGCTACGGCTCGATCTCGCAGGAGGCGCACGAGACCCTCGCGATCGCGATGAACCGTCTCGGCGGCATGTCCAACAGCGGTGAGGGCGGCGAGGATCCGGAGCGGCTGCGCGACCCCGAGCGCAGCAGCGCGATCAAGCAGATCGCCTCGGGTCGCTTCGGCGTCACCAGCGAGTACCTGACCTTCGCGAAGGACATCCAGATCAAGATCGCCCAGGGCGCCAAGCCCGGCGAGGGCGGTCAGCTGCCGCCCGAGAAGGTGTACCCGTGGATCGCCCGCACCCGGCACTCGACCCCCGGCATCGGCCTGATCTCCCCGCCGCCGCACCACGACATCTACTCGATCGAGGATCTCGCCCAGCTGATCCACGACGCGAAGTCCGCTAACCCTGCGGCCCGTGTCCACGTGAAGCTGGTCTCGCGCTTCGGCGTGGGCACCGTCGCGGCGGGCGTCTCGAAGTCCCACGCCGACGTCGTGCTCATCTCGGGCCATGACGGCGGCACGGGCGCGAGCCCGCTGAACTCCCTCAAGCACGCCGGCACCCCCTGGGAGCTCGGCCTCGCCGAGACCCAGCAGACCCTGCTGCTGAACGGTCTGCGCGACCGCATCACCGTCCAGGTCGACGGGCAGATGAAGACCGGCCGCGACGTCGTCATCGCCGCGCTGCTCGGTGCGGAGGAGTACGGCTTCGCCTCGGCGCCCCTGGTCGTCACCGGCTGCGTCATGATGCGGGTCTGCCATCTCGACACCTGCCCCGTCGGCGTCGCGACCCAGAACCCCGAGCTGCGGGCCCGGTACGCCGGCAAGGCCGAGCACGTGGTGACCTTCTTCCAGTTCGTGGCCGAGCAGGTGCGCGAGCACCTCGCCGCCCTCGGACTGCGCAGCCTCGACGAGGCCATCGGCCGCACCGACCTCCTCGGCCTGCGGGACGACGCCCCGGCGCTCGGCGCCCTCGGCACCGCGAAGCGCGAGGGGCTCGACCTCTCGGCGATCCTCGAGCCGCCGACGGTCTTCCCCGGCGACCACCCGCAGCGCCGCCGCGGGCAGGACCACCAGCTGGAGAAGGCGGCGGACCATCCGTGGATCGCCGCCGCGGCCCCCGTGCTCGACGGCGCCGAGCCGAGCGTCCGCCTGCAGGGCGAGATCCGCAACGTGCAGCGCTCGACCGGCACCCTGCTCGGCCACGAGGTGACCCGCCGCACCGACGGCGCGGGCCTCGCCGAGGACTCGATCCTCGTCGAGCTGACCGGCACCGGCGGCCAGTCCTTCGGCGCCTTCCTCCCGCGCGGCGTGACCCTCCACCTCACCGGCGATGCCAACGACTACGTCGGCAAGGGCCTCTCGGGCGGAGTGATCGCGATCGGCCACGGCGCCGGCACGGCACCGTCCCTGACCTCCTCGACGATCGCCGGGAACACCTGCGCCTACGGGGCCACGAGCGGCCGGCTGCTGCTCGCGGGCTCCGCGGGCGAGCGCTTCGGCGTGCGCAACTCCGGCGCGACCCTGGTCGTCGAGGGCATCGGCGACCACGGCGCCGAGTACATGACCGGCGGAGCCGTGCTGATCCTCGGCCCCACGGGCCGCAACCTGGGCGCCGGCATGAGCGGCGGCACCCTGTTCGTCCTCGATCTCGACCCCGCGGACCTGAACCCCAAGGACGCCGCCGGCTTCGAGATCACACCGGTCCGCGAGGAGCACCGCGAGTTCGTGCTCGAGGCCCTCACCGACCACGCCGAGCGGACGGGGTCCGACCGGGCCGCCGCCCTGCTCGCCGACCCGGCGGAGCTCTTCGACCGCCTCACCGAGGTCGCCCCCCGCGCGTTCCTGCGGATCACCGGCATCCGCGAGGAGGCCGTCGCGCAGGGCGTGGACCCCGACTCCCACGACGTCTGGAACGAGATCATGGAGGCCACCCATGGCTGATCCCCGCGGATTCCTGCGGTACCGCGAGCGCGAGCTCCCCGCCCGTCGGCCGGTGCCGCTGCGCCTGATGGACTGGCGCGAGGTCTACGAGGCCCGCGAGAAGGGCGGCCCCGACGCCCTCAGCGTCGTCTCCCGGCAGGCCGGACGCTGCATGAACTGCGGCATCCCGTTCTGCCACCAGGGCTGCCCGCTCGGGAACCTCATCCCCGAGTGGAACGACCTCGTCTACCGCGACGACTGGCAGCAGGCCTCGGAGCGCCTCCACGCGACCAACAACTTCCCGGAGTTCACCGGCCGCGCCTGCCCCGCCCCGTGCGAGTCGAGCTGCGTGCTGGGGATCAACCAGCCGCCGGTGACCATCAAGAACGTCGAGGTCTCGATCATCGACCGCGCCTTCGAGGAGGGGTGGGTCAAGCCCGTGGAGCCGACCCGGCACACGGGCCGCACCGTGGCCGTCGTCGGGTCCGGGCCCGCCGGCCTCGCGGCCGCGCAGCAGCTCACCCGCGCCGGCCACTCGGTGGTCGTGCTCGAGCGCGACGACCGCCTCGGCGGCCTGCTCCGCTACGGCATCCCCGAGTTCAAGCTCGAGAAGCGCCACGTGGACCGCCGCCTGCAGCAGATGCGCGAGGAGGGCACCCGCTTCCGCACCGGCGTCGACGTCGGCGGGACCGGCGAGAGCGCGCTGAGCGTCGCCGACCTCCGCAGCCGCTTCGACGCGGTGGTCCTCGCGACCGGCGCCTCGACCCCGCGCGACCTCGCGGTCCCGGGCCGCGAGGCGACCGGCATCCATCCCGCCATGGAGTACCTCACCCAGGCCAACCGCCTGGTCGAGGGCGACTGGGTCGAGGACGCGATCTCCGCCGAGGGCAAGGACGTGGTGATCATCGGCGGCGGCGACACCGGAGCCGACTGCCTCGGGACCGCGCTGCGCCAGGGCGCCCGCTCCGTGACCACTCTGGCGATCGGTACCCAGCCGCCGGTCGAGCGCGACGAGAAGCAGCCCTGGCCGGTGCACCCGGTGCTCTTCGAGGTCTCCACGGCGCACGAGGAGGGCGGCGACCGCTCCTACCTCGCCTCGACGACCGGCTTCGAGATCGACGAGAGCGGCGCGGTCACGGGACTGAAGGTCGCCCGCACCCAGTACCTCGACGGCTCCCGCGTGCCGACCCCCGGCACGGAGACCGTGCTCCCCGCCACCCTCGTGCTCGTCGCGATGGGGTTCACGGGCACCCAGGAAGAGGGCCTGCTGGCCGATCTGGGTGTGGAGATCACCTCACGCGGCAACATCGTGCACGACCAGGACTGGCAGACCTCGGTGCCCGGCGTCTTCACCGCGGGCGACTGCGCCCGAGGCCAGAGCCTCATCGTCTGGGCGATCGCCGAGGGACGTTCCGCCGCCGCGGCCGTCGACCGCCACCTGATGGGCTCGACCTCTCTGCCCGCGCCCGTGGACCCGGGAGAGAAGCCCGTCACAGTGTGAAAGACTGTGCCCAGATCACGCGATGCTGCGGCGCCTCCGGCGGAGCACGTCCTGTGCTCGCCCGAGAAGGCGCCGCGGCCCTTACTCGAACTACAGATGGGTTGACATGCGTAAAGCGAAGATCGTCTGCACACTCGGTCCGGCGACCAACACCTATGAGCAGATCCGGACCCTGATCGATGCAGGCATGAACGTGGCTCGGATGAATCTGAGCCACGGCTCCCACGCCGACCACGAGCAGGTCTACGCGAACATCCGTCGCGCGGCCGACGATCTCGGTCGCAACGTCGCCATCCTGGTCGACCTCCAGGGCCCCAAGATCCGTCTGGGCAAGTTCTCCGACGGGCCGCATCAGCTCGAGGTCGGCGACACCTTCGTGATCACCACCGAGGACATCGTCGGCACCCGCGAGCGCGTGTCCACTACCTTCAAGGGCCTGCCGGGCGACTGCCGCCCCGGCGACGTGCTCCTGATCGACGACGGCAAGGTCTCGGTGCGCGTCACGGACGTCACCGACACCGATGTCACCACCGTGGTCGAGGTCCCCGGGCCCGTCTCCAACAACAAGGGCATCAACCTGCCCGGCGTCGCCGTGTCCGTTCCCGCCATGAGCGAGAAGGACATCGACGACCTCCGCTGGGGCCTCAAGCTCGGCGCGGACCTCATCGCGCTCTCCTTCGTGCGCGACGCCCACGACATGGACGACGTGCTGCGGATCATGCAGGAGGAGGGGCGCCGCGTCCCGGTCATCGCGAAGATCGAGAAGCCGCAGGCCGTGCGCGCGCTGCGCTCGATCGTCGGCGCCTTCGACGGCATCATGGTCGCCCGCGGCGACCTCGGCGTCGAGCTGCCGCTCGAGCAGGTGCCGCTGGTGCAGAAGCGCGCCATCGAGCTCGCCCGCCGCAACGCGAAGCCCGTCATCGTCGCCACCCAGGTGCTCGAGTCGATGATCGAGAGCCCGCGCCCCACCCGCGCGGAGGCGTCCGACTGCGCGAACGCGATCCTCGACGGCGCCGACGCGGTCATGCTCTCGGGCGAGACCAGCGTGGGCAAGTACCCCTTTGAGGCGGTCCGCACCATGGCCCGCATCGTCACCAACACCGAGGAGAATGGCGCCGACCGCATCCTCCCGCTGGGCACCATCCCGCACACCCGCGGTGGCGCCATCACCCGCGCGGCCGCCGAGATCGGCGATCAGCTCTCCGCGCAGTACCTGGTCACCTTCACCGAGTCCGGCGACACCGCGCGCCGCCTCTCCCGCCTGCGCCCGACCATCCCCCTGCTGGCCCTGACCCCGTACCCCGAGGTCGCCCGCCAGCTGTCCCTGACCTGGGGCATCGAGGCGCACCTGGTGCCGATGCAGAAGGAGACCGACGCGATGATCTCCGTCGTGGACGAGCTGCTGCGCGAGCACAAGGGCCTGCAGAAGAACGATCTGGTGATCGTCGCGGCCGGCTCGCCCCCCGGCGTCCACGGCTCGACCAACTCCCTGCGCGTGCACCGCATCGGCGACCTCGACGGGACCGAGTCGGCCCGCATCGAGTCGGCGAGCATCGCGGCGGGTCCGCAGCAGGCCTGATCCGGCCGCTGCTGCCACACGGATACGGCGCCCCTCGACCCATGGGTCGAGGGGCGCCGTATCCGTTGTGGCCTGTCGTGATCTGTCGCGCTGAGGTGCCGGATGCGGGACTCGAACCCGCACGCCCGTGAGGACAGCGCATTTTGAGTGCGCCGCGTCTGCCATTTCGCCAATCCGGCTCGCACCCCCGGGACGGAGGCCTGGACTAGGATACCGCTGATGACCACCGGTCCCGGCGGCGCGACGGACCCCGTCCCCGCCGCGGACACCCACGAGACAACAGGGCGACATGACTGAGCAGAATCCTTCCCTTCCCACCGACGACCAGGATCTCGAGGTCCAGGAGACCGGCGGTGTCCGCCGTACCGCGGTGGTGGCCGAGGACGAGAGCCTCATCCGCATGGACATCGTCGAGACCCTCACCGAGGCCGGCTACGAGGTCGTCGCCGCTGTGGGCGACGGCGAGAGCGCCGTCGAGAAGGCGCGCGAGCTGCGCCCCGACGTGGTCGTGATGGACGTCAAGATGCCGAAGACCGACGGTGTCTCCGCGGCCGAGCAGATCGGCCAGGACAATCTCGCTCCGGTCGTCATGCTCACCGCCTTCTCGCAGGCCGAGCTCGTCGAGCGCGCCCGCGACGCCGGCGCCATGGCCTATGTCGTCAAGCCCTTCACCCCGGCGGACCTGCTGCCCGCGATCGAGATCGCGATCTCCCGCTACCAGCAGATCACGCAGCTCGAGGCGGAGATCGCCGACCTCGGGGAGCGCTTCGAGACCCGCAAGCGCGTCGATCGCGCCAAGGGCCTGCTGCAGACCAACATGGGCCTCAGCGAGCCGGAGGCCTTCCGCTGGATCCAGAAGACCTCGATGGACCGTCGCCTCACCATGCGCGAGGTCGCGGACGCGGTCGTGGACCAGTTGGGCGGCGGCAAGGACTGACCGCCCGGCGACGGGGGCGTCGAACGGGCGAGACGACGGACGGGGGAGGTCTCGACATGGGCATGTCGCGGCGCACGATGGTGCAGGGCCTGGGGGCGGGGATCCTGGGTGCGGGACTGCTGAGCGCCTGCGGCACCGGCGGCATCCGCCGCGGCCGCGGGCGTCGGGCCACCACGACGGCGCCGACGGGCGATGCGCTCGCGGAGCCGGACACCGCGCTGACCCTCGGGTCGATCGGGGCGAGCTACGGCCGCTCCGCGCCCTTCGAGAACGCGATCGCCCTCGCGGTGCACGAGGCCTGGATCGACGTCAACGCCGAGTGGAAGGGCCTCTTCGGACACGACGTCGGCCTCGTGGACCGGCACGTCGTCACGGAGGCCGGCGCGGATCTCACCGAGGTCATCCAGGGACTCGCCGAGGCCGGGGTCACGGCCTGCATCACCTCGGTGGACGAGGAGGCGCTGGTCGCCGCGATCCCCGCCTTCGTCGCCGCGGGCATCGCCGTGATCGACGTCTTCAGCTCGGGGATGAGCGTCCGCGCCCCGGAGGTCGAGACCTCCGGCATGCTCGCCCGGCTGTGCCCCAACGACAAGGCCCTCGCGGCCTACTACGCCGAGCAGTCCTGGGCCGTCTCCGGCGACCGGGCCGGAGCTCCGGGAACGGTCGCCTACGTCTCGGAGGATTCGGCGCAGGGTCGCAGCCTCCTCTTCGAGCTCACCCAGGTGCTCGGGCCGACGGGCGGCAAGGTGGTCCTCGAGCACTTCCACGCCGCGGGCGATCTGGGCGACGTGAACGCGCTGGTCGCCTCCGTGCTGGAGACCCCGCCGGCCTTGCTCATCGTCAACGGCGGCCCGGAGACGGGGCCGTTCCTCTCCGCGCTGCACACGGCGACCCTCGACGGCGGGCAGCGGCCCACCGTTGAGATCGCGGCCCAGCTCTCCCCGGCCGCGAGCGTCAACTACGCCGAGGCGGACTTGGCGGCCGAGTGCCTCTCCCGGGCGAAGGGCCTCGAACCGGGGGGCGAGTACAGCGTCCGCCACGTCAACATGATGCTCAACGTCGATCCAGGGCTCTACGACACCGGGTACGCCTACTCCCAGCAGGCCTATGACGGGTTCGTGATCGCGGCGCTGGCCGCCCAAGACGCGCTCTCCGTCGAGGGCACGGCGATCGCCGCCTCGATCCCGCGGGTGCTCACCGGCTCGGGGGAGTGCAACGACTACGGGGAGTGCCGCACGGTGCTGCGCGATGCCCTGGCGGCGGGGGCCAAGGAGTCGATCTCCTATGCGGGCCGGTCGGGTCCCCTCGAGCTGGGTTCGGACCGCGATCCGCGGGTCGGCGACTTCCGCCACTACGCCTGGAACGACGCCAACGAGCTGGAGTTCGACGGGGCGGACGGCTACGAGCTGGAGGGCTGAGCGCCTCCCGGACCGGTGGACGGGACGGCGAGGATGTCGAGCCGCCCTGCTGGCGAGCCGCTCCGGCCGCGGGGATCCTCAGCGGGGCGGCAGCAGCATGGTCGAGACGGTCACGGTGCTCAGCAGCGTCCCCGCCTCGTCGTGCACGTCGACGAGGTAGGTCGCGACCTGGCGGCCCCCGTGGCGCAGGGACGCGGTCGCGGTGACCAGACCTTCTCGAGCGCTGCGGTGATGCACCGCGGAGACCGAGGTGCCCACCGCCTGGGCGCCCTCGCCGTGCACCTCGCGCGCCCGCAGGATCGCCGCGAAGGAGGCGATCGACTCGGCCAGGGCGATCGTAGCCCCGCCGTGGAGGAGCCCCGCGGGCTGGATGTTCCCCGCGACCGGCATGGTCATGATCCCTCCCTCGGAGGAGAGCTCCACCAGCTCCATCTGGCAGCGCTCGAGCAGGGTGCCGCGAGTGATCGGGCCGACGAGGGCGGCGAGCTCCTCGCCGCGCAACCGATCAGTGCCGGGAGTACCGGGGCTGCCGGAGGTATCGGGGTGCTGGTGCATGGGGCGAGCCTGCCACATCGTCGGGACACCCTCCCGGG
Source organism: Brachybacterium sp. J153 (assembly GCF_036311905.1). NCBI lineage: Bacteria > Bacillati > Actinomycetota > Actinomycetes > Micrococcales > Dermabacteraceae > Brachybacterium > Brachybacterium sp. J153. The sequence goes on along the minus strand of NZ_JAZDCH010000006.1, from coordinate 37,806 downwards.
GACCCTCGCCCTGGGGAGCGGCGCCGGGGATCGTCCCGTGCGAGACTGCTCCCCATGAGTGCGAGCGCCCCCAGCGACCAGCGGATCCTCCTCATCGACGGGCATGCGATGGCGTTCCGCGCCTTCTTCGCCCTGCCGGCCGACGGCTTCAGCGACGGGCGCGGTCAGGCCACCAACGCCGTCTACGGCTTCACCAGGATGATCATCAACGTCGTCGCCGCGGAGCGGCCCACGCACGTGGCGGTCGCCTTCGACCTGCCCGGCGGGACCTTCCGCGACCGCATCTACGACCAGTACAAGGGCGGTCGCGAGGTGACCCCGCCCGAGTTCCACGGTCAGATCGGGCTCATCCAGCAGGTCCTCGACGCGCTCGGGGTGCGCTGGCTGACCTACGAGGACTACGAGGCCGACGACATCATCGCGACCCTCGCCATGAGGGCCGCCGCGGACGGCCACGAGGCGCTCATCGTCACGAGCGACCGGGACTCGATCCAGCTGGTGGGGGAGCGGGTGACGCTCCTGCAGCCGGTCAAGGGCGTCACCGAGATGCGCCGGATGACCCCCGCCGCCGTCGAGGAGAAGTACGGCATCCCGCCGGAGCGCTATCCCGACCTCGCCGCGCTCGTGGGCGAGGCCGCGGACAACCTGCCGGGCGTGCCCGGCGTCGGCCCCAAGACCGCCGCGAAGTGGATCCTCGCCCACGGCGATCTCCCCGGTGTGCTCGCCCATGCCGACGAGATCAAGGGCAAGGCCGGGGAGAATCTGCGCGCCCATCGGGAGGACGTCGAGCGCAACCGGCGCATGAACGCCGCCGTGCTCGATCTCGACCTCCCCGCCGACCCCGAGCACTACACCCTGGGGCGCGGCGACGGCGTCGCCCTGCAGAAGGTGTTCGACGAGCTCGCCTTCGGTCCTACGATCCGCGCCGACGTCCCCGACGTCTTCCTCGATGCGGACGGCTACGGCGAGCAGGAGGTGGAGGCGGACCTCGAGGTGTCCGTCGTGAGCACCGCGGCGGACCTCGCGGACGCCCTCGGACAGTCGCCGGCGCTGCTCGCGCTCGACCTGGCCGACGATGTGCGCGGCGGCCCGCTGCTGGGTCTGGCCACCCCCGAGCGCGCGGTCGGGCTGCGCCTGTCCGCCCTGGACGAGGAGGCCACCGCCGTCCTCACCCGGCTGCTCGAGGACACCCCGCGGATCGAGGTCGCCGGGGCTCAGGCGGCTCTCGCCTTCCTCGGCGAGCACGGGCACCGGCTGGGGGAGGGGAGGCACGACCTCGCCCTCGAGGCCTTCGTCCTGCGCCCCGGGGCCCGCACCTACGACGCGGAGACCCTCGCCGCCGAGCACGCCGGCGTGACCTTCGAGCCGCGGCCGCGCAAGCCCGCACAGGCCACCCTCGCCAAGGAGTCCGCCGAGGCCCGGGAGGAGCACGTGGTGCGCGCTGCCGAGCGCCTCGCCCGCTCCGCCGCGGCGCTGCTCACCGTCGCCAAGCGCCTCGCCGACCAGCTGACGGCGGAGCCCTGGGCCGCGAAGATCCTGCACGAGCTCGAGCTGCCGCTCCAGCGCAGTCTGGTGAGCATGCACGAGCGGGGCATCGCCCTGGATCTCGAGCGCCTCGCCGCCCTGCAGTCCGAGTTCGAGGGCTTCGTCGCACAGGCCAAGCGGGAGGCCGGCGCGATCGTCGGCGAGGAGGTCAACCTCGCCTCGCCGAAGCAGCTGCAGACGGTCCTCTTCGACACCCTCGCCATGCCCCGCACCCGGAAGATCGCCTCGGGCTTCTCGACGGACGCCGAATCCCTCGCGGATCTCCAGGACAAGGTCGAGCCGGGCTCCTCCGGCCACGACTTCCTCTCCTGGCTGCTGCGCTTCCGCGAGATGAGCAAGCTGACCGGCTACCTGGTGGGCCTCGACGCGGCCGTGGACCACGGCTCCCGCGTGCACACCACCTTCCTGCAGACCGCCGCCGCCACCGGTCGCCTGGCCTCGACCGATCCGAACCTGCAGAACATCCCGGTGCGCACCCACGAGGGGCAGCGCATCCGCGAGATCTTCGTCCCGGGCGAGGGCTACGCGGACCTGATGACGGCGGACTACTCGCAGATCGAGATGCGCATCATGGCGCACCTCTCCGAGGACGCTGGCCTGATCGAGGCCTTCAACTCGGGGGAGGACCTCCACCGCTTCGTCGCCTCGCGGGTCTTCGACGTCGCCCCCGAGGACGTCGACGCCGAGATGCGCTCGAAGACGAAGGCCGTCAGCTACGGCCTCGCCTACGGGCTCAGCGCCTTCGGCCTGGCTCGGCAGTTGCGCATCTCCCAGGGCGAGGCGACGGCGCTGCGGGACGGCTACTTCGAGCGCTTCGGTGGGGTGCGCGACTACCTGCGGGCGAGCGTCGAGAGGGCCCGCGAGACCGGGTACACCGAGACCATCCTGGGGCGACGCCGCTATCTGCCCGACCTCACCTCGGACAACCGCCAGCGCCGCGAGAACGCCGAGCGGGTCGCGCTGAACTCCCCGATCCAGGGCAGCGCCGCGGACATCATCAAGCTCGCCATGCTGCGCGTCGACGAGCTCCTCGCGGCCTCCGCGCTCAGCTCCCGCGTGCTGCTCCAGGTCCACGACGAGCTCGTGCTCGAGGTCGCCGCCGGCGAGGAGCAGGAGCTGCGGGCGCTGGTGGCCCGGGGCATGGGTGAGGCCTACGAGCTGTCGGTCCCGCTCGAGGTCGGGATCGGCGTCGGCCCCTCCTGGCTAGCGGCCGCCCACTGAGCCGCGCCGTCACGCCTCGGGGGAGCGAGGTCACATCCCGCAGCGGATCCCCACGCCCCGCGGGCCCTCGCATCGGCGCGCCCCGGCTGATAGGCTTCTGAAGGTCTGTGCGCAGGCGGCCGTCTTGAGCAGTTCGGTGGTCGTCCCCGCGTGCGGATGCCCCGCCCGGGCGAGCGCCGCGATCTGTCGGCGATCACCGGCGAGGTTGCACGTCCACCGTACCTACTCGATTCCTGTCCCGACGGAGTTCCTACCTACATGACCGACACCACGACCCCCCAGATCGCCATCAACGACATCGGCGGCGCCGACGAACTCATGGCCGCCATCGATGCCACCATCAAGTACTTCAACGATGGCGACATCGTCGAGGGCACCGTGGTGAAGGTCGATCACGACGAGGTCCTCCTGGACATCGGCTACAAGACCGAGGGCGTCATCCCCTCGCGCGAGCTGTCCATCAAGCACGACGTCGACCCCGGTGAGGTCGTCGAGGTCGGCGACGAGATCGAGGCCCTCGTCCTCCAGAAGGAGGACAAGGAGGGTCGCCTGATCCTGTCCAAGAAGCGCGCCCAGTACGAGCGCGCCTGGGGCACGATCGAGCAGATCAAGGAAGACGAGGGCGTCGTCACCGGTCGCGTCATCGAGGTCGTCAAGGGCGGCCTCATCGTCGACATCGGCCTGCGCGGCTTCCTCCCGGCCTCCCTCGTGGAGATGCGCCGCGTCCGCGACCTGCAGCCGTACGTCGGCCAGGAGATCGAGGCGAAGATCATCGAGCTCGACAAGAACCGCAACAACGTGGTCCTGTCGCGCCGCGCCTACCTCGAGGAGACCCAGTCCGCGGTCCGCTCGGACTTCCTGCAGACCCTGCAGAAGGGCCAGGTCCGCGAGGGCAACGTGTCCTCCATCGTCAACTTCGGCGCCTTCGTCGATCTCGGCGGCGTCGACGGTCTGGTGCACGTCTCCGAGCTGTCCTGGAAGCACATCGACCACCCGTCCGAGGTCGTCGAGGTCGGTCAGCACGTCAAGGTCGAGGTCCTGGACGTCGACATGGACCGCGAGCGCGTCTCCCTGTCGCTGAAGGCGACCCAGGAGGACCCGTGGCAGCTGTTCGCCCGCACCCACGCCATCGGCGAGGTCGTGCCCGGCAAGGTCACCAAGCTGGTCCCCTTCGGCGCCTTCGTGCGTGTCGAGGACGGCATCGAGGGCCTCGTCCACATCTCCGAGCTGGCCCAGCGCCACGTCGACCTGCCCGAGCAGGTCGTCACGGTCGACCAGGACGTCTTCGTCAAGGTCATCGACATCGACCTCGAGCGTCGCCGTATCTCGCTGTCCCTCAAGCAGGCCAACGAGGGCGTGGACCCGGAGGGCGACGACTCGACCTTCGACCCCGCGCTCTACGGCATGGCGGCCGAGTACGACGCCAACGGCGAGTACAAGTTCCCCGAGGGCTTCGACCCGGAGACCAACGAGTGGCTCGAGGGCTACGACACCCAGCGCGAGGAGTGGGAGGCCCAGTACGCGGCCGCCTACGAGCGCTGGACCGCCCACAAGTCCCAGGTCGCCGAGGCCATCAAGGCCGACGAGGAGTCCGCGAACGCCCCGGCCGCCGCGAGCACCTCCAGCACCCCGGAGTCGGCTCCGTCCTCGCAGACCTCGTACCAGTCGAGCTCCTCCGACGAGGGCACCCTGGCCTCCGACGAGGCCCTGGCCGCCCTGCGCGCCAAGCTCACCGGCAACTGATCACCCGCTGATCACCCGGCTCGGAAGGCCCGGTCCCCGCAGGGGGCCGGGCCTTCCGGCTGTCCGGGAACGGGACGGGTTGGGTTCGCCGCCCCGCCCGGGGCACACTGGGAGCATGTTCACCGCTCTCGAGGACCACCCGATCCACACCTGGCTGACCGACATGGACGGCGTGCTCGTGCACGAGGAGTCCGCCCTGCCCGGCGCCGCCGACTTCATCGCTGCGCTGCAGCAGTTCGGACGCCCCTTCCTCGTGCTCACCAACAACTCGATCTTCACGCCGCGGGACCTGAGGGCCCGGCTGGCGCGTTCCGGGATCGAGCTGCCCGAGGAGGCGATCTGGACCAGCGCCCTCGCCACCGCCCGCTTCCTCGCCGAGCAGGCGCCCGGCTCGTCCGCCTACGTGATCGGCGAGGCAGGGCTCACCAGCGCCATGCACGAGGAGGGCTTCATCCTCGCGGACACCGATGTCGAGTTCGTGGTGCTGGGGGAGACCCGCACCTACTCCTTCGAGGCGATCACCCGGGCGATCCGTCTCGTGCGCGGCGGGGCGAAGTTCATCGCGACAAACCCCGATGTCACCGGTCCCAGCTCCGAGGGACCGCTCCCGGCGACCGGTGCGGTCGCCGCGATGATCACCGCGGCGACGGGCACTCAGCCGTACTACGTGGGCAAGCCGAACCCGCTCATGATGCGCACGGCGCTGAACCGCATCGGCGCCCATTCGGAGACCTCGGTGATGATCGGGGACCGCATGGACACCGACGTGAAGTCCGGGCTCGAGGCCGGCATGCGGTCGGTGCTGGTCCTGACCGGCTCCACCCGCGAGGACGAGATCACCCAGTACCCGTACCGGCCCACCGCCGTGCTGGGCGGCATCTCCGACGTGGTGCCGCTGGTCGAGCGGCTGACCCCGCTGGAGTCGGTGGAGCTGGACGAAGACTGACGCTTCCTGACGCGGCGTGGCGTCGGCCGGCGGGTCGTCCTCACCTGGACGTCCGCGTACCGGTCGGACGGCCCGTGAGAGAATCGTGGCCATGTTGCGCTGGCTCACGGCCGGGGAATCCCACGGCCCCTCCCTCATCTCCCTGCTCGACGGCGTCCCCGCCGGGATCGAGCTGACCAGTGACGATCTGCGCGACGTGCTCGCCCGGCGCCGTCTCGGCCACGGTCGCGGCAGCCGCCAGAAGTTCGAGCAGGACGTGGTGAGCATCCACGGTGGCCTGCGGCACGGGCGCACCCTCGGATCTCCGCTCGCGATCGAGATCGCCAACTCGGAGTGGCCGAAGTGGGAGAAGGTCATGAGCGCCGACCCCGTCGAGCGGGACGATCTCCTCGTCGACGCCGGCACCGGGGACGAGCGCGAGATCGCTCGGAACCGGCCCCTGACCCGGCCCCGCCCCGGTCATGCGGACCTCTCCGGCATGCTGAAGTACGGCTTCGACGACGCTCGTCCGGTGCTCGAGCGCGCGAGCGCCCGCGAGACCGCCGCCCGGGTGGTCGCGGGCCGGGTCGCCGCGGCCCTGCTCGAGCAGGCCGCCGGCATCCGTCTGGTCTCGCACACCCTCTCCGTCGGCTCCGTGCGCGTCCCCGAGGACGCCCCGCTGCCCACCCCCGAGGACGCCGCCGCGCTCGATGCGGACCCGCTGCGCTGCTTCCACCCGGAGACCTCCGCGGCGATGGTCGCCGAGGTCGACGCGGCCAAGGCCGATGCCGACACCCTCGGCGGCGTCGTCGAGGTCATCGCCTACGGCGTGCCCGTCGGCCTGGGCTCCCACACCCAGTGGGACCGCAAGCTGGACGGCCGCCTGGCCCAGGCGGTCATGTCGATCCAGGCGATGAAGGGCGTGGAGATCGGGGACGGCTTCGCGACCGCGGCCCGCCGCGGCTCCGCCGCGCACGACGAGATCCTGATCGCCTCGGAGTCCGGGCAGTACCCGCGCGTGACGAACCGCGCGGGCGGCCTCGAGGGCGGCATGAGCAACGGCCAGGTGATCCGGGTCCGTGGCGCACTCAAGCCCATCTCGACGGTGCCCCGCGCCCTGCGCACGGTCGACGTGGCGACCGGCGCCGAGGCCACGGCGAACCATCAGCGTTCGGACGTCTGCGCCGTCGCGCCCGCTGCCGTGATCGCCGAGGCCGTGGTCGCGCTGACCCTCGCGGACGCCCTGCTGGAGAAGGTCGGCGGGGACAGCGTCGAGGAGATCCGCGCCCACCTCGAGCGCACCGTCGAGCTGCAGTCCCGTCTCCCGGGCGGAGCGGACACCGCCTCGTGAGCGGGCCGCTCGTCATCCTGATGGGACCCATGGCGGCGGGCAAGACCAGCGTCGGCCGCGCCCTCGCCGCCCGGCTCGGCGTCGCCTTCTGCGATCTCGACGCGCTGATCGTCACGGCCGCGGGCCGCCAGATCCCGGAGATCTTCGCCGCCGACGGGGAGGAGGGCTTCCGCGCGCTCGAGGCGGAGGTCCTCGCCCGCGCCCTCGAGGAGCAGACGGGGGTGCTCGCCCTCGGCGGCGGGGCGCCGATGCGGAGCGAGTCGGGGGAGAGGCTGCGCGGCCGCCGCGTGGTGCTGCTTGAGGTCGACGAGGCCATCGCCGCCCGCCGCATCGCGCGCGGCGCAGGACGCCCGATGCTGTCGGGGGACGACCCGATGGAGAGCTGGCGCCGGCTCGCCGAGGAGCGCGGACCCGTCTACCGCGACCTCGCCGCGCTGCGCATCGACGCCGGATCCGGCCCCCCGGCGCGCGTCGCGCGCCAGATCATGGACGAGCTGGGGCTGCGGGCCGCCGGCGCCGAGGAGGAGACCGCATGAGCACCACCACCATTCCCGTGACCACCCCGACCGGCGGCTATGACGTGCTCGTCGGCCGCGGACTGCTCGCCGAGGCACCGAGCCGGATCCCCGAGCGGGCGCGCCGGGTGGTGATCATCCACCAGCCGAGCCTGCGCCAGGTCGCCGACGAGCTGCGCGAGGCGATCATCGCGACCGGCCGCGAGGCCTTCGCCGCGGAGATCCCCGACGGCGAGGAGGCCAAGACGGCGCAGGTCGCCGGGTTCCTCTGGGGGGTGTGCGGACAGGCGGAGATCGGCCGCGGCGACCTCGTGATCGGTCTCGGCGGCGGCGCCGCCACGGACCTCGCGGGTTTCGTCGCCGCGTCCTGGCTGCGCGGCATCGACGTGCTGCAGGTTCCGACCACCGTCGCGGCCATGGTCGACGCGGCCGTCGGCGGGAAGACCGGCATCAACACCTCCGAGGGCAAGAATCTCGTCGGGGCGTTCCACCCGCCGATCGCCGTGGTCGCCGATCTCGACGTGCTCGCCGGCCTCGGCGCGCACGACGTCGCGGCGGGCCTCGCCGAGGCCGTGAAGGCCGGATTCATCGCCGACACCGAGATCCTCTCGCTCGTCGAGCAGGATCCCGACGCGGTGCGCGACACCGGCAGCGACGCCTTCCGCGAGGTGATCGAGCGGGCGATCCGGGTCAAGGCGCGCGTCGTCTCCGCCGACCTTATGGAGGCGGGCGAGAGGGAGATCCTCAACTACGGCCACACCCTCGGCCACGCGATCGAGCGCAACGAGCGTTACCAGTGGCGGCACGGCGCTGCGGTCTCCGTCGGCATGATGTTCGCCGCCGAGCTCTCCCACCTCGCCGGCAAGCTCTCCGAGGCCGAGGTCGACCGCCACCGCACGATCCTCACCTCCCTCGGCCTGCCCGTCACCTACCGCGATCGGCAGTGGCCGAAGCTCGAGGACGCCATGAAGCGCGACAAGAAGACCCGCGCCGGCGTGCTGCGTTTCGTCGTGCTGGACCGGATCGGGAAGGTCTCACGCCTCGAGGGCCCGGACCCGGCGCTGCTGCTCGCGGCCTACGCCGCGGTGACGGAGGACTGAGCGGCGTGACCGCCCATGACGAGATGCCGTCCTCGGACCGATCCGCCGCGCCGGCTGACGCGGCGGGGGGCCCGGATCCGCGGCGGCGCACCGTCACCGTGCGTGGGATCGAGCTGGGCCGGGGCCGCCCCGAGGTGATCGTGCCGCTCGTCGGCGACCACCTCGACGCGCTCCTCGGCCAGGCCGCCGCCGCGGTCGAGGCCCCCGCCCGGATCGTCGAGTGGCGCCTCGACCGCTTCCGCCCCGACCTCGGGGACCCGGCGGAGCACCGCGTCGCCGTGCTCGCCGCCCTCGCCCCGCTGCGCGCCGCCCTCGGCCCGGACCGGGCGCTCCTGGTCACCTTCCGCACCGCCGCCGAGGGCGGACCGCGCCCGATCGCGGACCACGACCTCGGGGAGCTCCTCCTCGCGCTGATCACGGGCCGGCCCGCCGGGACCCAGTCCGCGGTGGACCTCGTCGACATCGAGACCGCGCGGGACGGCGCGATGGTCGCCCGCGTGATCGAGGCGGCGCGCCGCAACGGCATCGCCGTCGTCGGCTCGTTCCACGACATGGAGGCGACGCCCACCCGGGAGCGGATCGTCGAGATCCTGCGCGGGCAGCGCGAGCTCGGCGCGGACGTGCCGAAGATCGCGGTCACCCCGCGGAGCCCGATGGACGTGCTGACCCTGCTCGCGGCGAGCCTCGCCGTGGCCGGGGACCGCCGCGGTCCGCACCTCGCGATCAGCATGGGCACGCTCGGCGCCGCGAGCCGCGTCGCCGCGGAGACGTTCGGCAGCGCCGCGACATTCGCGACGGTCGGGGAGGCCTCGGCGCCCGGTCAGCTCGACGCGGTCGACGTCGCGCGGATGCTCGAGCTGCTGCGTCCCTGAGGGCGTCGCGCGGCGGCGCCCCGCGACGATCCCGCGGCGCCCCGCGCGGCGGCCAGGCTCCCCGCGCCGTGCCCCGGCGCGTCAGCGCGCCGCGGCGGTCCCGGGGTCCCGGCCGTGACGCTGCTCGTGCTCGATCGTGCCGGGGAGCGCCTCCGCCTCCGGGAAGACCCGCTCCTCGAAGTAGTGCGCATCGCGGTCCTCGGCCGCGCTGTCCTCGGCGAGGTCGTCGTGCTCCACGTCGACGACCGGGATCGCGCCGGTCTCGAGCGCCACCCGCTCCCGCTCGTCCTTGCGGGTGCGGCGCACGAGCCGCTTGAGCTGGGTCGCGGACAGGGTCACCTGCCATTCCTGATGGGCCGGCAGCGACCAGCGGCGCCAGGCCGCGATCCCGGCGAGCAGCGAGCCCGCGGCGACGGCGATCAGCACCGTGGGGGAGGGGAGGCCGAGGGCCAGCACCAGCCAGGTCATCACCGCGGTGACGAGCGCCCCGGTCGCGTACAGGGGGCCGCCGCCGAAGATCTGGGGGATCCGCCCCACGAGGACGTCGCGGATCACGCCGCCGCCGACGGCGCTCGTGACCCCGAGCAGGATCGCGGGCAGCACGTCGAGGCCGTAGCCGAGGGACTTCGCCGTGCCGGTCGCCGCCCACAGCCCCATCGCCGCGATGTCGAGCACCGTCACCAGGCGGCGCCACCACGGGCCGTCGGCGTGGATGAGGAAGGTGAACATCGCCCCGGCGAGGGCGCACGCGAGGTACCAGGGGCCGTCGAAGGCGGCGGGGGTGCCGTAGTCGAGGATCAGGTCGCGCACGAGCCCGCCGCCGAGGCCGGCGACGATCCCGATGACCGCGAAGCCGACCGCGTCGAAGTTCAGCCGCGAGGCGATCGCTCCGGCCGCCACGCCCATCACGAACACGCCCACGAGGTCCAGCACACGGAGGAAGTCGTTGGTCACGAGCAGCTGCAGAGGATCCACCCGAGCACCGTACGACCTGGGGCGCCAGCCGGGAAACAGCTCGTGACGGCTCTGACGCGCTAGCCCTACGATCGGGTCATGTACCCCGCATCGCCCCGCTTCCGCGTCGGCCTCACCGGCGGCATCGGCTCCGGCAAGTCCACGGTCGCCGCGCTCTGGCGCGGCGCCGGGATGCGCGTGATCGACCTCGACGCGCACTCCCGCGCGGTGCTCGACATGCCCGGGGACGGGGTCGAGGAGGCGATCGCGCGGTTCGGCGAGGAGCTGCGCAACCCGGCAGGCACGATCGACCGCGCCGCGATGGCGCGGATCGTCTTCGCCGATGCCGCGGCCCGCGCCGACCTCGAGCGGATCGTGCTCACCCGCGTCGACGAGGCGGTCGCCCGCGAGGAGGCCGACGCCGCCGCGGCGGGGGAGCGGATCTTCGTGCACGACAGCCCGCTGCTGCTCGAGAAGGCGCAGGACGCCGCGGGCACCTACGCCGCGGTGGTCGCGGTGCTCGCCCGGCGCGAGGACCGCATCGCCCGGGTGACCCGCGACCGCGGCAGGGACCGCGCCTACGTCGAGTCGATCATGGCCGTGCAGGTCACCGATCTCGAGCGGATCCGGCGCGCGGACCGGCTGATCCTCAACACATCGGGCCGCACGGAGCTCGCCGACCGTGCGGACCGCGCGCTCGAGGCGGTGCGCACGCTCCTGGACCGACGCCGCTGAGCGCGGCCCGTCGGCCCTGAGCGGACAGGAGACGCGCGCCATGTCGTCCGTCGGCCCCGGGTCGTAGGCTCGACCCCATGCGTCCTGTCACCGATCTGGTCCGCGCCGAGCATCCCTTCGAGGTCGTCTCCGAGTACTCGCCGTCCGGCGATCAGCCGCAGGCGATCAAGGAGCTCACGAAGCGCATCAACGACGGCGAGCAGGATGTCGTGCTGCTCGGCGCGACGGGCACCGGCAAGTCCGCGACGACGGCCTGGCTCATCGAGCAGGTGCAACGGCCCACGCTGGTGATGGCGCACAACAAGACCCTCGCCGCGCAGCTCGCGAGCGAGTTCCGGGAGCTGCTGCCGCACAACGCGGTCGAGTACTTCGTCTCGTACTACGACTACTACCAGCCGGAGGCGTACGTCCCGCAGTCGGACACCTACATCGAGAAGGACTCCTCGATCAACGCCGAGGTGGAGCGGCTGCGGCACAGCGCCACCAACTCGCTGCTGACCCGCCGTGACGTGGTCGTGGTCTCGTCCGTCTCCTGCATCTACGGCCTCGGCACGCCGCAGGAGTACGTGGACCGCATGGTGCAGCTGTCCCGCGGCCAGCAGCTGGACCGCGACGACCTCCTGCGCCACTTCGTGGACATGCAGTACGACCGCAACGACGTCGCCTTCGAGCGGGGCACGTTCCGGGTGCGCGGCGACACCGTCGAGATCATCCCGATGTACGAGGAGCTCGCGATCCGCATCGAGTTCTTCGGCGACGAGGTCGATGCGCTCTACACCCTGCACCCGCTCACCGGCGAGGTGATCCGGCAGGAGGACCACATCCACATCTTCCCCGCCTCGCACTACGTCGCGGGTCCCGAGCGGCTCGCGCGGGCGATCGGCACGATCGAGGAGGAGCTCGCCGAGCGGCTCGTGGAGCTCGAGGGCCAGAACAAGCTACTCGAGGCGCAGCGGCTGCGGATGCGCACCACGCACGATCTCGAGATGCTGCGGCAGATGGGCTCGACCAACGGCGTCGAGAACTACTCCCGCCACCTCGACGGCCGCGCGCCCGGCACCGCCCCGAACACCCTGATGGACTACTTCCCCGAGGACTTCCTGCTGGTCATCGACGAGTCGCACGTGACCGTCCCGCAGATCGGCGCGATGTACGAGGGGGACCGGTCCCGCAAGCGGACCCTCGTCGACTTCGGCTTCCGCCTCCCCTCGGCGCTCGACAACCGCCCCCTCACATTCGGCGAGTTCACCGAGCGCACCGGCCAGACGGTCTATCTCTCCGCGACCCCGGCCGAGTACGAGCTGAACCGCGCGAACGGGGTGGTCGAGCAGATCATCCGGCCGACGGGACTGGTGGACCCCGAGGTGATCGTCAAGCCGGTCAAGGGCCAGATCGACGATCTCCGTGAGGAGATCGAGAAGCGCGTCCAGCGGGACGAGCGCGTGCTCGTGACGACGCTGACCAAACGCATGGCGGAGGACCTCACCGACTTCCTGCTCGAGAACGGGGTGCGGGTCCAGTACCTGCACTCGGACGTCGACACGCTGCGCCGGATCGAGCTGCTCCGCTCCCTGCGCCAGGGCGAGTTCGACGTGCTCGTGGGTATCAACCTGCTGCGCGAGGGCCTGGACCTGCCGGAGGTCTCGCTCGTCGCGATCCTCGACGCGGACAAGGAGGGCTTCCTCCGCTCGCGCACCTCGCTGATCCAGACGATCGGGCGCGCGGCCCGCAACGTGTCCGGTCAGGTGCACATGTACGCGGACCGGATCACCGACTCGATGCAGCAGGCGATCGACGAGACGAACCGTCGCCGCGAGAAGCAGATCGCCTACAACACCGAGCACGGCATCGACCCGACCCCGCTGCGCAAGCGGATCGCGGACGTCACGGACATGCTCGCGCGCGAGGACATCGACACCGAGACCCTGATGTCCACCGACTACCGCTCCGGCAAGGAGCGGGTGGCGCGGGACCGCGCCCGGGCCAACGCCGTCGACTCCGTGCAGGGCCGCAAGGTCGACCTCGGTGACGATCCGGTCGGCGCGCTCACCGGCATGATCGACGAGATGACCGCGCAGATGCACCAGGCGGCGGAGTCGCTGAACTTCGAGGTCGCCGCCCGTCTGCGCGACGAGGTGCAGGAACTGAAGAAGGAGCTGCGGGCCGTGCAGCGCTCCTGACGCGCTCAGGACAGGCAGCGCTCATCGGGCGATTGCCAGACGGAGGCCGAGCACATCGACCACGGCCAGGACTGCCCGCAGGCCGGGGCCTGCGGTGCCGGACTCTATGTCGCGGATCGTGCGGTCGGACAGCCCCGAGAGCTCGCCGAGCTGCTGCTGGGTCAGGCAAGCCTCTTTGCATGCTGCGCGAATCGCAGCGCCGATCTCGGTGGCGAGGTCCTCACCTGCGGCCGTAGCGGAAAGATCCTTCCGACATCGTCGATTTCGGGTCCAGCACGCGATGCCAGGCAGTCTTTCGGAAAGATGCTTCCGATGAAGCAGGAGCATGGCTCTTCGCGGCAATGGACCGCAGAGCGGGACTGCAGTGCCGGAAGAATACTTCCGACTGCTGTGGGAAGAGAGTAGGCCGACCATGGGCGGCCCGGACTCCGACAGCCGCTCAGGGCAGCAGCCGGAGGGCGGCCCGCGCGGCCGAGCTGGGCTGGAAGGCGTTCCACACCAGGTGCACCGTGCGATGCGGGCCGCTGCGGACGGTGAGCGTGCGGGCGCCGTGGGTGGGGGCGAAGGGCGCGGGCAGCAGTGCGACGGCCAGTCCTGCGCAGACCAGCTCTCCGATCAGCTGCGCGGTGGAGGCCTCGTAGGGGTCTCGGCGCACCAGGCCTGCGGTCCGAAATGCCCGGTCGCTCTGGGCGCGGCCGGGGCTGCCCGTGGCGAAGTCCGCGAACGGCTCCTCAGCCAGCTCGGCCAGATCCACCGTGCCGCGACGGGCCAGAGGGTGCTCCTCGGGCACCACGGCCACGAGCGCCTCCTCGGCCAGCACCCGGTGCTCGACCCCCTCGGGGATGATGCCCTGGGCGAGGCCGAGCACTGCCAGGTCGATCTCGTCCTCGCGCACCGCGGCGACGAGCTCGTCGCTGGCTCCGACACGGAGCCTCACGTTCACCTCCGGGTGGGCCTCGTGCAGGCGGCGCACCAGTGCGGGGATGTCCAGCGCCGTGACCGTGGGAATCAGTCCGATCGTCAGGGTGCCGCTGACCACTCCGACCGCCGCCGTGGCCTCCGCCGCGGCGCGCTCGGCGGCGTCCAGACTGTTGCGGGCCCATGGGAGGAACGCCTCCCCGGCGGGCGTGAGCTCGACCCGCCGGCTGGAGCGTGCGAAGAGGGGCGTGCCGAGCTTGCGCACCTGGTGGCTGAGCGCCGATTGGACCACGAAGCACTGCTGCGCAGCTCGGGTGAAGTTCCGGGTCTCGGCGACGGCGAGGACGTAGCGCAGCTGCTGCAGTTCCATGCCGACGATCGTGCTACGCGATCGCTTGAATGACAAGCATGTGCTGGACTCATGCATGGAGGCAGGTGGACAGTGGAACACATGGCCACAGCCCCCTCCGCCGCAACCGCCCCCTCCTCCATCTCCAGGGGTGCTCCGGTGCTCTCCACCGCTTTCGCCCCCATGGTCTGGGGAACCACCTACGTGGTGACCACCGTGTTGCTGCCAGCGGACCACGCTCTGTGGTCGGGGGTGCTGCGGGCGCTTCCCGCGGGACTGCTGCTGTGCGCACTGGGCAGGACGCTCCCGCGCGGGCACTGGTGGTGGCGGGCGCTCGTGCTCGGCACGCTGAACATCGGGGCGTTCTTCCCGCTGCTGTTCGTCGCGGCGTACCTCCTGCCCGGTGGTATCGCGGCGATCTTCGGGGCCGCCAGCCCTCTGCTCGTTGCGGCTCTCGCCCTCCCGCTGCTGTCCGAGCGCCCCACTGCGTGGCGGCTGTGCTGGGGAGTGCTTGCCGTGGTGGGCGTGACGATGATGGTCCTCGCTCCGGGGGTCGAGCTGAACCTGCTCGGTGTGCTCGCCGGGATCGCGGCACCGGTGAGCATGGCGGTGGGCACCGTGCTGAGCAAGCGCTGGGGCAGACCCGTCGGCCCGGTGCCCTATGCCGGCTGGCAGCTCGCCGCCGGCGGCTCCGTGATCGTGCCGCTCGCACTGCTGGTCGAGGGGGCCCCGCCTGCTCTGGACGCTCCAGCCGTTGCGGGCTATGCCTGGCTGGGACTGGTCGGTGCGGCCCTGGCGTACACGCTCTGGTTCCGCGGGGTGGGCAGGATGCCCGCGGGCGCGGTCGCCTTCCTGCCGCTGATCTCGCCGCTCGTCGCCGCCGTCCTCGGGTGGTGCGTGCTCGGCGAGGGTCTCACTGCGTTCCAGAGCGTCGGATTCGTCCTCGCGCTGATCGCCGTCGCGAGCTCCCAGCGGTCGCCGACCTGGCCGAGCCGATCGGGCACCGAGTCCGAGACATCCCACGATCCCCGCCCCGCCGCCACGACGACGAACACCCCGACGAAGGAGCACGCCGCATGAAGATCCTCATCCTCGGCGCGGCCGCGACCCGCCTCACCGCCGAGACGCTGCGAAGAGGGCACGCGGTCACCGCAGCATCCCGCAGCATCCGCCCGGGCTTCATCGGACGGGCGCAGTCCGCCGTGCTCGACGGCTCCTCGGCCGCACACGTCGCAGATCTCGCGCAGGAGCACGACGTGGTCATCGGGGCCACCCGTCCGGCTCCCGGCCGGGAGGAGGACATCGATGTCGTCACCGCAGGGATCGCCGAGGGCACCCGCCGGGCGGGTCGACGGCTCGTCGTCGTCGGGGGTGCGGCACCCCTGCGATTCCCCGGAACCTCCTGGAGTGCGCTCGAGGACCCGGTGTGGGTGCCTCGGCGGTTCCGTGCGTTCGCAGCCTCCAGCAGCCGCCAGCTCGAGAGCCCGACCACCTCGCGGGGCATCCTCTCGATCGGGCGCTGAGCCCGTCTCAGGCGGGTTCTCGCTCCCACGGCTCGACGGGTCCCGGCACGACGGTGAACAGCGGATGCGGCTCCGGGCCGGACAGCTGCCGCAGCCGGTGGTGGAGGTCGGGGCTGCGGAGCTCGAGCTTGGCCAGCAGGTGCCGCCACTCCAGGGCGAGCTGCCCGTCGGTGACCGGGATCCTCGTCGCAGGCGCCTCCACATTCGGCGCATGGTCGATGCGGGTGCGGTCGAAGCGATATCCGCGCGCCGTGGCCTCGACGGCCACGGCATCGAGATACGCGCCGATGGCGGCGAGCGGATCGCTCTGCGCACGCAGACGCTCCAGCTGGGGATGGCTGCGGTAGCCCCGGGTGCGCCCCGCGAGCACCGCCTGAGCCAGCAGCGCTTCCCGCCAGCACCCCGTGAGGCCCTGGCGGTCGAGATGGCGGGGGTGCAGTGACCACAGACGCATCCGCACATACTGCCCCAGTCCCGGCCCTCCCCGCGAACAGCGATCCACCCGCAGGGATGACGCAGAGCCGACGATCGTCGGTGCATGCAGGACCATCCGGCTCGATACCGTCGACACGTCCCGCACCGCTGCGCCACCTCGCATCGCACCCCACGCCGAGGAGGATGCTCTTGTCCCGCACTCCGCAGCAACGGATCATCTCTCTCACCACGGGCACTGTCATGGCGACCGGCCTCGGGATGATCCCCCTGCACCGGCGGCCGCGCGCCGTGAAGACCGGCTATATCGTGCTGCCCGCCGCCCTCGGGGCAGGAGCCATGCTCATCGCACTGCGCCGCCACGACTCCGAGCCCCTGGACAGCGACGGCGCCGCGTCCTTCGCCGCCTCCTCCTCCCGCAGCAGGTCTCCCGCCGTGCACGCCTCGCTGCCGCTCGCAGTCGGCGGCATCATCGCCGGCTCGAGCGTCCTCAGCCTGTGGATGGACCGAGGCATCGAAGAGTTCCTGCACCGCCGCGGCGTGCCCGCCCCGCGGCTGGCGATGGCCCTCGCCTCCGGTGCGCTCTCGCTCGCGATGGGCATCGCCGAGGAACGGCGCGAGGCGCGGGACGCTGAGCGGACGCTCGAGGAGCGCGTCCTCGCCACGCTGTCCGAGAGCGACCCGGTGCGCCTCGAGCCCGGGCATCGCGGGGGAGCCCCCAGCGACGAGTACCTGCGGGAGGCGGAGACGATCGCCGTGATCCTCCGCCGTGACGGCGCCATCGACGCCGTGATGCTCGATCAGGTGTGGGAGGAATCGTTCGACCGGTCGATGACCGAGCTGGTCGGCGCGACCCGGACCGCGTCCCTGGCCGCGGAGCTCACCGCCGAGGCCGCACAGCTCACTTCTGCGCCGAGCGCTCGCTGATCTCCAGATCGAGCGGGAAGTCGATCGGACTGCCCGGGAACAGCAGCCGCCCCGCCGCCTGCGCGGACTCGCGGATCGCGGCGGCGGCGGCCTCGGCCTGCTCCGCGGGGGCGTGCACGATCACCTCGTCGTGCAGGAAGAACGCCAGGTGCGGCCGCCGGGCGAAGACCGGGCCGGAGGCTGAGGCGGCCCGCTCCGCGGGCACCTCCTCGAAGCGGCTCAGCGCGAGGCGCAGCCCCGCCATCCAGGACAGCGCCCACTCGGCCGCCGTGCCCTGCACGACGAAGTTCCGGGTGAATCGCCCCCGGTCCCGTGCGGCGCGCCGCGCCCGCTCGCCCTCCCCGGCCGGGGCGTCGGCCCCGTGCGCCTCGGCCTGCGCCCGCGTCCACTCCTGCTCGGGGGCGGGGGAGGAGCGGCCGAGCCACGTGGTCACCGTCCCGCCCCGCTCCCCGGTCGCCGCTGCGCCGTCCACCAGGGCCATCGCCGCGGGGAAGCGCTGCCGCAGCCGCGGCACCACCCGTCCGCTGTCCCCGGTGGTGCCGCCGTACAGCGCCCCGAGCACCCCCACCTTCGCCTCCTGCCGGGTCGCGACGATGCCGGCGTCGACGATGCCGGCGTAGAGGTCGCGGCCGGCCCCGGCGGTGATCATCGCCTCGTCCGCGGCCATGGCGGCGAGCACCCGCGGCTCGAGCTGGGAGACGTCGGCGCTCACCAGCATCCAGCCGGGATCGGCGCGCAGCGCCGGCCGCAGCTGCCGCGGGATCTGCAGGGCGCCGCCGCCGCTGGACGCCCACCGCCCGGTGACCACGCCGCCGGGCACGTAGACCGGGCGGTACCGGCCCTCGTGCACCCACTCGTCGATCCACGCCCAGCCGTTCGCCGTCAGCAGGCGGGACATCTTCTTGTAGCGCAGCAGTGGCTCGATCGCCGGATGCTCCTGCTCCTGCAGCTCCCACTGCGAGGTGGAACGCACGTCGATCCCGGCCCGATGCAGGGCCCGCAGCAGGCGGGGCGGGGACTCGAGGGACAGCTGCGGGTCCCCGAGGGCCGCACGCACCTCCGCCCCGACCTCCACCATCCGAGCGGGCGGCGAGCCCGCGGCCGGGCGCGGGCCGAGAGCCGCCGTGAGGATGCGGTCGTGCTCGGCCACGTCCCAGGGGATGCCGGCGGCCTGCAGCTCGGCGGCGATCAGCGCCCCGGCGGACTCCGCCGCGGCGAGCAGCCGCAGCCGGCCCGGGTCCCGCGCGCCGTCGAGCGCCTCGCGCTGACGACCGAGCTCGGCGAGCACCTCGTCGATGTCATGGGGCACGCCCTGGTCGCGGGCCGCTGACGGATCCAGGTCGAAGAGCGCCTCCCCGCCCCGCTCGACCTCCGGTGCGGGATCGACGGGCGTGTCCCAGGCGGTCGCCGCGCGCAGCGCCCGCACGTCCGCGACGAGCTGCGAATGGCGCAGGATCCGGTGCACGAGGCGCAGGTCGAGGCAGCGCTCGAGGGTCACCCCGGCGGCCAGCAGGCGCGGATACCAGGTGCGCACGTCCGGGAGCACCCAGCGCGGGCGCACCGCGGCCTCGTGCGCGGCGACGGCCTCCGCGAGTCCCTCGAGGTCGACGGAGGCGGTCGCGAGGACCGTGCCGTCCTCGGTGAGGTCGACCTGGGCGATCCGCCCGTCGGCCGCCCGCCCCAGGGCGGTCCAGACCGGTCTGTCGGCCTCCATCGGGCTCACCAGCCCCGCGCGCGCCAGGCCGGCAGCTCGGGCCGCTCGGCGCCGAGCGTCGTCGGCGCGCCGTGACCGGGGTGCACGGCGGTCGCGTCGGGCAGCACAGCGAAGACCCGGTCCTCGACGTCGCCGAGGAGCTGGGCGAAGCGTTCGGGATCCTGCTGGGTGTTGCCCACCCCGCCGGGGAACAGCGAGTCGCCCGTGAAGAGATGGTCACCCGTCTCCCCGCCGCGCCACAGCAGCGCGATCGAGCCGGGGGTGTGTCCCCGCAGCGCGATCACCTCGAGCTCCGCCGCGCCGACGCGGATCCGGTCGCCGTGGGCCAGGGGCTCGTCGATCGTCACGCCGGTCTGCTCCCGGATCGACTCGGCGTCCTCGGCGCCGGCGGCGGTGCGCGCGCCGGTCGCCTCGACGACGGCCGCGAGGGCGCCGATGTGGTCGTGGTGGCGGTGGGTGGTCACCACGCGCTCGAGGCGGATCGCCGCTGCCGGGACTGAGCTCTCGTCGGCCCCGCCGGGTCCGTCGGCCGCACCCGCGGCGACCAGCTCGAGCAGCCGCTCGGGCTCGGCGGCCGCATCGATCAGCAGCTGCGCGCCGGTCGCCCGGCAGGTGAGCAGGTAGGCGTTGTTGTCCATGGGGCCGACGGACAGCGCGCGGACGGCGAGGGCGGGGAAGGGCGAGGCGGGGGTCTCGGGGTTCATGGGCACCAGGGTATGTCGCACAGCTCTCCTCCGAACAGCTGTTCGAGCGTCGGGCCGCGCCACTACGATGGCCCGGTGACTGAATCGCTGGTCGTCCGTGGTGCGCGCGAGCACAACCTCAAGAACATCGACATCGACATCCCCCGCGACAGGCTGGTGGTGTTCTCCGGCCTGTCCGGCTCGGGCAAGAGCTCCCTCGCCTTCGACACGATCTTCGCCGAGGGGCAGCGGCGCTACGTCGAGTCGCTCTCCGCCTACGCCCGGCAGTTCCTGGGCCAGATGGACAAGCCCTCCGTCGACCTCATCGAGGGGCTCTCGCCGGCGGTCTCGATCGACCAGAAGTCCACCAACCGCAACCCGCGCTCGACCGTCGGCACGATCACCGAGATCTACGACTACCTGCGCCTGCTCTTCTCCCGCACCGGCGTGCAGCACTGCCCGGTGTGCGGCGAGGCCGTCACCTCCTCCTCGGCCGAGCAGATCGTGGACACCCTCCTCGACCTCGACGAGGGCACCCGCTTCCAGCTCCTCGCCCCCGTGGTCCAGGGCCGCAAGGGAGAGCACCAGGACCTGCTGTCCTCCCTGCGCTCCCAGGGCTACGCGCGCGCCCGCATCGACGGCACGACGCGGCGCCTCGACGAGGAGATCTCCCTCGACAAGCGCTACAAGCACACCATCGAGGTGGTCGTCGACCGTCTCGCCGCGAAGCCCGACGCCCGCCGCCGGCTCACCGACTCCGTCGAGACCTCGCTGCGTCTGGCCGAGGGCGTCGTGCTGGTCGAGTTCGTGGACCGTCCCGAGGACGACGAGGACCGCATCCGCCGCTTCTCCGAGAAGCGCGCCTGCCCCAACCAGCACCCGCTCTCGATCGACGACATCGAGCCGCGCACCTTCTCCTTCAACGCCCCCTACGGCGCCTGCCCCGAGTGCACCGGCCTCGGCCAGCGTCTCGAGGTCGACCCCGACCTGGTGATCCCCGACGAGGACCTCACCCTTGCCGAGGGCGCGATCGCTCCCTGGGCCATGGGCTCGACCGACCACCACCAGGAGGTCATGGCGGCCCTCGCCGAGGAGCTCTCCTTCTCGATGGACGTGCCCTGGCGCGCGCTCCCCGAGCGGGCCCGCGAAGCACTGCTGAACGGCAAGGACCACCAGGTCCACGTCCGCTACCGCAACCGCTTCGGCCGCGAGCGCACCTACTCCACCGGCTTCGAGGGCGTCATGACGTTCCTCGAGCGCCGCCATTCCGACACCGAGTCCGACTGGGCCAAGGAGCGCTACGAGCAGTTCATGCGCGAGGTGCCCTGCCCCGCCTGCCGCGGCGCCCGCCTGCGGCCGGAGGTGCTCGCGGTGACCGTCGGCGGCAGGTCGATCGCCGAGGTCGCCGACATGTCGATCCGCGACGCGCTCGCCTTCCACGAGGCGCTCGAGCTCGGCGTGCGCGAGGCCGCGATCGCCGACGAGGTGCTGCGCGAGATTCGCTCCCGCCTCGGCTTCCTGCTCGACGTGGGCCTCGACTACCTGACCCTCGCCCGCGCCGCCGCGACCCTCTCCGGCGGCGAGGCGCAGCGCATCCGCCTCGCCACCCAGATCGGCTCGGGGCTCGTCGGCGTGCTCTACGTCCTCGACGAGCCGTCGATCGGCCTGCACCAGCGCGACAACGAGCGGCTCATCGCGACGCTCGAGCGGCTGCGCGACCTCGGCAACACCCTCATCGTCGTCGAGCACGACGAGGACACCCTCAACGCCGCCGACTGGGTCGTCGACATCGGCCCGCTCGCCGGCGAGCACGGCGGGAAGGTCGTCCACTCCGGGACCGTCGAGGAGCTCAAGGCGAACACCGAGAGCCTCACCGGCCGCTATCTCTCCGGCGCCCTCGAGATCCCGCTGCCCGACGCCCGCCGGCCCCTGGACCCGGGCCGGACCGTGACCGTCGTCGGCCCGCGCGCCAACAACCTCAAGGGCCAGGACGTCACCTTCCCGCTCGGCGTGCTCACCGCCGTCACCGGCGTCTCCGGCTCGGGCAAGTCCTCCCTGGTCAACGACATCCTCTACGCGGTGCTCGCGAAGGAGCTGAACCGGGCACGGATCGTCCCCGGCCGGCACAAGCGGGTCACGGGCCTCGAGCACCTCGACAAGGTCGTGCACGTGGACCAGTCACCCATCGGCCGCACCCCGCGCTCGAACCCCGCGACCTACACCGGCGTGTGGGACCGGGTGCGGACTCTCTTCGCGCAGACCCACGAGGCGAAGATGCGCGGTTACACCGCCGGGCGCTTCTCCTTCAACGTCAAGGGCGGCCGCTGCGAGGCCTGCTCGGGCGACGGCACGCTGAAGATCGAGATGAACTTCCTGCCGGACGTCTACGTCCAGTGCGAGGTCTGCCACGGGAAGCGGTACAACCGCGAGACCCTCGAGGTGCACTTCAAGGACAAGAACGTCGCCGAGGTGCTCGACATGTCGATCGCGGAGGCGCTCGAGTTCTTCGACGCGGTCCCCGCGATCCGCCGGCAGATGCAGACCCTCGTCGACGTGGGCCTCGGCTACGTGAAGCTCGGACAGTCCGCCACGACGCTCTCCGGCGGCGAGGCGCAGCGGGTCAAGCTCTCCTCGGAGCTGCACAAGCGCTCCAACGGCCGCACGATCTACGTGCTCGACGAGCCGACCACCGGCCTCCACTTCGAGGACGTGCGCAAGCTGCTCGAGGTGCTCGGCGGACTCGTGGACAAGGGGAACTCAGTGATCGTCATCGAGCACAACCTCGACGTCATCAAGACGGCCGATCACGTGATCGATCTCGGCCCCGAGGGCGGTTCGGGCGGTGGCACCATCGTCGCGACGGGCACCCCCGAGGAGATCGCTGCGCACCCCGACTCCCACACCGGACGCTTCCTCGCCCCGCTGCTGCAGTCAGGACGCTCCGGCCGCGCCGTGCGAGGCTGAGGCATGGCAGATCCGTCGACCTACCGGCCGAAGACGGGGGACATCCCCACCCGCCCCGGCGTGTACCGCTTCCGGGACGAGCACGGCCGCGTGATCTACGTCGGCAAGGCGAAGAACCTCCGCCAGCGCCTCGTGAACTATTTCCAGGACCTCGCGGTGCTGCATGAGCGCACCCGTCGCATGGTCACCACGGCCGCGAGCGTCGAGTGGACCGTCGTCGGCACCGAGGTGGAGGCGCTCACCCTCGAGTACACCTGGATCAAGGAGTTCGACCCGCGGTTCAACGTCAAGTTCCGCGACGACAAGTCCTACCCCTACCTGGTGCTGACGATGGGCGAGCAGGTGCCGCGGGTCCACATCACCCGTCGTCCCCGGCCCAAGGGGGACCGCGTCTTCGGGCCGTACCCGCAGGTGGGCGCGATCCGGGAGACCCTCGACCTGATGCTGCGCGTCTTCCCCGTGCGCTCCTGCACCGCGGGCGTCTACCGCCGCGCCGAGCGCTCCGGCCGGCCCTGTCTGCTGGGCTTCATCGGGAAGTGCTCCGCGCCCTGCACCGGTGAGATCTCCGAGGAGGAGCACCGGCGGCTCGCCGAGCAGTTCGCGGACTTCATGGCCGGGAACACCGCGACCTACACCCGCCGCCTCGAGCGGCAGATGCGCGACGCCGCGGCGGCCATGGACTACGAGCGTGCCGCCGCCCTGCGCGACGACCTCGCCGCCCTCGACGCGGTGATGTCGAAGAACTCCGTCGTGCTGTCTGATGCGACCGACGCCGACCTCCTCGGCCTCGTCCAGGACGAGCTCGAGGCCTCGGTGCAGGTCTTCCACGTGCGCGGCGGCCGGATCCGCGGCCAGCGCGGCTGGACCGCCGAGATCCTCGACGAGTCCGAGGTCCCGGATCTGGTCGAGCGCGCGCTCACCACCCTCTACGCAGAGGGCTCCGCGCCCCGCGAGGTGCTGGTGCCCGTCCTGCCCACCAACCTCGAGCAGGTGCGCGAGCTGATCGGACACCAGGTCGACCTGCGCGTCCCCCGGCGCGGCGAGAAGAAGGACCTCCTCGCCACGGTCACGGAGAACGCCGCGGAGGCGCTGCGGCTCCACCGTCTGAAGCGCACCGGTGACCTGACCGCCCGCACCAAGGCCCTCGAGGACCTGGGCGAGGCGCTCGGACTCGCCGACGCCCCGCTGCGCATCGAGTGCTTCGACATCTCCCATTCGCAGGGCACGAACGTGGTCGGCTCCCAGGTGGTCTTCGAGGACGGTCTGCCCAAGAAGAGCGAGTACCGCCGCTACTCGGTGACCGGCACCGCCGCCCGCGACGACACCGCCTCGATGTACGACGTCATCACGCGGCGCCTCAAGCACCATCTCGATCCGCCGGACCCGGCCGAGGACGACGCGACCCCGGGACGGCACCGCCGCTTCGCCTACCCGCCCTCGCTGATCCTCGTCGACGGCGGACCGCCCCAGGTCGCCGCCGCCCAGCGCGCCATGGACGACCTCGGGATCACCGACATCGCCCTCGCCGGCATCGCCAAACGGCTCGAGGAGATCTGGCTGCCGGGGGAGGAGTACCCGGTGATCCTGCCGCGCACGAGCGAGGCGCTGTTCCTCGTGCAGCGTCTCCGCGACGAGGCCCACCGCTTCGCGATCACCTTCCACCGGTCCAAGCGGGGGCGTGCCATGCAGGCCAGCGCCCTCGACGGCATCCCCGGGCTGGGACCGGCGCGCCGTCGCGCCCTGCTGGACCGCTTCGTGACGGTCTCGGCGATCCGGGCGGCGCGTGAGGAGGACCTCGTCGAGGTCGACGGGATCGGTCCCGCACTCGCCGCGTCGATCCTGGCCGCGCTAACATCCGAGGAGGCAGCGGTCGCCTCCGACGAGGGGGCGGCCCCGGAGGACCAGGGGCTCGACGTGGTCATCGACATGGCCACCGGCGAGATCCTCGACCGGGAGCCGACGGCCCGCGCCGCCGCCCCGGACCCCGACTCGGAAGGAGCCCCCGGTGACCGCTGAGGAGTCCCGCGACGGCACGGATCCCGTCCCGCCGATCGACCCCGCCCCGCCCGCGCAGAACCGCTCGGAAGAACCCTCGGAGCGCGCTCCGCGGGCCGAGCCCCCGGAGCCGTCCGCGCCCGACCATGCACGGGACCGCGACGAGGAAGGTGATCCGCGCGGCGACGTCGTGATCATCACCGGTCTCGCCGGCGCCGGCCGGGAGACCGCCGCCCACGCTCTCGAGGACATGGGCTGGTACGTCGTCTACAACATCGTCCCGCAGCTGATCCCCGCGATGCTCGAGCTGCAGGCCTCCGCGAAGGGTCGCGACTACCGCGTCGCCGTCGTGGTCGACCCGCGCTCCGGCCCGTTCTTCTCCGAGCTCGGGGATGTCGTCGCCGAGCTGCGCCGCACCCAGCACCGGGTGCGCCTGGTGTTCCTCACGGCCGACGAGAGCACGCTCGTGCGCCGCTTCGACTCGGTGCGCCGCCCCCACCCCCTCGCCGGGGAGGAGGGCGTGCTCGAGGGCATGCGCCGCGAGCGCGAGATGCTCGCCGCCTATCGTCGGATGGCCGACCTGGTCATCGACACTTCCCCGCTCAACGTCCACCAGCTGACGATGAAGATGCGCACCGTCTTCGGGACGGTGCAGGAGCAGCGGCTGACTGTCACGATGCTCTCCTTCGGCTTCAAGTACGGCATCCCGCTCGAGGCCGATCACGTCAGCGACGTGCGCTTCATCCCCAATCCCTACTGGGTGCCGGAGCTGAAGCCGAAGCGCGGCACCGACCCCGAGGTCGCCGACTTCGTGCTCTCCGACGCCAATGCCGCGGAGTTCGTGGACCGCTACCTCGAGATGATCACCCCCGTGCTGCGCGGGTACAGCGCCGAGAACAAGCACTTCACCACTCTCGCGATCGGCTGCACCGGCGGGAAGCATCGCTCCGTGGCGGTGAGCGAGCGGATCGGCGACGAGCTGCGCCGCGCCGGCCACGCCGTGCGCATCCGTCACCGGGATCTGGGGCGCGAATGAGCATCGCCCCCCGCTCCCGCCGCGGCAGCTCCCCGCACCTGCCCGACCGCTCCCTGCGCGCCCGCCGCGGTGGCCGCGGCGCCCCGGACCGCCCGCTGCGGGTCGTCGCCCTCGGCGGCGGCCACGGCCTCGCCGCGAACCTGCGCGCCCTGCGTCTGCTGGCCGACGACATCACCGCGGTGGTCACCGTCGCCGACAACGGCGGCTCCTCCGGCCGCATCCGCACCGAGATGCCGGTGCTGCCCCCGGGCGACCTTCGGATGGCCCTCGCCGCCCTGTGCGAGGACTCCGATTGGGGATCGATCTGGGGCGATGTCATCCAGCACCGCTTCCAGACCGACGGCGAGCTGGACGGGCACGCCCTCGGGAACCTCCTGATCGTCGCCCTCTGGCAGATCCTCGACGACCCCGTGGAGGGGCTCGAGCAGATGGCGGCGCTCCTCGGTGCCCGGGGCCGCGTGCTGCCCATGGCGCTGGACCCGCTCGACATCGAGGCGGACGTGCGCGGCGCCGACGGCACCCTGCGCACCATCTCCGGCCAGTGGCAGGTGGCCACGGCGGAGGGCCGCGTCGAGGAGGTGCGGCTGGACCCGCCGCGCCCCCGGGTGCCCGAGGAGGTGATCGAGGCGATCCAGCGCGCCGACTGGGTCATCGTCGGGCCGGGGTCCTGGTACACCTCCGTGATGCCGCACCTGATGATCCCCGAGATCGCCGAGGCCCTCCGCACCACGCCGGCGCGGCGCTGCATCACCACCAACCTCTCGAGCGGCGCGCAGGAGGCGGAGGGCATGACCAGCCTCGACATGCTCGACGTGCTGCTCGAGATCGCGCCGGGCATCCGTTTCGACGCGCTGCTCGCCGATCCCTCCGTCCTCGAGGACGCGCTCGGCCTCGCCGAGGCCGCCGGTCAGCGGGGCATCCGCGCCCTGTTGCGCCAGGTGAGCGTCGGCGACGGCACGCCCCATCACGACCCGGTGCGCCTCGCCGCGGCGTATCGCGACCTGTTCGACGACGCCTACGGCGACGTCGAGCCCGCCCCGACCCCCGAGGAGGACCGCCATGGCGCTGACCGGTGAGGCCAAGGAGGAGCTCAGCCATCTCGAGGTGACGCGGCCCTCCGCGCGCAAGGCGGAGGCGGCGGCGATGCTGCGCTTCGCGGGCGGGCTGCAGCTCGTCGCGGGACGTATCGTCGTCGAGGCCGAGCTGGACTCCGCGGCGGTCGCACGCCGTCTGCACGGGATCATCGCCGAGATGTACGGGCACCGTGCCGAGCTCGCGGTGCTCGCCCCGGGCGGGATCCGGCGGACCACCCGCTATCTCGTCCGCGTGGACCGGGAGGGCGGCATGCTCGCCCGCCAGGCAGGGCTGCTCGACGCCCGGGGGCGCCCGGTGCGCGGGATGCCGCCCTTCGTCGTCGGCGGCGCGATCGCCGACGCGGAGGCCGCCTGGCGCGGGGCCTTCCTCGCCCGGGGGACCCTCACCGAGCCGGGCCGCGCCTCGGCGCTCGAGCTCTCCTGCCCCGGGCCGGAGGTGGCGCTGGCGATGGTCGGCGCGGCGCGCCGCCTGGGCGTCGCCTCGAAGGCGCGCGAGGCCCGCGGCGCGGACCGCGTGGTGCTGCGCGACGGCGACGCGATCTCCGCCCTGCTCACCCGGATGGGTGCCCACGACACCGTCCTCACCTGGGAGGACCGTCGGACCAAGCGGGAGGTCAAGGCCACCGCGCACCGGCTGGCGAACTTCGACGACGCGAACCTCCGCCGCTCTGCGCGGGCCGCGGTGGCCGCCGGGCAGCGGGTCCAGCGGGCGCTGGAGATCCTCGGCGACGAGGTCCCCGAGCATCTCGGGCACGCCGGGCGTCTCCGGCTCGAGCACCGTCAGGCGAGCCTCGAGGAGCTCGGACGGCTCGCCGACCCGCCGCTCACGAAGGACGCCGTGGCCGGTCGTATCCGGCGCCTGCTCGCCATGGCGGACAAGCAGGCGGAGGAGCTCGGCATCCCCGGGACCGAAGACGGAGTGGACGAGGACCAGTTGCCCCCGTCACCCGACGCCGGGCATTGATAGGATCACAGCGGTCGTCGGTCACATCCGGCGCCGTCCGAGCGTACGAGGGCGTGCGCGCCAGTGTTCATATTTCACAGAGGACCTGTGAATCTAGGAGGAACCGTGACCATTAAGGTCGGAATCAACGGGTTCGGTCGCATCGGCCGCAACTTCCTGCGCGCCGCGCTCGAGCAGAAGGCAGACATCCAGATCGTCGGTGTGAACGACCTCACCGACAACG
Organism: Brachybacterium sp. J153; assembly: GCF_036311905.1. Taxonomy (NCBI): domain Bacteria; kingdom Bacillati; phylum Actinomycetota; class Actinomycetes; order Micrococcales; family Dermabacteraceae; genus Brachybacterium; species Brachybacterium sp. J153. Next base: position 9,843 of record NZ_JAZDCH010000006.1, on the reverse strand, counting down.
CCACGCTCGCGAACCTGATCAAGTACGACTCGATCGGCGGCGTGCTGCCCTACGACGTCTCCCACGACGAGACCTCGATCACCGTCGGCGACAACACCTTCAAGGCGTACGCCGAGCGCGACCCCAAGAACATCCCGTGGGGCGAGATCGGTGCGGACGTCGTCATCGAGTCCACCGGCATCTTCACCGACGCCGAGAAGGCCAAGGCCCACATCGAGGCCGGCGCCAAGAAGGTCATCATCTCCGCTCCGGCGAAGAACGAGGACGCCACCTTCGTGATCGGTGTGAACGAGGGCGACTACGACCCCGCCAACCACCACATCGTCTCCAACGCGTCCTGCACCACCAACAGCCTCGCGCCGGTGGCCAAGGTCCTCAACGACGAGTTCGGCATCGTCAAGGGCCTCATGACCACCATCCACGCCTACACCTCGGACCAGGTGCTCCAGGACGGCCCGCACAAGGACCCGCGCCGTGCCCGCGCCGCCGCCCTGAACATCGTCCCCACCACCACCGGTGCGGCCAAGGCCGTGGCGCTCGTGCTCCCCGAGCTCAAGGGCAAGCTGGACGGCTACTCGCTGCGCGTGCCGGTCCCCACCGGCTCGATCACCGACCTCACCTTCGAGGCGTCCCGCGAGGTCACCATCGAGGAGATCAACGCCGCGGTGAAGAAGGCGGCCGAGGGCCCGCTCAAGGGCATCCTCCGCTACACCGAGGACCCGATCGTCTCCAAGGACATCGAGGGCGACCCGCACTCCTCGATCTTCGACGCGCAGCTCACCAAGGTGAACGGCAACCTCGTGAAGATCTTCGCCTGGTACGACAACGAGTGGGGCTTCTCGAACCGCCTCGTCGAGCTCTCGCAGCTCGTCGGCAAGTCCCTCTGACCTCTCGTCCCTGACGAGCTGGACAGCTCAGGAGCCCGCCGGCGCCGCCCCGCAGGGTCGGTGTCGGCGGGCTCCTCTCGTCACGGCTACCCGCCGTGTGCTCCGGCCCCGGCCCGCACCGCCCCTCAGCCGGCCCCCGGGGCCCACGGCTCCCGGCCCCGGCGGGGCCCCTGCCCCTCAGCAAAGGAAGCACCAGTGCTCAAGACCCTCGATTCGCTCGGCGAGGTGCGCGGCAAGCGCGTCATCGTCCGCGCCGACCTCAACGTGCCGCTCGACGGCACCACCATCACCGACGACGGCCGCATCCGCGCCGCGCTGCCGACCCTGACCCGCCTCGTCGAGGCCGGCGCCCGCGTCGTCGTGATCTCCCACCTGGGCCGTCCGAAGGGCGCGCCGGAGGACAAGTACTCCCTGCGCCCCGTCGTGGCCCGCCTCGGCGAGCTGCTCGGCCAGGAGGTCGCCTTCGCGACCGACACCGTCGGCGAGTCCGCTCGCTCGGTCGTCGACGCCCTCGAGGACGGCCGCGTCGCGATCCTCGAGAACCTGCGCTTCAACGCGGGCGAGACCGCGAAGGACGATGCTGAGCGCCTCGCCTTCGCCGAGCAGATCGCCGCCCTCGGCGACGCCTTCGTCTCCGACGGCTTCGGCGTCGTGCACCGCAAGCAGGCGTCCGTCTACGAGCTCGCCACCCTGCTCCCGGCCGCCGCCGGCGAGCTGGTTCTGCGCGAGGTCGAGGCGCTTCGCAAGGTCACCGACGAGCCCGAGCGCCCCTTCGTGGTCGTCCTCGGCGGCGCGAAGATCGCCGACAAGCTCGCCGTCATCGACAACCTCCTCGGCAAGGCCGACCGCATCCTCATCGGCGGCGGCATGGCCTACACCTTCCAGAAGGCCCAGGGCCTCGAGATCGGCAAGTCGCTGCTCGACGAGTCGAAGATCGATGTCGTCGCCGAGTACCTGCAGCGCGCCGCCGCGAACGGCGTCGAGCTCGTGCTGCCCGTGGACACCGTCGTCGCCGCGGAGTTCTCCGCCGACGCGGAGGCCACCGTCGTCCCGGCCGACGGGATCCCCGCCGACCAGGAGGGCATGGACATCGGCCCGAAGACCGCCGCGCTGTTCGGCGAGAAGATGGCGGACGCCAAGACTGTGTTCTGGAACGGCCCGATGGGCGTGTTCGAGTTCGAGACCTTCGCGGCCGGCACCCGTGCCGTCGCGGAGCACCTGGCCGACGCGCCGGGCTACACCGTGGTCGGCGGCGGGGACTCCGCCGCGGCCGTGCGCCTCCTCGGCGTCGACGAGGAGCGCTTCTCGCACATCTCCACCGGCGGCGGTGCGAGCCTCGAGCTGATCGAGGGCAAGGAACTGCCGGGCATCGCGATCCTCGAGGAGGGCTCCAAGTGACCACCCGCACCCCGCTCATGGCGGGCAACTGGAAGATGAACCTCGACTGGAAGCAGGGCCTGGCCCTCGTCGAGGAGCTCGGCGAGCAGCTGAAGGACGTCGACACCAGCAAGGTCGACACCGTCGTGCTGCCGCCGTTCGTGGACCTCCGCACCGTGCAGACCGCGGTCGACGCCGGCAAGCTCCCGATCGCCTACGGCGGCCAGGACCTCTCCGCGCACGAGTCCGGCGCCTACACCGGCGAGATCTCCGGCCAGATGCTGACGGCGCTGGGCTGCACCTTTGTGGCGATCGGCCACTCGGAGCGCCGCCAGTACCACGGCGAGACCGAGGAGCTCACCAACGCCAAGGTGAAGGCCGCCTTCGCTGCAGGCCTGACCCCGATCCTGTGCGTCGGCGAGCCGCTCGAGGAGCGCCAGGCCGGCAAGCAGGTCGAGTACTCCCTCGCGCAGGTCGAGGGCGGTCTCGAGGGTCTCACCGCCGAGCATGTCGCGGTGAGCGTCATCGCCTACGAGCCCGTGTGGGCCATCGGCACCGGCGAGGTCGCCACCCCGGATGACGCGCAGGAGGTCTGCGCCGCGATCCGCGAGTGGGTCCGCGCGAAGCACGGGGACACCGCGGCCGATGCCGTGCGCGTCCTCTACGGCGGCAGCGTGAAGTCCTCCAACGTCGCCGAGCTGATGGAGAAGCCCGACGTCGACGGCGCCCTCGTGGGCGGCGCCTCGCTCAAGGCCGAGGAATTCGCCAAGATCGCGGGTTACCAGGGCTGATCGACGTTCTGCGAGGAACGAGCGGTAGGAGATCAGCCGGTCGTGCCGAGTCTGATCCTGGCTAACCGGCGGGTTGCCGCCTGGAGAGCCTCGCCACGCGGGCCGGACCTCTCGAGGTCCGGCCCGTGCCGTATCCTGGATCGGTCCGTCCCCCACCCGGAAGGTGTCGTCCCCCGTGGATCTGTCCCTCCTGAAGCTCATCCTCCAGATCGTGATGGTCGTCAGCGGCCTTCTCGCGATCATGCTCGTGCTCCTGCACAAGGGACGCGGCGGTGGGCTCTCCGACATGTTCGGCGGCGGCGTCTCCGCCTCTGCGAGCGCCTCGGGCGTGGCGGAGCGGAACCTCAACCGGCTCACCGTGGGCATGGCCGTGATCTGGGGCCTGTGCTGCATCGGTCTCGGCATCATCGAGCGCCTGATCTGAGCCCGCGGCGCCTTCGCGTTGGCCCCCCTCCTCTAGAAGCCCCCGCCGATCGCGGGGGCTTCGTCGTGTCCGGCGACGACCGGGTGACGCGAGAGCGGTGACGGGGCGACCTGGGGAGGGGCGAGCCTGCGCGGAACCTCTGCACACTCGGGGGAAGAGGCGCGTCAGACCCCCAGGTCCGCAGAGGTTCCTCGGGGGAGTGGCGGGTCGGGACTGATGCGCGATCAGGTGTCAGCTGGGGTTAGGCCGCCAGGCTGACGGTCGGGTTCATGATGGTCTCGTTCTCGATGGGGGTCAATCGGCCCAGGCGGGCCTGCCGGCGGCGTCGGTGGTAAGTCCGCTCGATCCAGGTGATGATCGCGATCCGGAGCTCCTCTCGGGTCCGCCACCGCTTGCGGTCCAGGACGTGCTTCTGCAGCAGGGCGAAGAAAGACTCCATTGCCGCGTTGTCCCCGGCCGCGCCGACTTTCCCCATCGACCCCACGAGGTGGTGACGGTTCAGGGCGTGCACGAAAACCGTGGCGAGTCGGCGGGCTGAGGAGCGCTGGGCCCGCATTGCGCTCGGGTACATGTCTACCGGTACCGTTGAAGCGTGACTTCTCCAGGTGTGGCGGACTACGCGAACTTCCTGCCCGTTTCTTGGCGAGAAAGAGTCGATCAGGAGCCGACGAGTACGTGGTGGGACTGGCGGGGGCACGAAGTTCATGTGCTCCGCCGGGTGAATTCGAACGCACCCGTGCGGGTCCTACTTGTCCACGGAGCTGGCGGCCACAGCGCGGCATTGTGGCCGGTAGCCTCGCTCCTTCCGGAAGATCAGGTCGAACTGGCCGCCGTCGACATGCCCCTGTATGGCGAGACGATCTCACCGGATCCGGACGCCGTGCGGTATGAAGACTGGGTCTCGCTGCTCTGCGATTTCGTCCGCGATGAGGACGACGGCCGCCCGCTGGTGCTGCTGGGTGCCAGCATCGGCGGGATGCTCGCCTATGAGGTCGCTGCACGCACCGGTCTCTCCGCCGCAGTGGTGGCGACCTGTCTGCTAGACCCGCGGGATGCGCATGTACGCGCAGTCATCACCCGCTTCGGCCCTATCGGCATCCTGGGTGGGCCGCTGGCACGACTCCTCCCGGGCAGGCTCGCGGGGCGTCGCGTTCCGATGTCATGGGTGGCCGCGCTGTCGAAGATGAGTCGCGATCCGCGCCTGTCGAGGCTGTGCACTGCGGATCCGCGCGGGGGCGGGGCCACGGTCCCGCTCGGGTTCCTCACCTCGTTCATGACCTACCGCCACGCCCCGCCGGAGCGGATGACCACCCCGGTGACGCTCGCCCATCCGGCGAAAGACGCCTGGACGCCAGTGGAGGTGAGCACGCGCTGGCTCAGTCGCATCGCCGCTCCGGCAGAACTGGTCATGTTGCGCGAGTGCGGCCACTTCCCGATCGAGGACCCGGGGCTGGCAGACCTGGTCCGAGGGGTAGAACGAGTGGCCTGGCACGCCCAGCACGCCGATGTCGGACAGATCTTCAAGCCGTCCTAGACGAGATCAGCGACTCAGGCACTGTCTCACTGAGCCATTCTCTACCGGGACGCGGTGGTTGTCGGTGGTCAGCGATCGAGGCCGCTACGGAGCGTCGGAAGAATCCCGCCATTTAGCGGACGAAGTCACAGCCACGGGTGCGCAGACGCCGACGGGGCGGCTCTCCGGAGGGAGCCGCCCCGTCGGGCGCGAGGGCGGGCGTGCACTGCGCGCGCGCCGCGCCGTCCTCTCAGCCCTCGGCGAGCTGCGAGGCCGCAGCCTTGTCGAGGTACCAGGTGGTCGACTCGAGTCCGCGCACCGCGGAGGCCGGAATCGTCCACGGGGCGATCTCGCCGTGACCCGCGGCGACGGCCTCGGCCTTCTCCTCACCGGCGACCAGGAGCCCGACGTGGCGCGCCGAGTTCAGCACCGGCCAGGTCAGGGAGATCCGGGAGGCCGGCGGCTTCGGGGAGTCGGTGACGGGGATCGCGCTGGCACCGGCCTGCTGCTGGTCCGGGTGCTCCGGGAACAGCGAGGCGACGTGGCCGTCGGGTCCGACGCCCAGCAGGAGCACGTCGAAGAAGGCGCGTCCGCGGGTGCGGAAGGGCTCGTCGCCGCCCGCCGCGTCGAGCTGCTGGCCGTACCAGGCGGCCGCCTCGTCGAGGGACATGCCGTCGGCGGGGGAGGGCATCGCATGCACGTTGCGGGGGAGCAGGCCGGCCGCGAGCAGCGGCTCGATCAGGCCCTTCCGCACGGCGACCTCGTTGCGCTCGTCGGAGTCGGGGTCGACGTACCGCTCGTCGCCCCACCAGAGGTGGAGGCGAGCGGCGTCCACACCGGCGGCGGAGAGGGCCGCGGGCAGGGCTGCCGCGGTCGCGGTGCCGACGGTCCCGCCGGTGACGACCAGGTGTGCGACGGTCCGCTCGGACTGCGCCTCCGCGAGCCGGGCGGCGACGTCGGTCGCGGCGGCCTCCGCCACCGCAGCGGCGTCGGCGACGACCGTGTCGGTCGGCTCCGGCTTGCCCGAGGCATAGGTCGCGAAGTCGTCGATGCCGGTGAAGGCGCTCGCGAGCACCTCCCCGTACACCTCGTCGGGATCCAGGCGGCGCAGCTCCTCGGCGAGGAGCTCGTCGAGGCTGCGGCGCGGCATGGTGACGTGCTGTCGGTTGTCGTCCCCGGGCAGGGTCATGACGATCGCCTCGTCGCTCACGCGGGTCAGCTCGATGATGCCGTCGGCGCGGTGCAGGCGCACCCCGTGCACGCCGGGGATGTCCTTGCCCTCGCCGGTCGGCTCGACGATCTCCGCCTCGATCCCGAGGGCGTGCTCGAGCCAGGCCGACATCAGCACGACCGAGGGGTTCTCGGCGGCGCCGGAGACCTCGATGCGTTGCGGCACGGAGACCGGCGGCACCTCGAAGACGCTCGCCAGCAGGCCCCGCCAGCGGGTCAGGCGCGACCAGGCGAGGTCCGAGTCGCCGCTCGCGTAGCCGCGGCGGAGACGCTTCAGGGTCGCGACGGGGGACTCGCAGGCGGCGGCGTCGGAGATGCGCCGCTGCGACATGGAGCCGAGCACGTCGTGGACGGGGGAGGAGGGCGCGTTCTCGGGCCACCAGGTGACGATCGGCGCATCCGGCAGCAGCAGCGCCATCACCAGGGTGTCCAGGGAGCTCATGATCTCGCCGCGGGCGCGGAGGATCACGATCTCCCCGGCACCGGCGTCGCGGCCCACGCGGATCTCGGCGTCCAGCCCGGAGCTCTCGGCCTCGGGATCGGCGTCGACCACGATGACCCGTGCGGGATGCTCGTGGCTCGCGCTGATCGCCGCCTCCAGCGGCTCCTCGAGGTCGCCGGTGGCGATGATGATGAGGGTGAGGACCCGGCCGATGGTGTTCGCGCCGAAGGTCTCCCGCATCTCGGTCATCTTCTTGTCGATGGCCGAGGCGGTGGTGTCTTGCAGGGTGGTGATCACGGTCGCCTCCAGGTACGTCCGTCGCGGGCGAGCATCTCGTGGGCGGTGTCCGGGCCCCAGGTGCCGGGTCGGTACGGGGCGGGCTTCAGGTTCTCGGCCCAGTACTCGGTGATGGGGTCGAGGATCTTCCAGGAGAGCTCGACCTCCTTCTGGCGCGGGAACAGCGGCGGGTCGCCGAGCAGCATGTCCAGGATCAGGCGCTCGTACGCCTCGGGGGACTCCTCGGTGAAGTTCATGCCGTAGGCGAAGTCCATGGTCACGTCGCGCACCTCCATCTGGGTGCCGGGGACCTTGGAGCCGAAGCGCATGGTCACGCCCTCGTCGGGCTGGACACGGATGACGATCGCGTTCTGGCCCAGGTCCGCGGTGTCGGTGGAGCGGAAGGGCAGGAACGGAGCCCGCTTGAGCACGACCGCGATCTCAGTGACGCGGCGACCCAGACGCTTGCCGGCCCGCAGGTAGAAGGGCACCCCGGCCCAGCGACGGGTCGCGATGTCCAGGCGCATCGCCGCGAAGGTCTCGGTGACCGAGTCCGCGGGGATGCCGTCCTCCTCGAGGTAGGGGCGCACCTCCTCGCCGCCCTGCCAGCCGCCGACGTACTGGCCGCGGGCGGTGTGGGCGCCGAGATCCTCGGGCAGCTCGACGGCGGCGAGCACCTTCTCCTTCTCGGCCCGGAGGTCCGAGGCGCGGAAGGAGACGGGCTCCTCCATGGCGGTGAGCGCGACCAGCTGCAGGAGGTGGTTCTGGATGACGTCGCGGGCGGTGCCGATGCCGTCGTAGTAGCCGGCGCGGGAGCCGATGCCGATGTCCTCGGCCATCGTGATCTGCACGTGGTCGACGTAGTTCGCGTTCCACACGGGCTCGAACAGCTGGTTCGCGAAGCGCAGCGCGAGGATGTTCTGCACCGTCTCCTTGCCCAGGTAGTGGTCGATGCGGAACACGTCCTCGGGGCGGAACGCCTTCTCCACCACGTCGTTGAGCTCGCGCGCGGAGGCGAGGTCGTGGCCGAAGGGCTTCTCGATGACGACGCGGCGCCAGGAGCCGTCGCGCGGCGTGTTCAGGCCCGAGTTCGCGAGCTGCTCGCACACCTGCGGGAAGGCGTCCGGCGGGATCGACAGGTAGAAGGCGTGGTTGCCGCCGGTGCCGCGGGTGCGGTCGAGCTCGCCGACGACCTCGGTGAGCCGCTCGAACGCCGCGGGGTCGTCGAAGGTGCCGGTCACGAAGCGGAGGCCGCCTCGCAGCTGCTCGAAGACGCTCTCGGAGAAGCCGGTCCGGGAGTGCTCGGAGACGCTCTTGCGCACGTACTCGGCGAAGTCGTCGTCGGACCAGTCGCGCCGGCCGTAGCCGACGAGGCCGAAGCTCGGGGGGAGCAGGCCGCGGTGGGTGAGGTCGTAGATCGCCGGCAGCAGCTTCTTGCGGGCGAGATCGCCGGTGACGCCGAACATCACCATGGAGGAGGGCCCGGCGATCAGGGGCAGCCGACGGTCGCGCGGGTCGCGCAGCGGATTGTCGACCTCCGGCCCTTCGGTCCCGGACGGGGGAGTGCTGGTATCGGTCACGATGGTCCTTTCTCGGACACGGACTGGCGAGAGCACGGCCCGCCCCGGAAGGGTCGGGACCGTGCTCGTGGAGCGGAGGAGATCAGGCGCGCGCCGCGTCGACAGAGGTCGACACGGTCGCGATGAGCTCCTCCCAGGCCTTCTCGAACTTCTCGACACCCTCGCGCTCGAGCAGCGCGAAGACATCGGCCAGATCGACCCCGGCCTCGGCGACGCGCTCGAGCACGGACTCGCCGGTGGCCGCGGACTCGGCGGAGAGCGCGGCGGCCGGCTCGGAGTGGTCGGCGGCGGCCTCGAGGGTCTTCTCCGGCATGGTGTTCACGCTCGGATCGGCCACGAGACGGTCGACGTACAGCGTATCCGGGTAGTCGGGGTTCTTGACGCCGGTGGACGCCCACAGGGCGCGCTGCACGTTGGCGCCCTGGGCCTTCAGGGCCTCGAAGCGCTCCGAGGCGAACGCGGTGAGGTACTCGCCGAAGGCGGCCTGGGCGTTCGCGACACCGGCGCTGCCGCGCAGGGTCTCCGCCTCGCCGCCGAGGGCCTCGAGGCGCTTGTCGATCTCGGTGTCGACGCGGGAGACGAAGAACGAGGCGACCGAGTGGATGGTCGCGAGGTCCTTCCCGGCCGCAGCGGCCTGCTCGAGACCGGTCAGGTAGGCGTCGATGACCTCCTGGTAGCGCTCGACCGAGAAGATCAGGGTCACGTTCACGCTGATGCCCTCGGCGATGACCGCGGTGATCGCGGGCAGGCCGGCCTCAGTGGCGGGGATCTTGATCATCACGTTCTCGCGGCCGACGACCTCGAACAGGTGCTTGGCCTGCTCGATGGTCTTCTCGGTCTCGTGGGCCAGGCGCGGGTCGACCTCGATGGAGACGCGGCCGTCGAAGCCCTTGGAGGAGGCGTAGACGTCGGCGAAGAGGTCCGCCGCGGTGCGCACGTCGTCGGTGGTGAGCTTCTCGATGACAGCGTCGACGTCCTTGCCCTCGGCGGCGAGGGCGGTGATGTCGGCGTCGTACTCGTCGGAGCCGGAGATCGCGGCCTGGAAGATCGAGGGGTTCGTGGTCACGCCCACGACGTTGCGGGTGGCGATGAGCTCGGCGAGGTTGCCGGACTGCAGCCGCTGACGGGAGAGGTCGTCCAGCCAGATGGAGACGCCGGAGTCGGTGAGGGCCTGGGTGCGGGTGTTCTGGGACATCGTGTTCCTTCCGGGCGCTGCTGCGCCCTGTCTCGGACAGATGGGTGGGGAGATGACGTGGGGAGAGAAGTGGGGGGGGGGGGAGGGGGGGGGGCCCCCCACCCAGGGGGTCGAGTGCTTTCTCTTCT
>NZ_JAZDCH010000005.1:0-156821 GCF_036311905.1 Brachybacterium sp. J153 | reverse complement strand
GGGGGGGGGGGGGAGGGGGGGGAGAGGGGGGTACCCCCCCCCCCCCCCCCCCCCCCCCCCCCGCGGGTGGATCAGGCGCTGGCTGCGGCGATCGAGTCCTTGGCGGCGGCCACGACAGCCTCGGCGGTGAAGCCGTACTCGCGGAAGAGGGTCTTCGCGTCCGCGGAGGCGCCGTAGTGCTCGAGCGACACGGCGCGACCGTAGGTGCCGAGGAAGCGGTACCAGGGCATCGCGATACCGGCCTCGACCGTGACGCGAGCGGTCACGGAGGCGGGGAGCACCGACTCCTTGTACTCGTCGGACTGCTCGTCGAACCACTCGACCGACGGCATGGAGACGAGGCGGGTGGGGGTGCCCTCGGCCTCGAGCTGCTTCTGCGCCTCGGCGGCGTACTGCACCTCGGAGCCGGTGGCGATGAGGATGACCTCCGGCGTGCCGGTCGAGGCCTCCTTCATGACGTAGCCGCCCTTCGCCAGGTTCTCGGCGCCGGCGTACTCGGTGCGGTCGAAGGTGGGCAGTGCCTGGCGGGAGAGGATCAGGCCGACGGGGCCGTTGTCGCGCTCCAGCAGGGCCTTCCAGGCCTGCGCGGTCTCGTTCGCGTCCGCGGGGCGCACGATCGAGAGGTTCGGGATCGCGCGGTAGGCCGCGAGGTGCTCCACCGGCTGGTGGGTCGGGCCGTCCTCGCCCAGGCCGATGGAGTCGTGGGTCCACACATAGGTGGCCGGGGTCTTCATCAGCGAGGCGAGGCGGACGGCGCCGCGCATGTAGTCCGCGAACTGGAAGAAGGTGCCGCCGTAGGGGCGGGTCAGGCCGTGGAGCGAGATGCCGGAGAGGATCGCGCCCATGCCGTGCTCGCGGATGCCGAAGTGGAGGGTGCGGCCGTACTGGTCACCGGCGAACTCGGAGGAGCTGAGCTCGGCGGGGAGGAAGGACGGCTCGCCCTTCATGGTGGTGTTGTTCGAGCCGGCGAGGTCGGCGGAGCCGCCCCACAGCTCGGGCATGACGGCGGCGAGCTCGCCGAGGACCTTGCCGGAGGCGGCGCGGGTGGCGACGCCCTTCGCGTCGGCCTCGAAGGTCGGGAACGCCTCGGCGAAGCCCTCGGGCAGCTCGCGGGCCTGCAGGCGGTCAAGCAGGGTCGCGGCGTCGGCGTTCGCGGAGCGCCACGCCTGGTAGCCCTTCTCCCACTCGGCCTTGGCGGCGGCAGCGCGCTCGGCGAGGCCGCGGGTATGGGCGAGGACGTCCTCGTCGACCTGGAAGGTCTGCTCCGGGTCGAAGCCGACGGCCTCCTTGAGGCCCTTGACGCCCTCGGCGCCGAGCTTCGCGCCGTGGACGCTGTGGGAGCCGGCGAGCTCGGGGATCGGCCAGCCGATCACGGTGCGGAGGCGGATGAAGGTCGGCTTGTCGGCGACCTTCTGGCCCTCGAGGATCGCGTCCTTGAGCGCGGCGACGTCCTCGACGTACTCGGTCCCGCCGTTGGTCCAGTCGACGGTGCGGACGTCCCAGCCGTAGGCCTCGTAGCGCGCCGCAGTGTCCTCGGTGAAGGCGATCGAGGTGTCGCCCTCGATGGAGATCTCGTTGTCGTCCCAGATCACGATGAGGTTGCCGAGCTGCTGGGTGCCGGCGAGGGAGCTGGCCTCGGAGGAGACGCCCTCCTGCAGGTCGCCGTCGGAGGAGATCACGTAGGTGAAGTGGTCGAAGGGGCTGGTGCCCGGCGCCGCCTCGGGGTCGAGCAGGCCGCGCTCGCGGCGCTGGGCCATGGCGAAGCCGACCGCGGAGGAGATGCCCTGGCCGAGCGGGCCGGTGGTGATCTCCACGCCCTTCGTGTGGAAGTTCTCGGGGTGGCCCGGGGTCTTCGAGCCCCAGGTGCGCAGCTCCTCGATGTCCTTCTTCTCGAGGCCGAACCCGCCGAGGAAGAGCTGGATGTACTGGGTCAGGCTGGAGTGGCCCGCGGAGAGCACGAAGCGGTCGCGGCCGAGCCATGCCGGATCGGTCGGGTCGTGCCGCATGACGTCCTGGTACAGGAGGTAGGCGGCGGGTGCGAGGCTCACGGCGGTGCCGGGGTGGCCGTTGCCGACCTTCTCGACGGCATCGGCCGCGAGCACGCGCACGGTGTCGACGGCGCGCTTGTCGAGCTCGGTCCAGCCCTCGGGGGCCTTGAAGGTGTCGGTCATGTGTGCTTCCTTTCGCCGGGCAGCGGCGTTCGGCCGCTTCATTCGACAGCCCCGCCGGTCGCGCCACGCCGGGTCGGTGCGGCGGGTGCCGCGAGGTCCCCGGGGGCGAGGGCGGAGCGATGCGACCACCTTAATGCGCTCACGACAGTAACGGTGATCGCGTTCCGCCTATTGTCGTCCGCTGTTCGCGGACAGGCCGGCGATCAAGGTGCGGTGCCACGTCTCACGCGCGCCGTCAGGAAGAGGGCGCGCCGTCGTCACCTAGACTGGGCAGGTCCAGGCGGCCGTGCGCCGTGTGCAGAAGGAAGGGACGGTGGGCGGTGACCGCCACCCAGGGAGCATCCGCGCAGTCGACGGGGATGCACGGCGAGACGCCCCGGCGAACTCCTCTCTCGGTGCTCCGCGCCTATGTGGCGCTGACGAAGCCGCGGATCATCGAGCTGCTGCTCATCACCACGATCCCCACCATGTTCCTCGCCGCCGGCGGCTTCCCGTCCCCGTGGCTGATCGTCGCGACGCTGGTGGGCGGATACCTCGCCGCGGGCGGGGCGAACGCGCTGAACATGTACCTGGACCGCGACATCGACGCCAAGATGAAGCGCACCCGCAACCGGCCGCTGGTCACCGGCGAGATCTCCCCGCGTGCCGGGCTGATCTTCGGGCTCGTGATCTCGGCGGTCTCCGCGGTGTGGCTCGGCCTGCTCGTGAACTGGATGTCCGCGGCCCTCGCCGTCGCCGCGATCCTGCTCTACGTCGTCTTCTACACGATGATCCTCAAGCGCCGCACGAGCCAGAACATCGTCTGGGGCGGCGTCGCGGGCTGCATGCCGGTGCTGATCGGCTGGTCCGCGGTCACCGAGACCGTCTCCTGGACCGCGGTCCTGCTGTTCCTGGTGATCTTCTTCTGGACCCCGCCGCACTACTGGCCCCTCGCGGAGAAGTTCTCGAAGGACTACGCCGAGGCCGGCGTCCCGATGCTCCCCGTCGTCGCCTCCCGGACCTCCGTCGCGCGGCAGATGATCATGCACACCGCGCTGATGATCGCGGCGAGCCTCGCGATCATCCCCCTCGGCCACACCGGCTGGGTGTACGGCGTCGGAGCCGTCGCCTCGGGTGCCTGGTTCGGTTTCCTCGTGGTCCGCTACGCGGTGCGCGTCCACAAGGGCTGGACCGGGAAGCAGCTCGGCCCGATGACCGTCTTCCACGGCTCGATCACGTACCTCTCGCTGCTGTTCGTGGCCCTGGCGATCGATCCCTTCGTCACGCTGTGAGCGAGGCGGGCGCCGGGCGGTCCCCGTCGGACGGCCCCGCCGCCGACGAGGACGACCTGCGCCCCGGGGACCGTCGGCTCCTCGAGCAGTACCTCGCGCATCTGCGCGTGGAGCGCGGCCTGTCCGCCAACACCCTGGCCGCCTATCGGCGCGATCTGCGCCGCTATCTCGCGGACCTCGCCCGCACCGACGACGACACGGCGGCGATCGAGCCGGCACGGCTGACCGCCTGGGTGCAGACCCTCCGCACCGGGGCCGACGGGGGGAGCGCGCTCTCGGCCGCCTCCGCCGCCCGGGCCCTCGCCGCCGTGCGGGGGCTGCACTCCTTCCTGGAGGCGGAGCGGGTCTCCTCCACCGGGGACCCGACGCGCCTGGTGCCCTCGCCCGCGGTGCCCGCGCGCCTGCCCCATCCCCTCGCGATCGACCAGGTCGAGTCCCTGCTCGAGGCCGCGAGCCGTCCCGGCACCGGTCGGGACGCGACCGAGCGGGCCCTGCGGGATCGCGCCTTGGTCGAGGTGCTCTACGGCCTCGGCGCCCGCATCTCGGAGGCCACCGGCATGGACCTCGACGACGTCGATCGCGCCGAGCGCTCCGCCGTGCTGCGGGGCAAGGGGGACAAGCACCGCGTCGTGCCCGTCGGCCGCTATGCGCTCGAGGCGCTCGACGCCTATCTCACCCGGGGCCGCCCCGCCCTCGCGTCCCGCGGTCGTGGGACCCCCGCGATCTTCCTCGGCTCGCGCGGGACGCGGCTCACGCGGCAGGCTGCCTGGCAGGTGGTGCAGCGCGCGGCGGAGACGGCGGAGATCCCCGAGACGGTGAGCCCGCACACCCTGCGCCACTCCTTCGCGACGCATCTGGTGCACGGCGGGGCCGACGTCCGCGCCGTGCAGGAACTGCTCGGCCACGCCTCGGTCACCACGACGCAGCTGTACACGAAGGTCACGGTCGACTCGTTGCGGGAGGCTCACGCGATCACCCACCCCCGTGCCCGACGGGGGGCTTAGACTTGACCGGCGCGAGCACCCCGGCCCCGGGGCCGTCTCGCCGACACGCCTCGGGCGACTGCGCGCAGACGCCCCTCCCGGGGTTCGAGGACCTGATGCCGTCCGCGAGGGCGGCCGTGGCCCGTCCCCGCACCCGACCACGACGCCGACGACAGGACTACGACGTGAGCCCCTCCTCCTCCCAGCAGCTGGACATCGATCTCGGCCCGACCGGCCGGCCGATGCCGGACCTGCCGGAGCCGGCGCCGCTCGAGGGCCACGGACCCGCCCGGATCATCTCGATGGTCAACCAGAAGGGCGGGGTCGGGAAGACCACCAGCGTGATCAACCTGGGGGCGGCGCTCGCGGAGCTCGGTCGCAAGGTGCTGCTCGTGGACCTCGACCCCCAGGGAGCGCTCAGCGCGGGGACCGGCGTGAACCCGTACGACCTCGACGTGACCGTCTACAACCTGCTCATGGAGCGGGGGCACGACGTGCGCGAGGTAATCCGCGAGACCTCCACCGAGGGCCTCGACGTGCTGCCCGCCAACATCGACCTCTCCGCCGCGGAGGTCACCCTGGTCAACGAGGTCGCGCGGGAGATGGCGCTGGCCCGCGTGCTGCGCCCCGTCGCCGACGACTACGACGTGATCATCATCGACTGCCAGCCGTCGCTGGGCCTGCTCACGGTCAACGCCCTCGCCGCGAGCCACGGCGTGATCATCCCGCTCGAGGCGGAGTACTTCGCGCTGCGCGGCGTCGCGCTGCTCGTGGAGACCATCGAGAAGGTGCAGGACCGCATCAACCCGCGCCTCGAGCTCGACGGCATCTTGATCACCATGTTCGATCCGCGCACCCTGCACGCCCGCGAGGTGTGCCAGCGCGTGGTCGAGGCCTTCCCGGACAAGGTCTTCCACACCACCATCAACCGCACGGTGAAGTTCCCCGACGCGTCCGTCGCGGCCGAGCCGATCATCTCCTTCGCCTCCACCAACAAGGGCGCGGACGCGTACCGCCAACTCGCCCGCGAGCTGATCGCGCGCGGCGCGGCCGCCTGATGGCCGGCTCCTCCTCCCGCGGCGGCGGCCGACGTCGGCGCAGCGCCTTCACCCCGCCGCGGACGGTCCGGCTGCGCGAGGCCGACGGCACCCCCGCGGCTCCGGCCCCGGACGACGGCTACGGGCCGGAGGTCCATCGCGAGGACGGCGAGCGCCTGCAGAAGGTCCTGGCCCGGGCCGGGTTCGGATCCCGCCGTGCCTGCGAGGCGCTGATCTCCTCGGGTCGCGTGAGCGTCGACGGCGCGGTCGTGCTCGAGCAGGGCGTGCGCATCGATCCCGCCACCCAGACCGTGCACGTGGACGGGCGCCGCCTGCAGCTCGACGAGGCGAAGCTGACCGTCGTGCTGAACAAGCCGCGCAAGGTCGTCTCCGCCATGAGCGACCCCGAGGGACGACGCGACCTGACCGAGTTCACCGCGGGCTACGACCAGCGGCTCTACCATGTCGGCCGGCTCGACTACGAGACCGAGGGGCTGCTCCTCCTCACCAACGACGGGGAGCTCGCCCACCGGCTCACCCATCCCAGCTTCTCGGTCGAGAAGACGTACGTGTGCCGCTTCGACGCACCCGGAGGTCCGCCGCGCGGCCTGGTGAAGACGCTCCGCGAGGGGGTCGAGCTCGAGGACGGCCCCGCCCGCGCGGACCGCGCCCGGGTGCTCGCGCAGGACGGTCGCGAGGCGGTCGTCGAGGTGACCCTCCACGAGGGTCGCAACCGGATCGTGCGCCGCATGTTCGCGTCCCAGGGCTTCGAGCTCACCTCGCTCATGCGCACCCGCATCGGACCGGTGTTGCTCGGCGATCTCGCCCCGGGGCGATCCCGCGAGCTGACCGGCCGCGAGCTCGGCACCCTGATGGCCGAGGTGGGACTGTGAGCGGACTCGTCCCGGGTCCGGTGCGGATCGTCGGCACGGGGCTGATCGGCGGTTCCCTGGGCATGGCACTGCGCGCCGCGGACGTCCCCGTGCAGGTCGAGGACGTGTCCCCGGGCACCGCGGCCCTCGCCGTCGAGCTGGGCGTGGGGGAGCTGCCGGCCGACGGGGACCCCGATCCCGCGCTCGTGCTCGTCGCGGCGCCGCCCGATGTCGCCGCGGCGCTGGTGGTGCGGGCCCTCGCGCAGTGGCCGGAGGCGATCGTCGCCGACGTCGCGAGCGTGAAGAGCACGGTCCTCGACGGCGTGCGCGCCCTCGGACGCGAGAGCGACCTGCCGCGATACATCGGCGCCCATCCCATGGCCGGTCGCGAGGTGTCCGGGGTGATCGCGGCCCGCGGCGATCTCTTCCAGGGGCGTCCCTTCGTGGTCGTGCCGCATCCCGGCACCCGTCCCGAGGCGGTGACCGCACTGCGGGCCGTGGCGACCGAGATCGGGTCCGTCCCCACGCTCCTCGACGCGGCCGCGCACGACATCGCCGTCGCCCACGTCTCCCACGTCCCCCAGGTGCTCTCGAGCCTGCTCGCGGGCAGCCTCCTGGAGCCCTCGGAGAGCGCCCTCGGCCTCGCCGGCCAGGGCCTCCGCGACACCACCCGCATCGCCGACTCCGATCCTCGGCTGTGGGTCGAGATCCTCGGAGCGAACGCCGCCTCGGTGCGCGAGGTCCTCACCGGGGTCCGGGACCGTCTGGACGACGTGCTCTCCGCCCTCGACTCGCTGCGCGGCGACCCGGATCCGCGCACCGGCTCCCGCCGCGCCCTCGCCTCCCTCATCGCCGACGGCAACCGGGGGGTGCGGCGCATCCCCGGCAAGCACGGCGCCGGCACCGACTCCTTCGCCGTGCTCGCCGTGCTCGTCCCGGACCGGCCCGGGGAGCTCGCCCGGCTGCTCACGGAGATCGGTCAGATCGGCGTCAACCTCGAGGATCTCCGCCTCGAGCACGAGCTGGGCCGCGCGGTGGGCATCGCCCACGTCTCCGTGGACGCCACCCGTGAGGAGATGCTCACCCGGGAGCTCGGCGCGCGGGGCTGGACCGTCGCCGAGGGCTGAGCGCCCCGTATCCTTCAGGGATGCACACCAGCGCGCCGCACGACCCCTCCGCCCTCGCAGGTCCCGCCCGGGGGATCGCCATCGCGATCGACGGCCCGGCCGGATCCGGCAAGTCGACCGTCTCCCGCCTGGTGGCCGACGCCCTCGGCGGAGGCATGCTCGACACCGGCGCGATGTACCGCGCCGTGACCTGGACCTGCCTCGAGCGCGGCATCGACCTCGCCGACCACGAGGCGGTCGCGGCGGTCGCCGAGACGCTCGACCTCGATCTCGGCACCGATCCCGCGGGTGCCCGCGTGGCCGTCGGCGGTCGCGAGATCACCGCCGAGATCCGCTCCGAGCGCATCTCGGAGCTGGTCAGTGCCGTGGCCACGAACACCCTGGTGCGCGCGATCCTGCAGCGCCGCCAGCGCGAGCTGCTCTACGCCGCGGCCGATGAGCGGGGCTTCTGCGTCGCCGAGGGCCGCGACGTCACGACGGTCGTCGCGCCGGACGCCCAGGTGCGCGTGCTCCTCACCGCGAGCGACGAGGAGCGGATGCGCCGGCGCGCCGCGGAGCTCGAGCTCGAGGACACCGAGGAGACCCGGGCGCGGATGGCGGACCAGGTGCTGCGCCGCGACCGTGACGACTCGACCGTCTCGGAGTTCCTCACCCCCGCCGAGGGGGTG
Organism: Brachybacterium sp. J153; assembly: GCF_036311905.1. NCBI lineage: Bacteria > Bacillati > Actinomycetota > Actinomycetes > Micrococcales > Dermabacteraceae > Brachybacterium > Brachybacterium sp. J153. The sequence continues at coordinate 148,692 of NZ_JAZDCH010000005.1, read as the reverse complement.
CACGCGCTTGACACCACCGGGCTCGACATCGAGGACGTCGTCGAGCGGGTGCTGATGCTCGTCGCCGAGGCCGAGGCCGACCAGGAGGAGGCCGAGCACGGTGTCCCCGAGCCGGCCCCGCGCGCCGATGGCGAGGGCCCGAGCGACGACGAGGTCGAGTCCGCCCTGCGCGCGGGCCTGACCGAGTACGAGCTCGACGAGGAGGACCTCGCCCTGCTCGCGGGAGAGGAGGCGGAGGAGTCCGTCCACCGCATCCAGCGCAACCTGCCCGTGGTGGCCGTCGTGGGCCGCCCCAACGTCGGCAAGTCCACCCTGGTCAACCGCATCCTCGGCCGCCGTGAGGCGGTCGTCGAGGATCGCCCCGGCGTGACCCGCGACCGGGTCTTCTACGAGGCGGAGTGGACCGGCAAGGACTTCTGGCTGGTGGACACCGGCGGCTGGGAGGACCGGGTCCAGGGCATCGCCTACCGTGTCGCGGAGCAGGCCGAGGTGGCCGTCTCCCTCGCCGACGTGGTGATGTTCATCGTCGACGCGAACGTGGGCATCACCACCACCGACGAGCAGCTGCTCAAGGTGCTGCGCCGCGCGAACGTGCCGATCGTCCTCGTCGCGAACAAGGTCGATGACCAGCGCGGGGAGCTCGAGGCGGCGGCCCTGTGGAACCTCGGCCTGGGCGAGCCGCATCCCGTCTCCGCCCTGCACGGCCGGGGCTCCGGCGACCTGCTGGACGCCGTGGTCGCCGCGATGCCCGAGGAGGGCCGCGGCGCACCGGTCGACCACGGGCCGCGCCGCGTCGCGCTCGTGGGCCGTCCCAACGTCGGCAAGTCCTCGCTGCTGAACCGCCTGGCGGGGGAGCAGCGCGTGGTGGTCGACGACGTCGCCGGCACCACCCGCGACCCCGTCGACGAGAAGATCACCCTCGGCGGCAAGGAGTGGACCTTCGTCGACACCGCGGGCATCCGCCGCCGCGTGCTGCAGTCGCAGGGCGCGGACTACTACGCCTCGCTGCGCACCCACGCGGCGCTGGACCGCGCCGAGGTGGCGATCGTGCTCCTCGAGGCCTCGGAGCCGATCTCCACCCAGGACCTCAAGATCATCGACATGGTCCTCGAGTCCGGGCGCGCCCTCGTGCTCGCCTTCAACAAGTGGGACCTCCTCGACGAGGAGCGCCACCAGCAGCTGGAGCGGGAGATCGAGAAGGATCTCGCCCACGTCGCCTGGGCGCCCCGGGTGAACATCTCGGCGGAGACGGGTCGGCACGCGGAGCGGCTCGTGCCTGCGCTCGAGCGCGCCCTCGAGTCCTGGGACCGACGCATCCCGACGGGTCGGCTCAACGCCTTCCTCGGCACGCTGGTCGCGGCGCATCCGCATCCGCTGCGCGGCGGCAAGCAGGCCCGCGTGCTCTTCGCGACGCAGGCCCGCACGCGCCCGCCCCGCTTCGTGATCTTCGCGAGCGGCTTCCTCGAGCACGGTTACCGACGCTTCATCGAGCGCCGTCTGCGCGAGGACTTCGAGTTCACCGGTTCGCCGATCGTGCTGGGCGTGCGCATCCGGGAGAAGCGCCGGCGCTGAGCGGCAGCCGGACGGCGCACCCGGCCCGCCGCGGTGTGCGGCGGGTGGTGGAGCCGTTATCGTGGTGCCCATGAGCAACCCCGGTGACAACGGCTCCTGGAACACCCAGGGCAGCGGACACGACGCCTCCTCCGGCCAGGACCCCTGGGCGCAGCCCCCGGCGGACCCCTACGGTCAGCAGGGCGCCTCGGAGCAGCCCCCGGCTGACCCGTTCGCGCAGCAGCCCGACTCGGCCTCGTCGGCCGCAGATCCCTACGGCCAGCAGTCGGCCGCGGATCCTTATGGCCAGCAGCCGGGCTCTGCCCCGTCGGCCGCGGATCCCTACGGTCAGCAGCCGCCGGCTGATCCGTTCGCGCAGCAGACCGGCTCGACCGCGTCCGCTGCCGACCCCTACGGCCAGCAGCCCGGCTCGGCCTCGTCGGCCGCAGATCCCTACGGCCAGAGCGAGCAGTCCTGGTCCCCGGCCGCCTCGGGCGCATCCGCCTCCGAGGCGTACGGCCAGCCGGCCCCCGGCGCCGCTCCGGCGGGCCAGGGCGCGTACGCCCAGCAGCCCGGCGCGGCCGGAGTGCCCGCCGGCGAGGCCCCCAGCCGTCTTCTCGTGGGCCTGCTGGGCATCTTCCTCGGCGGCTTCGGCGTGCACCGCTTCCTCATGGGCTACACCACCATCGGCATCATCCAGATCGTCGTCACCGTGGTGACCTGCGGTATTGGTGCCTGGTGGGGACTGATCGAGGGCATCATGGTCCTCGCCAAGAGCGAGTCCTTCCTCCGCGACGCCCACGGGCGTCCTCTCACCGACTGATCCGGGACGGCACCGACGATGCATGACCGCAAGGCGATCCAGAACAACGCGATCCTGCTGATCGTCCTCGGGCTGCTGTGCGGCGGCACCTTCCCGGCGATCTTCGGCATCATCGCGCTCGTGCAGCTGGACACGAATCCGTCCAGCGCGCAGACGATGAACAAGGTCGGCTGGATCATCTTCTGGGTCACCCTGGGCCTGATCGTGCTCTTCTTCGTGTTCTACATCGTGGTGTTCGTGCTGATCATGGGGGTCGCGACCATTCCCGCGATCACCGGCGGCTGAGCCGCCCCGCGCTGACCGACCCGAGGAGGCTCATGGCCACCCCCGACTACGTGCTGTCCCTGCGCGAGCGCATCGGCCACGACCTGCTGTGGATGACCGGAGTGACGGCGATCGTGCTTTCCCCGGACGGGACCGAGATGCTCGCGGTGCGCCGCCGCGACAACGGCCAGTGGACTCCGGTCACCGGGATCATCGACCCGGGGGAGGAGCCGGCCGTCGCCGCCGAGCGGGAGGTGCTCGAGGAAGCCGGGGTCACCTGTCGGGCGGTGCGCCTGATCGATGTGCGCAGCCTGCCGCCGATGGTCTATGCCAACGGCGACCGCGCCCAGTATCTCGACCTCTGCTTCCTGTGCGTGCACGAGGTCGGTGAGCCCCATCCGGCGGACGGGGAGAACACCGAGGCACGCTGGTTCCCGGTCGCGGAGCCGCCGCCGATGAACGACCGTTTCACGGACATGCTCGCGATCGCCCTCGAGGACCGTCCCGAGGCGCGGTTCCGCCGATGAGCCCGGCGGTCCACCGCCCGGTAGCGAGCCCGCCCCTCCCCGGCACACGGGTCTCGATCCCGCTCACCGACCGTCCGGGAGACCTGGCCGAGGTGAGGGTCCTCGCCGCACCCCGTCGCGACATGCGGCACGGCGGGGAGCTCAGTGCACCACTGCGCCCGTTCGGCGAGGCGCTGCTGGTCGACGTCGCCGTCGGCGGACGCCTCGTCCTGCCCGGGGCGTGGGTCCAGGGCGAGGTGCTGACGCGCGGAGACCCGCTGCCGCCCGCCCCGGTACGCGCCGCCGACCTGCGACCACCCGCGGTGATCGTCGGAACCCCCGAGGCGGCCGAGCTGCACTGGGGCGAGACCGTCTGGCGACTCGACCTCGGCGGTGCCGTCGCGATCCCCGACGCGGCCCGCGCCGATCCGCATCCGCTGTCGCGGCTGCGCCGGCTCGCGCTGGTCGCGAGCGGACGCCGCGACGAGATCGGCCTGACGCTGTGGCGCGACCCGGCCTTCGAAGTGCCCTGGCAGGACGTGCGCCTGCTGCCGCGGGCGGCGAGCTGGTTCGAGCTCGCACAGGTCCCGCCCGGGATGCGCTATGCCGACGCGGAGGCCGCGCAGGGGGTCGGTCGAGCCCGTCCGCGCCGCTGACGGTCGCTCCGGGGCGAGGGTGCGGCAGTCGGTCGGACGCTCCTGCGGCACGCCGGGCCGGACACCCGGTTCGTCGGACACGTGACCGATCCGTTACCGTCGAGGGCCGAGAGACTCGACGAGGAGGACTTCGTGCCCCCAGCACCGACCATCCGGCCCGGCGCGGATCGCCGCACCTTCCTGCGCTTCACCGCGGGAGCGGCCGCCCTGCTCCCGCTCAGCGCGCTCGCGGGCTGCAGCGGCGGTAGCCGCGACCCCGGCACCATCCGCATCGCGTTCCAGCAGTTCGGCTCGAACACGATCAAGCAGGAGTGGATCACCCGGGCCGCCCAGCAGTTCTCCGCGCAGAACCCGGAGCTGGTCGTCGACCTGGTGCCGATCGTCGCCGCGGAGAACGACTACTTCACCAAGAACGAGCTGCTCATGAGCTCTCCGCGGACCAGCCCCGACCTCGTCTACGAGGACTCCTTCATCCTGCTCAGCGACGTCGGGGCGGGCTATCTCCAGCCCATCACCGATCTCGTCGAGGGTTGGGAGCACTGGGGCGACATCGCCGACGCCTCCAAGGAGGCCGTCACGGGCGAGGACGGCGAGGTGTATGGCGTGCCGATCACCACCGACACCCGGGCGATCTGGTTCCATCGCGGCGTGCTCGAGCAGGCCGGACTGCCCGCGGACTGGCAGCCCACCAGTTGGGACGAGATCCTCGACGCCGCCCGGGCCATCAAGGAGTCCGATTCCGAGGCGACCCCGTTCTTCCTCTTCGCCGGCACCCCGCAGGGAGAGAAGGCATCGATGCAGGGCTTCGAGATGCTGCTCTACGGCACCGGGGACGGCACCGGCCTGTATGACGCGGACTCCGCGAAGTGGGTGCTGGGCTCCGCGGGCTTCCGCGACGCCCTCGGCTTCCTGCGCACGCTGATCGACGAGGAGCTGACCCTCCCGCTCGGCCAGCTGCTGGACCCCAACATCTCCGAGCAGATCTACACCTCGCTGCTGCCCGACGGGAAGCTCGGGATGCTGATGGACGGCTCCTGGATCTCGCAGAACTGGACGGAGACGGCAGGACGCCCCTGGCCGACCTGGCCCGACGAGGTGGGCCTGGCCGACATGCCCACCCAGGACGGCGGCGGCACCGGCACGGTCACCCTCGCGGGCGGCTGGGGGCTGTCGATCCCCGAGCACGTCACCGATCGGGAGCTCGCGTTCTCCTTCCTGACCACCCTGGTCTCGACCGAGACCCTGGTCGACTACGCGATCGCGGACAACCACATCACCGTGCGCGAGGACGTCGCCGCGGTCGAGGAGTACCTCTCCTACTCGCCTGCCGTCGAGTACTTCACCGCGCTGCTCGAGACGTCCTACTACCGTCCCGCCCTCCCGGCCTACCCGGAGGTGTCCTCCGCGATCCAGGAGGCGATGGAGGCGGTCCTCACCGGCGCGACCCCGGAGGCGGCGCAGGCCGCCTACGACGCCACCGTGCGGGACATCGTCGGCGCCGAGAACGTGCAGGAGGAGAGCTGATGAGCACCACCGCCACCACCACCGGGAGCCGTCCGGACGCCCGGGCCGCGGAACGGCCCACCCGTCGGACGCGTCTCGGTGATCGACTGACCGCCGCGCGTGCCGTGCCGATGCTCCCCGCCGCACTGCTGATGCTCCTGTTCCTGCTGGGGCCGATCCTCTACTCCCTCTACCTCGCCTTCACCGACAGCGCCATCCGCGGCGAGGGCGCCTCGGACACGAGCTTCGTCGGCGTCGCCAACTTCACCGACGCCCTCACCGACGGCGACTTCTGGAACTCCGTCGTGCTGACCCTGCTGTTCACGATCATCTCCGCGGTGATCGGGCAGAACGTGCTGGGCATGATCCTCGCTCTGCTCATCGAGCGGGCGAACCGCGTGATCACCTTCGCGGTCACCTCGATCGTGATCGCCGCGTGGATCCTTCCCGAGGTGGTCGCCGGGTACCTGCTGTACACCTTCTTCGCCGACGCGGGGAGCCTCAACGCCCTGCTCGCCACGATCGGTCTGCCCGCCCAGGACCTCCTGTTCAGCGCGCCGATCATCGCGGTCTCCTTCGCCAACATCTGGCGCGGCGCCGCGTTCTCGATGCTGGTGTACTCGGCGGCGCTGAGCTCGGTCCCGGGGGACGTCTACGAGTCCGCGGCGCTCGACGGCGCCGGCCCTGTCCGGCGCTTCGTCTCGGTCACGCTGCCGCTGCTGCGGCCCGCGATCGCGACCAACCTGATGCTGACCACGCTGCAGACCCTCTCGGTCTTCGGCCTGATCTTCATCATGACCGGCGGCGGCCCCGCCCGGCAGAGCCAGACCCTGCCGCTGTACATGTACGAGCAGGCGTTCTCCTACGGGCAGCTCGGCTACGGCACGGCCGTGGCCCTGCTGCTCCTGCTGATCGGGGCGGCGGCCTCGCTCATCTATCTGCGCCTGCTGCCGGAGGAGGACAAGCGATGACCACCACCCAGGTTCGACCGCCGGCCGAGTCCGGCACGTCCCCGTCGTCGGCCCCGCGCACCCGTCCCGGTCGCCCCAGCCGCGCCGCCGGCGCCTCCCTGGCCAGCAGCCTCGCGATGGTGCTGATCGGCGTCGCCTTCCTGATCCCGTTGCTGTGGGTGGTGCTGGCCTCCTTCGACACCGAGGCCTCGCTGTCGGTGTCCTGGCCGGAGCGCTTCAGCCTCGAGAACTACGCCGCGATCTGGAATACCGAGACCACCTTCCGACCCCTGTGGAACTCCCTGGTGCTGTGCGGCGGGGCGACGATCGTGACGATGCTCAGCGCCGTGCTCTGCGCCTACCCGCTCAGCCGCTACCGGTTCCGCGCCAAGCGGCCGCTGCTGCTGACGATCATCTTCTCCACCGGTCTGCCGATCACGGCCATCATGATCCCGGTCTACTCGATGTTCGTGCAGGTCAATCTCATCGACTCGATGGGCGGGGCGATCCTGTTCCTCGGCGCGAGCTCGCTGCCGTACGCCATCTTCCTCACCAAGGGGTTCATGGACGGCGTGCCGCTGGAGATCGAGGAATCCGCCTGGACCGAGGGCGCCGGTGTGTACCGCACCCTCTTCTCGATCGTGCTGCCGCTGATGCGCTCGGGCCTCGCCGTCGCCACGATCTTCACCTTCGTGAGCATGTGGGGGAACTTCTTCGTGCCCTTCATGTTGCTGCTGAGCCCCGAGAACCTGCCGGCCGCGGTGACGCTGTACACCTTCTCCTCCCAGTACGGGCAGGTGGCGTACGGCCAGCTCGCGGCCTTCTCGATCTTCTACTCGGTGCCCGTGGTGGCGCTGTACCTGTTCCTCGGACGGAACCTGGGCCAGGGCTTCGCCGCCGCCGGCGGCGTCAAGGGCTGAGGCTCGCCGCGGGGCGCGGCTGGCGCCGTCGGTCGCCCCCCGGCCGACGCCGTCAGAGGTCGATGCGGCTCGCCGGTCTCTTCAGCGGAAGACGATCGTCCGGCTGCCGTCCAGGAGCACCCGCGACTGGGCGAACAGGCCCACCGCCTGGCGGAGGGTGCGCACCTCGGTGTCCTGGCCGAGCGCCATCAGCTCGCGCGGCGAGCGGGTGTGGTCCACGCGGATGACCTCCTGCTCGATGATCGGGCCCTCATCGAGGTCGGTGGTCACGAAGTGCGCGGTCGCCCCGATCTGCTTCACCCCGCGGGCATACGCCTGGCGGTACGGGTTCGCGCCCTTGAATCCCGGCAGGAACGAGTGGTGGATGTTGATGCACCGCCCCGCGAGGTCCGCGCACAGCTCGGGGGAGAGGATCTGCATGTAGCGGGCGAGGACCACCAGCTCCACGTCGTGCTCGACGATCGCCTCCCGCACCCGGTCCTCGAAGGCGGCCTTCTCCTCGGCCGAGGTGACGGGGCGGTGCTCGAAGGGCACCCCGTGGAACTCGGCGAAGCGGGCGGGGGTCTCGTGATTGCCGAGCACCAGCGGCACCTCGATCGCCAGGTTCCCGGTGGAGGCCTGGTAGAGCAGGTCGTTGACGCAGTGCGTGGCCGTGGAGGTGAGGATCAGGGTCCGCAGCGGTCGGCCGACGCGGTCGATCGTCGCCTCCAGGCCGAAGCGGTCGATCACCTCGGCGAGCGCGGTGCGCACCTCCTCGAGGGAGGCGGCGGTGACGATCTCGACGCGCATGTAGAAGCGGTGGGAGTCGCCGCTCTCGAACTGTCGGCTCTCGGCGATGTTCCCGTCCACGGCGACGATCGCACCGGTGATCGCATGGACGATGCCGGGACGGTCCTCGCACACGAAGGTCATCACGTAGCGGTGCGCGGCGGTGGTCGAGGTGTCGGAGAGGGCGATGCTCATGGCGGGAGTCTAGGAGCGCGGGGCAGAGCGGCGGGGGAGCGCCCGTGCCCGGATCGCCGGGATGCCGCGCAGGTCACGTCTCGCCATCGTCACCCGGCTCCCTCCGCCCGCCTGCTCTTCCCTTCGCCCGCCCCCGTCCACCTCGCCCCACCTCGCCCGCCCTCACCGTCGGTGCTGTCCATGAACGGGGACGTCAGCGGCACCAGGCCTGCATATGGCAGGTCTGTGGCCGCTGACATCCCTGTGAGGGACAGGGCGCGGACCGGCTCAGCGGTGGGCGCGGCGGTACTGCGCGGGGATGTACGGGTCATCGACGCGCAGGGCGCGTGCGGCGTGCAGCGGCAGGTTCGCATCCCGCAGCAGCGCTCGGCCCACGAGGACCACATCGGCGAGGCCGGTGGCGAGGATCTGCTCGGCCTGGAAGGGCTCGTCGATCATGCCCACGGCGCCGACGGGCAGCCCGGAGGCGGCGCGCACCGAGGTCGCGGCGGGCGTCTGGTAGCCGGGGCCGACCGGGATCGGGGCGGGGGTGATGTTCCCCCCGGTGGAGATGTCCAGCAGGTCGACGCCGTGCTCGCCCAACCAGCGGCCCATCTGTCCGGTCTCCTCGAGGTCGAAGCCGCCGTCGACCCACTCGGTGGCCGAGAGCCGGACCAGCAGCGGCATCCCCGCGGGGATCACGGCGCGGGCCGCGTCGACCACCCGCAGCAGCAGCCGCGCTCGGTTCTCGAGGGAGCCGCCGTACTCATCGGTGCGCTGGTTGCTCAGCGGCGAGAGGAACTCGTGCAGCAGGTAGCCGTGGGCGGCGTGGATCTCGACGAGGTCCATGCCGGCCTCGACGGCGCGGCGCGCCGCGGCGGCGAAGGCCTCCACGACCTGGTCGATCCCGTCGGCGTCGAGCGCGACGGGCGCGCCGAGGCCGGGGAAGGGAATCGCGGAGGGTCCGACGGTCTGCCAGCCGCCCTCGTCGGCGCGGAGGCTGCCGCTGCCGTCGGTGCCCCACTCGGGGTGGGTGGAGGCCTTGCGGCCGGCGTGGGCGAGCTGGATGCCGATCGCGGCACCCTGCGCGTGCGCGAGCTCGACGATCGGCACGAGGGCATCGCGCTGTGCGTCGTCCCAGAGCCCCAGGTCGGTGGGGGAGATGCGTCCCTCGGGGACCACGCCGGTGGCCTCGACGATGATCGCACCGGCGCCGCCCCGGGCCAGGGCGCCGTAGTGCATCAGGTGCCAGGAGGTGGCTCGCCCGTCGAGGCCGAGCGCGGAGTACTGGCACATCGGCGGCACCCACAGCCGGTTGCGGATCTCGAGGTCTCGCAGGCGGATCGGGGTGAACAGGGTGCGGGTCATGGGGGTCCTTCCGGAACGGTCGCGCACGGGGACCCCCGGCGGAGCCCCCACGCCGGTGTGTCGAGGACACGCTAGACCCGCGCGGCATCGGCTGACCAATAGCGGGACCGATGGCGGGTATCGATCACGTGATGGCTCGGCGGTGCGTCACCGGTAGGATCGCCGGCATGTCCGCCACACCGAGCACCCGTCGACCTCCCCGCCCGACCGCCGGGGATTCCGATCCCGGTGCGCGAAAACTGCCCGCAGGGGACCTCAACCTGCTGCGCACCTTCCTCGCGGTCTATCGCAGCGGCTCGTTCACCGCGGCCGCGCCGCAGCTGGGGCTCTCCCAGCCGACGGTGACCGCACAGATCCGCTCCCTCGAGACGCAGATGGGCCACGAGCTGTTCGAGCGTCGGCCGCGGGGAGTGGAACCGACCCGTGCCGCCCATGGCCTCGCGGCGCGCGTGGCCGAGCCGCTGGACGCCCTCTCGGGCCTCGACCAGCAGGCGTGCGGAGCAGGCGGTCGCCCCGCGCCGGTGCACCTCGCCGCACCCTCGGAGCTCCTGTGCACCCGGCTGCTGCCGGGGATCGCACCGCTCGTGGGGGAGGGCGTGCAGGTGCGGATCGCCCAGGGCGGCACCGAGCAGCTCCTCGCCGAGCTGCGCGAGGGGACGCACGACCTGGCGATCACGACCCGTCGGCCGCGGGGCGCGGGCCTGGTCTCCTACCCGCTGACCGACGAGGAGTACCTGCTGGTCGCCGCCCCCTCCTGGGCGGAGAGGTTGCAGGGGACCGAGTCCCTCGCGAGCGCGCTGCGGTCTGTGCCGCTCGTGGCCGATGCGGAGGAGATGCCGATGGTGCGCCGCTACTGGCGCACGGTGTTCGGCGCGCAGCCGCCGATCGGCCCGGCGCTCACGGTGCCGAGCCTGCATGCCGTGGTCGGTGCCATCGCCCGCGGTGCGGGGTACGCGGTGGTGCCGCGCTCGCTGTGCCTCGAGCATCTCGCGACCGGGCGACTGGTGCAGCTCGAGTGCCCCTGCGATGGCCCGCTGAACACGCTCTTCCTCGTCGAGCGCGCCGGAGCGGAGGCGAATCCGGACATCGCCCGGGTGCGGGACGCACTGCGGGCCGACGCCATCGACTGGGCCGAGCCGCAGCCGCCGATCCTGCAGTGACAGCGCTCCCGTGGCGGCGTCGATCCTGCCGTGACCCCGAGCGGGCCGCCCGATCCCCGAGTGGCCCGCTCGACGGACGCTCCGATCAGATGGCGGACGGGTCGACCATGACCTTCAGGGCGGTCCGTTCGTCCATCGCGATGTAGCCGGCCGGGACCTCGTCCAGCCTCACGGTGCGGTCGAAGACCTTCCCCGGAGCGATGTCGCCGCGGAGCACCTGGGCGATCGCGTCCTCGAGGTAGGCGCGCACCGGGGCGGGACCGCCGGCGAGGCGCAGGTTCCGGCCGAAGAGGGAACCGAAGCCGACGCCGGCGTCCTCGTACTGCGGCACGCCGACGCGGGAGATGACCCCGCCGGTGCGTGCGACCCGGTAGGACTGCTCGTACGCGGGCAGATGACCGACCGCCTCGAGCACCGCGTGGGAGCCGAGGCCGCCGGTGAGCTCGAGGACCTGCGCCACGCCCTCGTCACCGCGCTCGGCGACGACGTCCGTGGCCCCGAACTCGCGGCCGAGGTCGGTGCGGGTGACGTGGCGGCCCATGAGGATGATCTGCTCGGCGCCGAGCTGCCGCGCGGCGAGCACCGCCGAGAGGCCCACGGCGCCGTCGCCCACCACGGTCACGCTCTGCCCGGGGCGGACCTGCGCCATGTGCGCTGCGTGGTAGCCGGTGAGGTAGACGTCGGAGAGGGTGAGCAGGGAGGCGAGGAGGGACTCGTCGGCGGTGGCCGGGTCGACCTCCGGGACGGCGACCAGCGTGCCGTCGGCCTGCGGGATCCGGGCGAACTCGGCCTGCAGCCCGTTGGTCTCCGGGGTCGCGTAGAAGCCGCCGTGCGGGCAGGCGGTGTGGAACCCGTCGCGGCACGCGGGGCAGGTGTTGTCCGAGAACGCGAAGGGGACGACGACGAGCTGGCCGGGCGTCACCGAGGTGACGGAGGCGCCGACCTCCTCCACCACGGCGAGGGACTCGTGACCCATCGACTGACCGTGCTCCTGCGCGGCCATGCCGCGGTAGGGGTGCAGGTCCGAGCCGCAGATGCAGGTGCGGACCGTGCGCACGATGGCGTCGGTGGGGCGGAGGATCGAGGGATCGGGGACGGTCTCGACGCGCACGTCGCCGGCCCCGTACATGACGGCTGCCTTCAAGGGGGACTCCTGGAGATCGGTGGGGATGCCGCCCGGGGCGGGGCGCCGCACGGAGCACCGACGGCGCGCGTCCTCGGGCCTGATCCAGGATGCGACGGCGGGAGAGGGCGGGGGAGTCTCCGATCGGACGTGTACCGGCAGGGCACCCCTCGAGCCGGTCCGGTGCGAGCCCCTTCCCGCGCTGTCGGGAGCCCCACCGGGCTGGATCCTGTCGTGATCTGGTCCTGTCCCGGGCCGCTGCTGCTGCGAGTCCCCGCCTGCCACCTGCCCTGTCCCTGTACGGGACCTGAGCAGCACCTGACCTGCACAGGGCAGGGCTTGGGCCGCTGAGGTCGCCTAGATGGTCAGTCCGCGGCAGCACGAAGCGGTGAAGGAGTCGGCGCCGCGCCGGGGAGAGCTCGCCGGTCGCGCGGGGGCGGGGACCGGGAGCACCGGCGATCGTGAAGCTCGACGTGCTGGGCTCCAAACTCCCCGCCTGACACCACGGACCGGGAGTACCCTCCCAGAAAGCAGGGGTCGTTGCGCGCAGTGACTTCGGGCTCACACCGTCCGCCGGCGTCGTGGCAGCGGCCCTTTCTCTTGCGGCCTATCGCTAATCACCAACAGATCGAGGAACCGCGATGACAAGAACTGACGACGGCGCTGCCACGACGCGTTCACCCGAGGTAGCAGTGATCGGGGGCGGGATCGTCGGTCTGTCGACGGCGTACGCGCTGCGGGAGCAGGGCGTGCCGGTGCGCTTGTACGAGGCTGGTCTGCCCGGGACGGGTCAGTCCGCAGGCGAGTCACGGATCTTCCGGCATGCCCATGACGACCCGCGACTCGTCGCTTTCGCGCGCGAAAGCCGCGGCGTGTGGGATGAGTGGGCCGAACACTTCGACGTCGAGCTGGTCTCATCAGACGGTGTCCTGGCGATCGGAGACAGCGCCCTGGCGCGGCTGCGGGTGCTCGACCAGGTCGGCGGCGTGGAAGCGCATGAGATCGACGCGGCCGAGGTCGCCCAGCGGATGCCGTTGCTCGCGGGGTACTCGGGGCCAGCGGTGCTCGACGAGTCGGGCGGCGCGATCCGCACCCGCGCCGCGATCACGGCACTCACGGGTGCCCTCGCAGATGCGGTCACCACCGGTGAGGTCATCTCGATCGATCCCCGCGCCGACGGGACGGTCGAGGTGCGCAGTGTCACCGACCGAGCTGTCTACTCCAAGGTGGTCGTGTGCGCCGGCCGCGAAACCGCCCGCCTGGCCCGCAGCGTCGGCCTGTCGCTGCCGGTTCGCCTTGCCGCACATGTCCGGCTTACCTTCGACGTGAAAGCCGCCGCCCCGGCACGAGTCGCGTGCCTGCAGGACAGCAGCGGCGTCTTCGGCGAAGTCGGTGTCTACGCGACGCCGCTACCGGGCAACAGCAGCTATTCGGTCGGACTCAGCGACACCGTCGGCGTCCGCGACGACGGAACTTTCATCGACCCGGCGGCGATTCGATCGCTGGACGAACGCGCACGCGACTACGTGACACGGGCGCTGCCCGGTCTCCGCCCAGAGCCTCGCGACTTCCTTCACTGCTGGGTGACTGACCTCCCGTGGAGTGAGGACGGCGTGGCCGTGTGGGAGGCAGGCTCTGTCTTTTTTGTGGCCGGTCACAATTTGTTCAAGCAGGCACCTGCGCTGGGGCGCGCTCTTGCCCGGGCTGCGACCGGCGGCGGTCTCCGCGCCGAGCTCACGCCCGAAGCGCGCCTCGGCGAGGCCCAGCACTAGGGCGTATCTCCTGACCTTCGGGTGACGTCGACGGCATCGCGACCTCGAAGGCCGCGAACTTCGTCTGCACGATCCCACTCGACCCCGACGCCGTCGACGCGCTCCGCCGCCAGCGCGCCGCTCAGAACCGAGACCGCCTCCGCGCCGCGTCGTGCAGAACGCATCGGACGCCGTCGGCCTCGACCGTGTCGGCCCGTACTCCCTCCGCCACACCGCCGTGACGCTCATGCTCGAGGGCGGCGTCAAGATCAAGGCCGGGTCCGCCCTGCCGGGCCACTCGTCGATCGCCATCACCGGCGACGTGTACGCCCCTGCCACCGACGGCACCGCCCGAGCCGCCATCGCCACGCTCAGCACAGCACTGGGGGAGCGGCCAGCATGACGATCCGCGAGCGTGTTGCTACGGCGTTGCGACACGGGCACCCCCGGAAACGACCACAGGCACCTCCCAGAATCTGAAAAGTGCCTGTGACCTGCAATCTTCGCGGTCGGGCTGACAAAATTTGAACCTGCGACCCCTTGACTCTGCGCAAATCAAGGGTTGATGCCCTGGTAGTGCGGAGAACGCGCAGGCAGTTGACGGTTCTGTGTGCTCGGAGACTTCACGGAGAATCCTGGAGGTGACCGCGAAATCCCGCCCCTTGCGGTCACCTTAGCGGTCACTTCTCGAAGATACCGGCCGCCGCAGAGACCACAGCCTCGGTGCTCGTCACGGCCGTGTACCGCTGCCGGTTGACCGCCGCCGTGTGGCCGAAGAGCCGGGTACGGGTCGCCTCGGTAAGCACGTCGTACAGCAGCGTGTTGTTCGTGGTTCGCCACGAGTGCCCCCGCTCGTACTCGAACATCTCGATGTGGAGCTGCTCGGCGAGCTCCCGGTAGAGCGCCGCGAGCTTCCGATCACGGTTGCGGGGGTCCCAGACCTTCGCTTGGTCGGTCGGCGAAGGGAAGAGCCACGGACTCCCAGAATCCAGCCGGGTCGCGAGACGCTTACTGACCGCGGGAGCAAGGACAGGTACTGGACGGCCCGTACGCGTCTTTGTGGCATCCGGGGGCAGTTCGACGATGAAGGTGCCGGAGGCGTCCACGTGGCAGTCCTCCGTGGGCCTCATGCACAGTTCGGAGGTGCTCATCCCCGTCGTCGCTTGCGCGAGCACGATGTCGACGCATGCGGCCCGCTCGATCACCCGTTGCTCCCGCGTCCACCGTCCGCGCTTCGGCGCTTCCACATCCTCCGGGTCGGCGGCGGGCTTGCCGCAGCCCAGCGCAGAAGCGAGATCGCAGCCCTCACCACAAAGGACATCTCTCGCCAGGACGCCGGACTGCTGCTGCGGATCCGCCGCTCGAAGACCGACCAGACCGGGAGAGGAGACCTCATCGGCATCCCACTCGGCATCCACCCCGAGACCTGCCCCGTCCTCGCACTCGAGGCGTGGCTCGCAGCCAGCAGCAGAACGCTCGGGGACGGAAGCCCTGTCTTCTCCCGCATCTCGAATCACTCCCGCATCGCCGACACCGCACTGTCGGACCGCTCGATCGCCCGCATCATCCAGGCCCGCGCCGCAGCAGCCAACATCAACGAGAAGGACTACGCCCACGTCGCAGGAGTCGACCAGACCTGGGTCTCGGGACACTCGCTGCGCGCCGGACACGCGACATCCGCCGCAGAGGCGGGCGTCGATCCGATGACGATCTCCCGCACCACGAGGCACCGCCGATTGGATTCCTTGGCTCGGTATGTGCGCCCCGCCAGCGCACTCGACGACTCCACAGCCGGCAAGATCGGTCTGTAGACGCACTGCAGCTCGATTTTGCATGGGCCTCCGGATCGCTTCACGCCTTGACGAGGCGCCGTACCGCGTCGGAAGCCTCCTTGAGCTTAATCTCGGCCTCATCTCCGCCTTCGCGGCCGGCGTCGAGAACGCAGTGGCGGAGGTGATCGTCGAGTAGGCCCAACGCTACGTTCTCGAGCGCGCTGTTCAGTGCAGAGATCTGGGTGAGGATGTCGATGCAGTAGACCTCCTCGTCGACCATCCGAGAGATCCCGCGGGCTTGGCCTTCGATGCGCTTGAGGCGGTTGAAATAGCGGGGCTTGTCTTGGATGTATCCGTGGGGCCCGCTGTGGCAGACCTGGTCATCGGCGGTTTCAAGGACAGTGGTCATCGGTGTTTCCGTTCGGTGAGAGAGGGCCGTGGGCGAGCTCGTACGGCGGCGACCGTAGCCTCCGGGCGCAGGTCGAGGCGTCGCAGGAGCTGGGCGTTCAGCGCGACGACGACGGTGGACAGAGACATGAGGATCGCTCCGACGGACATCGGCAGCACGAACCCGATCAGGGCGAGGACGCCGGCCGCGAGCGGCACGGAGATCAGGTTGTAGCCGGCTGCCCACCAGAGGTTCTGCTTCATCTTCCGGTAGGCGGCGCGGGAGAGCTCGATGACCGAGAGCACAGAGCGCGGATCGGAGCTGGCCAGCACGACCCCGGCCGAGGCGATTGCGACGTCGGTGCCGGCACCGATGGCGATGCCGACATCTGCCTGAGCGAGGGCAGGGGCGTCGTTGACGCCGTCGCCGACCATCGCGACCTTCTTGCCCTCCTTCTGGAGCTGGGCGACCTTCGCGGACTTGTCCTCGGGACGTACCCCGGCGAAGACACGGTCGATACCGAGCTCCGTGCCGACGCTGATTGCCACAGCCTCGGCGTCACCGGTGATCATGACGACCTCGACCCCCAAGCTGTGCAGGGCATCGACGGCCTCGCGAGATTCGGGGCGCACCTCGTCGTGGAGCTTGAGGCCGCCGATCACCTCGCCATCGCGGAGGACGTGGAGGATAATCGCGCCCTCCTGGCGCCAGGTCGCAGCCTCCTCGATTTCGGCCACTCCGGTCTCCTCAAGCAGGCGGGGCCCGCCGACCCGGATCTCGTGCCCATCGACCTGGGCACTCACGCCGAGTGCCGGGGTAGAGCTGACGTCGGAGCTCGCAGGGATCTGGGCTCCCTCGGTCTGTGCTTTGGCGACGATGGCGCGGGCGAGCGGGTGCTCGCTCTCCGCCTCGGCCGCAGCCGCCAAGGCCAGCACCTCCGTGGCGTCCGCATTGCGGGGGACGACCTCGGCAAGGACGGGCTCACCCTTGGTCAGGGTGCCTGTCTTGTCGAACAGGACGGCGTCTACCGTGCGCATGGCCTCCAGGGCAAGGCGATCCTTGACCAGGACTCCTCCACGAGCGGCGCGCTCGGTGGCGATGGAGACGACCAGCGGGATCGCGAGCCCCAGTGCGTGGGGGCAGGCGATCACGAGCACCGTCACCGTGCGCACCACGGCGGTATCGGGCATGCCGAGCAGAGACCAGGTGATCGCGGTGATCACAGCAGCACCGAGAGCGAACCAGAAAAGCCACGCCGCAGCAGTATCTGCGATGCGCTGTGCCCGGGAGGAGGAGTTCTGCGCCTCGGTCACCAGGCGCTGGATTCCGGCGAGGGCAGTCTCATCGCCTGTGGCGGTGACCTCGATGCGGAGGCTGGAGTCCGTGGCGACGGTGCCTGCCACGACGGAGTCTCCGGTGGAGCGCGTCACTGCGCGGGACTCGCCGGTGACCATGGATTCGTCCACGTCGGCGCGGCCTTCGCGGATCGTGCCGTCGGCCGGGATGCTCGCCCCCGGGCGCACCAGGACCAGGTCCCCGTGTCGCAGCTCGGTGGGCGAGACGCTCACGAGCTCTTCCCCCTCGATGCGCTCTGCCATGTCCGGCAGCAGAGCGGCTAGCGAGTCCAGCGCGGACGTCGTCTGAGCGAGGGAGCGCATCTCAACCCAGTGGCCCAGCAGCATGATCACGATCAGCAGGGCGAGCTCCCACCAGAATTCCAGCTGATGGTCGAGGACCCCGAGGGTCGCGCCCCAGGACGCGATGAACGCGACCGTGATCGCGAGCCCGATCAGGAGCATCATCCCGGGCTGTCGGGAACGGATCTCCGAGACAGCACCGGTGAGGAACGGGCGTCCGCCCCAGACGTACATGACGGTGCCGAGGATCGGTGCGATCCATAGGGCGCCGGGGAATTCGGGAACGCTGTACCCGAGCAGCATCGCGAACATCGGCGAGAACCCGACGACCGGAACCGCGATGATCAGGTTGATCCAGAACAACCGCCGGAACTGCCCGACGTGGTCTCCATGACCGGAGTGGCCACTATGTCCTGAGTGACCCTCGTGACCCTCGTGACCCTCGTGACCCTCGTGGACTGAGTGGTCCTCATGGTCGCCGTGAGATCCATCGTCGCTATTCGCGTCGGATGCGTCGTGCTCAGCAATGCCGGTGTGGGTGCCAGGAGATGCGGAGGAGGGGTGGGGGTGCTGCATGCCGGGTTCTCCGTGGGCGTGACGGTGTGTGTGGTTGCCAGCGTTCATACGCCTGACCATATACCCCTGGAGGGTATGCGTCGAGGGGCTGGAGTCCGCTGTGAGCACCGGCGTGATCGAGGTGTGGAGGTGTGGCACGCGAGGTATCACCTCGGCGCCAGAGTCCAAGCCGCTGACTCCGATCTGCTGGCCCGCTCGCCCTTGAGCGAGGCCCAGGAGAGCGACACCAATGTCGGCCTTCTTCGGCGTCGGGGGCCGGAACGCACGGCGTCAGGATGCGTAATCGATCTCTGTCATCATGCCGGCTTCCTGGTGGTACGCGTTGTGGCAGTGCGCCGCCCAGCGGCCCGGGTTGTCCGCATCGAAGTCGAGTTCGACCGAATCCATGGGCGCCAGCAGCACGGTGTCCTTGCGGAGACCGGAGGGCAGGGCGAAGGTGTGGCCGTGGATGTGCAGGGGATGGGTCATCATCGTCTGGTTGGTCGCGACGATCCGCACCCGCTGTCCTTCGCGGATGCTCAGGGGAGAGTTTTGCCCATAGGGCGCTCCATTGATGGCCCAGCGGTAGGGCTGCATCGATCCTTGGAACGCGAGCTCCAGCTCGGCGTCGGCGGCGCGGTCCTCGAGCCGGGCGGTCTCGGCCGGTTCCAGGGTGGACCCGATGAGGACCTCCCCGTCGAGCTCTCTGACCTGGGCGTCCGGAGCGGGAATGGAGCCGGAGCCGGTTTTCAGTACCGCGAGTCCCTGGCCGCCGCTGGTCTTCCCGACGGGTCGTGCCACCAGAGGGAACATGCCGTCCTTCACGGTGACCACCACGTCGTACCGTTCACCCATGCCGAGGTAGAGCGCCTTGGCGGTGACCGGTTCGACGGGGAATCCGTCCGAGTGGGTGACAGAGAGGTCGTGGTCGCCGAGCGCGAGGGCGAAGATGGTGTCGGCGGAGGCGTTGATCAGGCGGAGGCGCACGCGCTGGCCGGGCTTCGCCTCGAAGATCTCCGGTGCTTCGGGAACCCGGCCGTTGAGGAGGAAGTGGGGGTAGGCCACGTCACCCGCGTCTCCCCACGGCTCGTCCCCCATCGGCATGCCGCCGTGGTCCATGCCGCCGGGTCCGTCGCCGCCCATGGGCATGTCGCCGTGGTCCATGCCGCCGCCATCCGAAGGCCCGGAGCCGGTCAGCGCGGCCAGCACCTCGTCCGGGGTCTGCCCGGTGCCATCGATCCAGTCATCGAGGGTCACGATCCATTCCGCGTCGTAGTTCCCGGGTTCGTCGGGGTCGTCGATGATCAGTGGGGCGTAGAGCCCGCGGTCCAGCTGCAAGCCGACGTGGGAGTGGAGGAAGTAGGTGCCGGGGTCGGGGGCGACGAACTCGTAGGTGAACGAGGTGTCCGGTTCGACTGGGTCCTGGGTCATTCCGGGTACGCCGTCGGCAGCGTTGCGCAGTCGGATGCCGTGCCAGTGGATTGTGGAGGTCTCGGGCAGTTGGTTCTCGAGCGTGATGCGCAGCAGATCCCCGGCCGTGGCGCGGATCAGCGGCCCGGGGAGGGCCTCGCCGTATGCCCAGGTCGAGACCGTCTTCCCCCCGAGATCCACCGTCGTCGGAGCCGCGGTGAGGGTCTGGGCGACGACGTTCCGACCGGCCTTCGGCGTCAGGGCAGGAGGCGGCGCGAAAGTCCCCGCCTCAGTCGGAGCGGTGCGGTTACCACATGCCGCGAGCGTCAGCGCGGCCGCGCCGAGACCTCCGGTGAACACGGTACGGCGGGAAATACTCTTCACAGGTGCAGTCCTTCTGGAGCGAGGGGTGGTGTCATGGCCGAAACGCGTCCAAGACCAGTTGTCGCCGTTGCTCGAACTCGTCGGCCGTGATCTCTCCTCGAGCCAGGCGCAGCGAGAGTTCCCCGATTGCCTCGTTCTCGTCCCGAGCGCGTCGGGGGCGCCCGGGCAACACGGTGCGTGCCAGCAGCAGTGCCGAGGCCCAGAGGAGAACGAGGAGACCGGCGACCATCGCCCACATCAGCCACGACATCGCATCGGTCGGCATCATCGAGGGGCTCCCTTGGTCGAGTACTTAGGCGACACGGCCCCACCAGGTTCCCCGGGGCGGGCGAAGTTCCCGTCGAGAGTTCCTCAAGATCTGGTCCAGAAAGTCCGCCTGCACCTCCGTAGACGCGCGGTGTCCAGGAACGGAGACCAGACTGGAGCCCATGAGGAGTGAAGCGGATCGAGCAGCGGCTATGGTTCTCGTCGTCGAGGACGAAGCGGCGTTGTCGGACGTGGTCCAGGCGTACCTGGCGAAGGCCGGCTACGCGACTGCGAGCGCGCGGAGCGGTCCGGAGGCGGTGGAGATGGCCCGCACCATGGCGCCGGACGTGGTCATCCTCGATCTCGGGTTGCCGGGTCTCGACGGTCTGGAGGTGGTGCGCAGGATCCGCGCCTTCTCGGACTGCTACGTGCTGATCACGACGGCGCGATCCGAGGAGGTGGACCGCCTGGTGGGGCTGTCGGTGGGGGCGGATGACTACCTCACCAAGCCGTTCAGCGTGCGTGAGCTCGTCGCTCGGGTCCAGGCCGTGCTGCGGCGGCCTCGCGTCGAGTCAGGGAATGCTTCAGGCATGGTGCGTACGTTCGGCGAGCTGGAGATCGACACGGCTGCGCAGGAAGTACGACTCGCTGGCCGGGTGATCCCGTTGACCCCCACCGAGAGGGGACTCCTGATGACCCTGGCGCACCGTCCGGGCCAGGCCTTCAGTCGCAGACAGCTGATGGAAGCCGTCTGGGGCGACAGCTGGATCGGAGACGACCATCTCGTCGATGTGCACATCGCCAACCTCCGACGAAAACTGGACGAGTCGGCTGAATCTGCACGGTTCGTGACCACCGTGCGCGGTATCGGATACCGGATGGGGAAGGGATGAGCTCGTGACCGCCCCCAGTTCATCCGTTCGAACGGTCCGGCCTGGCACCAGCTTGGCCTCGCGCCTGATGATCGGCCAGCTCATCGTGCTGCTCGCCGGCGCCCTCAGCATCGCGGCACTCACCGTGATGATCGGGCCCGCCGTCTTCCACTATCACCTGCTCCAGACCGACCTCCCGGTGGGCAGCGACGAGCTCGTCCACATCGAACGCGCCTACCGCGACGCGCTCGCACTCGCCCTCGGAGTCGGATTGGTGGTCTCCCTCCTGGCCGCCGGACTTGTCACCTGGAACCTGGCACGACGACTCCGCCAGACGCTTCACGGCCTCACCTCGGCTGTCGATGAACTATCCCGTGGCCACTACTCCACGCGCGTTCCCTCCGTCGGAGCTGGGACCGAACTCGACTCTCTGGCTACCACGCTCAACGACATGGCTGCACGCCTGGATGCCGTCGAAGAGACCCGACGCCAACTGCTCTCCGACCTCGCCCATGAGCTGCGCACCCCCATCGCCACCCTCTCGGCACATCACGAGGCGATGGCCGATGGTGTCATCGAACCGGAGGCAGCCATGCCCATCCTCGCCGGCCAGACCGTGCGACTTTCGCGGCTGGCCGACGACATCAGTGAAGTGTCCCGGGCCGAGGAGGGCCAGCTCCCGGTACAGCTGCACCCCCTCACCGTCGATGACCTGCTGGCATCAGCACTCCAGGAATGGGAGGAACGGTTCGAGACAGCGGGCGTGGCATTACGACGAGAAATGGCCCTGCCCCACTCCGTGACGATCCACGCGGACCCGGACCGCCTCGCCCAAGTCCTCGGAAACCTGCTGAGCAACGCTCTGCGGCACACTTCCCCCGGAGGCACCGTCACAGTCTCGGCAGCCACCCACGGCAGCACGGTGGAGATCGCGGTAGCGGATGATGGCGAAGGCTTCACCGCTGAGGACCGCTCTCGCCTGTTCGAACGCTTCTTCCGCGCCGACAGCTCACGCACCCGTGACAACTCCGGCTCAGGCATCGGCCTGACGATCAGTCGAGCCCTGGTCGATGCGCACGGCGGGACCGTGGCCGCCGCCAGTGAGGGCCCAGGACGGGGAGCCACCTTCACCATCCGGTTGCCCCGAGCAATCGCTGACCGCTGAGCCGGCCGCGTACGGCTGGCTCAGCTCTCAGACGATCGTAGTGAAGGTGCCGATCCGCACCTGGAGCAATGCCATCCACTGCTCCCACACTCCGGAGACCAGCAGGAGTCCGATGGCGATGAGCATGGAGCCGCCAACGATCTGGAGCGTGCGGCGATGCCGGGACAGCACTTTGGAGATTCCGAGGGCGCGCCGGAACACGAGAGCGAAGAGGATGAACGGGATCCCGAGCCCGATCGCATAGCCGAAAGCCAGGAGAGCGCCGCGGCTCGCGGATGCCTCCCCGAGGCTGAGTGCGGCGACTGCGGCGAACGTCGGCCCGATGCACGGGGTCCAGGAGAAGCCGAACGTGATCCCGAGCAGCGGGGCGCCGGCGAGTCCGGCATCGGGGCGCTTCCGGATCCTTTTCTCACCGGAGAGGCGGGGGAAGATTCCCACGAACACCAGGCCCATGAGGATCACCAGCACCCCGGAGATCCGATTGATCACGCTCGTGTACTGGATCACCAGTGACCCGAGTGCACCGACGAAACCGCCGATGACCAGGAACACCGCCGTGAAGCCCGCGACGAACAGCACAGCGCCGACGACCAGGCGCCATGGCCGTTCCCCGGGATCGTCGGTACGGCGCGGCCCGGCGCTTCCTCCGGTGAACCCGGTGATGTATCCGAGGTAGCCGGGGACCACCGGAAGCACGCACGGCGAGAGGAACGCGACCAGACCGGCCACCATCGACAGCAGCAGGGCTGCGGCCAGGGGTCCACTCAGCACGGTGGTGGCGAACAATTCACCCATCAGGCGGCCTCCGCCAGCACGGCATCCAAGAGGCTCTCTAGGGTGCTCTGATCGGCTGCGCCCGCGATCCGGGCGGCTACTCGTCCTTCAGCATCGAGGATCAACGTCGTGGGGACGGCGTTGGGCGAGACGCTGCCGTCCATGGACGCGATCACCGCGCCGTCGGCGTCGGGGATCGAGGGGTAGGTGATGCCGAAGGTCTCCTCGAACGCGGCGGCCGGCCCGGCCTTGTCGCGCGTGTTCACGCCCACGAATTCCACTCCCAGGGCGCTGTACTCGGAGTGCACGGCCTTCAGCGCCGGTGCTTCGACCCGGCACGGCGGACACGACGCATACCAGACGTTGATCAGCAAGGGTGCACCGCGCAGCGCCGTGGAGTCGAAGTCGTCGCCGTCGTAGGTGGTTCCCCGAATCTCCAGAGGATCGGCGCGTCCCTCCGGGGGGATCTCGACGACGACACCATCGCCGGAGACGTACCCGGCGTTCGCCTCGCTCGCCATATCCGAGGAATTGCTGCACGCCGCAAGGACGGGGGCAAGGACGAGCAGGCCCCCGGTCAGCCGGAGCACCGTCCGCCTGCTCCGACTGGGCCGTGCCGCGCTCCGCCCAGCTGGGCCGACCACCGAATGCCAGAAGGCGGACCGGGTGCTTCGCCTGCTCACGTCAGCTGGAGACTGGTCAGACAGGTCAGATCATCCTCCGTCTGAGTCGAGAAGGACGCGGTCCCCGTGTAGTCCTCGAGGGTGCACGTGAGCTCCGCGGTGATTCCACGCGGTAGCCACAGACCGAGGAACCCGTTGTCATGCGTGGTGCGAGGGCCCTCCTCAAGGACCTCGCCCGAGCCGCTGTCGACCACGCTCACGGTGAGCTCGCGGCTGCGCAGTTCTCCGCGGCACGTGGTCAGGCTGTGGAAAGCGCACTCGTGGGTGGTCTCCACGAACGGGGCCACCGACAAGTAGAACTGGTCCTCGGGAAGGGGCAGCTCGGCCTTTCGCTCTGCATCGTCTTGGAGCTGGAGAGACGTCGCGGTGACGCTGGCAATCAGGTCCTGCGGTCGCTCAGCCACCGGGAGCGCTTCGAGCCGGTCGATGATCTCGTGCGCGTCCGCGTCGGCGAAGCCATGTTCCTGAAGCAGCTCCTGATCACCCGTGATGGCTGCGGGCTCGGACCCGCCGGTCCCGCAGCCGGCGACCACGAGCGGGAACAGGCCGGCACCGAGCACGAGCGATCGGCGCGGCAACCGGCCGGTGCGACGACGGGGCCTACCCCCGGAGGAGGCGAGCGCACCTCGAGGGCTCGACGGGGAGGTCATCACGCAGGCTCGATCTCGCTCTCGACGACCCACTTGTGGTTCGTCATCATCATCCCGTCAGCTTCGTAATCGACCATGTACACGGTCTCCTCGGTGGCACTGTCGATGGTGGCCTCAGCACCCTCCATCCCGGTCATGTGATCGGCGGTGATGACCACTTCGGTGCCCTCTGCCAGCGGTGCCTCGCCCGGGTTCTCGAGCTCCTCGTGAACGACCCACTTGTGGTCAGTGACCGGCTCACCGCCATCGGTCGGCGTGAAGCTGACCGAGTAGGTCGTGGTGTCGAAGGCGCCCGAGATCGTCGCCGTCGCCCCCTCCATGCCCTCCATGTGGTCCGCCGTGAGCGTCACCTCCGTGCCGACCGGGAACTCGGGATCCTCCGCAGGCGCCATACCTTCGGGCGCAGGGCCGCCATCCATCGGGTGCTCCATGCCGCCGTGGCTGCCTCCACCGGACGCCTCCGACGCTTCTGACCCACCCGACGTCTGACCATCGTCAGACCCGCTGTCGGTGCAGCCGGCAAACACAATCGCACCGGTGACGACGACGGCCGCGAGACGGCCGAGAGAGCGACGAGAACGCATGATTTCTCCTAGTCAGAGGACACTTTGCGCCAGCCTATGACCCCTAGATCAAGGTCTCCTCAAGGTCAGATCTTGACTTCTTGAGCACAACGTTGGCCAGTCATTCCGCATTGCCTCCAAACGAGTGGTCTATCCGCTTCCGTCCTTCGGGGGGCGATGGCTAGGGTCGTCAGGACGGGCCGGCATCCGCCGGTCCGTCCGGAACGAGAAGGAGCAGGATCATGACCCATCACGTCGCATCAATGCTTCAGACCTACCCGAAGGACCTCGGCACCATCGACCAGCAGAAGCTCGCTGAATGCGTCGAGGCTTGCTTCGAATGCGCCCAGACCTGCACCGCCTGCGCGGACGCCTGCTTGGCCGAGGACATGGTGGCGGAGCTGACCCAATGCATTCGCCTGAACCAGGACTGCGCCGACGTCTGCGAGGTCACCGGTCGGGTCCTGTCCCGTCAGACGGGCACCAACGTTGCCCTGAACCGTGCTCTGCTCGAGGCGTGTCAGGCAGCGTGCCGTTCCTGCGCCGAGGAATGCGAGAAGCACGCTGAAATGCACGAGCACTGCAAGATCTGCGCGGACGCCTGCCGACGCTGCGAGCAGGCATGCGCCGAGCTGCTCGCCTCGATCGGCTGACACCGCTGCCTCTGCACGTAGAGGGAGCCCCGACCGGTGGTCGAGGCTCCCTCTACGTTGGCGTCGTAGCGTTCTGTCAGCGGAGGGTGACGAAGGTCGGCGAACCCCAGATGGTGCGCTCGCTGACGGAGCCCTTGCTGTTGCCGGCGTCGATCACCGTGTTGCCGCCCGCGTAGATCCCGAGGTGGCCCGGCCACACCACGAGGTCGCCCGGCTTAGCCTCGGACTTCGAGATCGTGGTGCCGGCCGCGACCTGCTGCGACGAGGTGCGAGGCAGGGCGATGCCGGCCTGCGCGTACGCGTACGAGGTCAGCCCCGAGCAGTCGAAGCTGACACCCGGCTTGGAGGTCCCCCACGAGTACGAGACCCCGACCTGGCTGCGCGCGGCATCGACGATCGCCTGCCCCGAGCTGCTCGTGGAGGAGGGGGCGGGAGTAGAGGTTCCACCGCCCGAGGTCGATGCGCCGCCGTTCAGCGCGCCGCGGGTTTCCGGCCCCACGACGCCGTCGACCTTCAGGCCATGCGAGCGCTGGAAGTCCTTCACGGCCCCATGGGTGAGCTTGCCGAACTTGCCATCGACCGACAGCGAGGCACCGTGCTCGTTCAGTGCCGTCTGGAGCTGCTCCACCGACGAGCCCTGCGAACCCCACCGCAGCTTCTCGGCCGCCAGCGCAGACGTCGCATGTGCAGGAGCCGGCGCCGCCGGAGCGGCCGCCTGCGCAGCAACGGCCGGTGCGGCGGGCGAGACGGCGGGGGCGGCCTGCGCGGGGCCCGCGAGCAGGGCGGAGCCGATGACGACTGTGCCGAGCACAGCGGCACCGCCGGTGCCACGCAGAGCGCGGCCAGCGGTCCCGACGGGGGTGACAGCGCGGCCGAAGGCGCGGTGGGTGTTGTTCTGGGCCATGGTTCTACTCCGTAAATTTCCCACTCGAGTCGGGCGGGAGTTGATGACTTCGTCAGCGCCACAGCGACAGCGGAACGAGCATCGAGGGGACGGCTCATGTCGTGGGCAGTGAGACCAACGTACGGGCCAACCCGCGCAAACTACGGAAGCATGGAGCGAGCTGCTTGAAGCTTTAACCGCGTCTTTGTGTGCGCTCCAGGGATACCTCCGGAGGGTAGGCGGGGCCTTTACTTCTGCCGTCGAAACGATGACGCGCAGCATCGAACGAACTCTCAAGATTGTGTTTAGACGGCGCTCCGCCACTCAGTGGACAAGCTCTGCTGACGGGGACGGACGCACTGCGGCCCGGCACCCCTCAGGTCGTGCCGGGCCGAGGAAGGAAGGGCGGAGTCAGTGCGCCTTGGCGTACGCCTCGCGGATCTCGGTCGGGATCCGGCCCCGCTCGGAGACCTCGTAGCCGTTCTCGCTGGACCACTGCCGGATCTTCTTCTCGACGCCGCTCGGTCCAGCTCCGGTGCCGGTGCCACGCTTCGCGCGACCGCCGGTGCGTCGTGCCAGGGCCGTCCACCTCTCCAGCTCGGAGCGCAGCTGGCGAGCGTTGTCGTCGTTCAGGTCGATTTCGTATGCGACGCCGTCGAGTCCGAGGGTGACAGTGTTCGTGGCATCGGTTCCGTCGATGTCGTCCACGAGGAGAATTTGAGTCTCGGGGGCCATGATGACCTCCAATGATCGAAGAATGTGCGCGCAGATTACCAGCATACGTCCCTTGGTCAGTAGCGCCTATTAAGGTCACTGGGGGGTCGCACGACGTCAGTCGAGTTCACAGTTGATGGGCTGAGGGAAGCCGCCGACGCTGCAGTCGGCTGTCAGTGGAGCGAACACAATCTCGGCCTCTCGACGCGCGTGTACACCGGTGACGGGGGCGGAAGCATGGGGGCCAATGTGTTCGACCGGCCATCCGACGACCTTCTCAATGAGTTTCACGATAGCTTCTCGACAACCGTCATTGCGGGAGAGGTGGCGTTCCAGTACGACTCGAGATACGCATCCCGATTCGTCTCGGTCCCGATGATGCGGGCATGTCAGGTCGCGGATCCGTGTTACGTGACGGTCGGCGATGGAGAAACCTGGGAGTTCGCCCCAAGACACCGTCCGACGGGGAAGTCTTCTTCGCGGAGCTTGCCGCCGCGTATACCACGCGGTAGATCTTCTTGAAACTGCGCGGCGCCGGGCAACGCATAGTTCGTCGCGAACGGGGCACCGGACCAGTAAGATCTTCCGCTCATTTTGTTGGGGGAGCGTGCGCGTACGTGACCGTCTTGGCCCTCGAACGGCGAGACGTGGTCTGTACATCCCGTGTTTCGGGTCGCAGGTCGTGGCAACCGAGGAGCCAGTGCAGCCACGTCGCTCCGCGGCCGAGTGCGACCGAGAGGTTCTGCATAGGGACGCCGTCGTCGACGACGAATCTGCATGCTTCTGCAAGTAGGCGACCCTCGGCTCCGCGTACGGCTCGTGCCCCTTCGCATGCTCGCGGTGCCTGTGGGCACGCCTCATACAGTCCTCGGATCTCGGCGATCTCGTCGTCAGTGGGCGCCCGACGGCGGGAGAGGCGGCGTACCGGGTCACGCGGGCACGGTGTGCTGTCTCAAGCGCGGTGCGGATGGCCTGACGGGAGCAGCCGAGTTCTTCGGCGATCTGGGTGAGGGCCTGCCCGTCCTCACGGCGGCGGACGACCTCGTCGACGTCAGCGACTGGGCGCCGGCCCCAACGTCGGTTTTTGATGTCGTGGCGCGCGATGGTGAGGCGCCGGACGTGCTCTCCGGTCACGCCATGACTCTGGGCGATCTGCTGCCAGCTCTCCCCGGCCCGGTAGCGCGCGGGGTCAAGTCCCAGGAAGTGGTGTAGCGATCCTTCGACGAGGGGTCAGGCTGTCAGCGCGGGCAGGGCATCGGTGTTCACCTCGTTCACGGGGCTGGTGGTGAGGGCGAGACGGCCTGCCTGGTCTTGAGTCGCGGCGACGAGAGAACATGGGGGAGACTCTGGCCGTGGCCACCAGCCGGCCGCGTTTTGTGCTCGCTCCGCGTGCCCCTGGTCCAGATGCGGCACTCTAAGGTCGATCGCCGTCGTGATGGTGACCCCGAGGCTCGTGCGGTCTCCAGCCGGCGCGACTCTAGCGGTCACATCGCCGCTAAGAAAGACAACGCCCTGGCGAGAAACTTGTTCTCACCAGGGCATTTGTCGGGCTGACAGGATTTGAACCTGCGACCCCTTGACCCCCAGTCAAGTGCGCTACCAAGCTGCGCCACAGCCCGAGTGCCCTCCGTTGCCGGAGGACCGAGGAATACAGTACCCCGACCCCGGCCGCCGAGGCGAATCGGAACGCGCGTGACCTGCGGCACCCGCCGCGGGCGCGGCGCACAGCCCGAGCACAGCCGAGCCTGGGCCGGGACACGAGCACGGTCCATAGCGTCCTCGCCATCCCCACCACCGGAAGGCATGACATGACGCAGACCCCCGATTCCCGCGACCCGCGCCTCACCGAGGACCCCGACGGCACCCTCCGCTACGAGGGCCGGCCCCTCGCCCACGCCGACGAGCCGCTCGCCGATCAGGGCCTCGCCTTCGACCTGGGCACCCTCGCGACCCGTCGCGCGGCCCTCGCCGCCTTCGCGGCCGGCGGCGCCGCGCTGGGCCTCGCCGCCTGCAGCGCCTCCGGGTCCGACGGCGCGAGCGACGGCGGGGGAGAGGCCGCGGCGACGACGGCCGACGGCGAGATCCCCGAGGAGACCAACGGCCCCTACCCGGCCGACGGCACCAACGGCATCACCGTCCTCACCGAGTCCGAGGTGGTCCGCAGCGACCTCACCACGAGCTTCGGCACCGGCTCCGCCACCGCGAGCGGCGTCCCCATGACGCTGAGCCTCACGATCACCGACCTCTCGAACGACAACGCGCCTTATGAGGGCGTCGCCGTCTACGTCTGGCACTGCACGGCCGATGGCCTCTACTCCCTATACTCCGAGGGTCTCGAGGAGGAGAACTTCCTGCGCGGCGTGCAGGTCGCGGACGGGACCGGCACCGTCACCTTCACCAGCATCATGCCGGGCTGCTATGCGGGCCGCTGGCCGCACATCCACTTCGAGGTCTACCCCGACCTCGAGTCCATCACCAGCACCGACAACCTGCTCGCCACCTCGCAGGTCGCGATCCCGCAGGACGTCTGCGAGACGGTGTACGCGACCGCGGGCTATGACGGCTCGACGGAGAACCTCGCCCAGATCACCCTCGACTCGGACAACGTCTTCGGTGACGACGGGGGAGAGCTGCAGCTCGCCACGGTCGAGGGGGACGTCAACGGCGGCTTCACCGTCGCCCTCCCCGTCGCGATCGACCCCACGACCGAGCCGGGAACCAGCGGTATGGGCGGCGGGGGAGCGATGGGCGGCGGCGCGCCGGAGGGGGGCGGTGGTCCCGGTGGCGGGGAGCCGCCCGCGGGCGCTCCGTCCGACGGCGGGGGCGAGCCCCCGGCCGCCGACGCCCAGGGCGCTCTCGTCGGCAGCGCGCTGGTCGCCTCCCGCTGATCCGCGCGCGGCGGGGAGCGAGGGTGGTGACGGAACCGTCACCTCTCTCGCTCCCGACCCCGCACAGGACTAGCGTTCGGAGCATGTGGCAGATGATGGATCTCCTGTACGCCCACAAGAAGGAGATGGTCTCCCCGGAGGACGCCCTCCCGGGTCGTGAGACCTCCCCGTACCCGCTCCTGCGCGAGCACCTCGTGCTCGGCACCGACATGCTCGGCCCCGACGCGCCCGAGGACCCCGAGCCCTGGCCCGAGGACGCCGAGGAGCTGATCCTCGCGGGCGGCTGCTTCTGGGGAATCGAGCGGATCGCCTGGCAGATCCCGGGCGTGCACACCACCTCCGCGGGCTATGCAGGCGGCTACACCCCGCATCCCACGTACGAGGAGGTGTTCTCCGCCCGCACCGGGCACGCCGAGGCGGTGCGCGTGATCTACCGCGGCGGGGACGCGACCCTGCGCGCCCTGCTCGCCGAGTTCTGGCAGCAGCACGACCCGACCACCGCGAACCGTCAGGGCAATGACGTCGGCACCGAGTACCGAAGCGCCGTGTACTGGACCTCGCCCGCCCAGGGCGAGGTGGTGCGCGACTCCGCACGCCGCTACCAGCAGGCGCTCCATGACGCCGGCCGCGGCGCGATCACGACCGAGCTGGCCCCGCTCGCCGAGGCCGGGAACGGTGCGTACTACACCGCGGAGCCCGAGCATCAGCAGTACCTCGCCCGCAACCCCGGCGGCTACTGCAACCACGGCTTAAACGGGGTCGCCTGCTCGCTCGGCTGACGCCTCCGGGACCCCGCGCACCGTATGGTGGCGGCATGCGCGAGCGGGACCACAGCACCCCCCACGGCGAGACCCCCTACTCGCCGACCTCGCTCCTGCGCGCCCTCACCGCGAACCCCTACGACGTCGAGGCGCTGCGCCGCGAGGACCCGATCGCCGAGACCCCGCCGCCCGACTCGCGGCTGACGAAGCTGCTCACGCTGCTGCTCGCCGTCGTGCTCGGCGCCGCGGTCGCGATCGCCGCCGCGGACCTCCGCGACCGGGCGAGCGCGGAGGACAGCCCCCGCGCCCTCCTCGAGCAGGAGGTCCGGGACTCGTGGGCGGAGGCCGACGAGCTCGAGGCTCGCCAGGTCGAGCTGGGCGACGAGGTCGCCGGTGCCCAGCAGGAGGTCCTCGACGACACCGCCCCCGGGGCCGCGGAGGCCGTGGGCCGCGTCGAGGTCGCGAGTGGCGGCACCGCCCTCACCGGGTCCGGCGTGGTGCTGCAGCTCGACGACTCCGATCCGCTCCCGCCGAGCCCCGGCGTCGCCGAGGGCACCGTCAACCGCGTGACCGACGGCGACCTGCAGATCGCGGTCAACGGTCTCTGGGCCTCCGGTGCGGAGGCGATCTCGATCAACGGTCAGCGCCTCACCGCCACGTCCGCGATCCGCACCGCCGGCTCGGCGGTCCTCGTCGACTTCCGCGCCCTGTCCCCGCCCTACCGGATCACCGCCCTCGGCGACCCCGAGGCCCTCCGTGAGGGCGTCGAGAGCGGCGAGGCCGGCACGTATCTCACCGAGGTCACCCAGCGCTACGCCCTCCTGATGACCTGGGAGGCCGGCGAGGAGCTCACCGTTCCCGCCCGGCCCGCCGGCACCCTGCGCGAGGCGACCGTCTACGACCCCAGCTCGGAGGAACCCGCATGATCGCCGTCCTCGGACTCGCCCTGGGCATCGCCCTCGGGCTGGTCCTGCAGCCCGACGTCCCCGTTGCGCTGCAGCCGTATCTGCCCATCGCCGTGGTCGCCGCCCTCGACACCCTCGCCGGCGGCCTCCGGGCGAGCCTGGACGGGGCCTTCGACGCGCACGTCTTCATCACCTCCTTCCTGTTCAACGTGCTGATCGCGGCCCTGCTCGTGTTCCTCGGCGACCAGCTCGGGGTCGGCCCGCAGCTGTCCACCGCCGTGACGGTCGTGCTCGGCATCCGGATCTTCTCCAACGCGGCCGCGATCCGACGCCGCCTCTTCCGGTCATGAGCGACGGCACCCGCACCCCCGAGACTCGCGAGGACCAGGACCGGGCCTGGTCCAACCTCCGTCGGACCCTCCGCCCGCGCGCGACGCGGTCCCAGGTGATCGTCGGACTGCTCTGCCTGCTCCTCGGTGTGTCCATCGCGATCCAGGTCCGCCAGGGCGACGACTCCCTCGAGGGCGCCTCGCAGCAGGAGCTGGTGCGGCTGCTCGACGAGTCGGATCGTCACGTCTCGGATCTGGAGCTCGAGAACGCGGAACTCGATCGCACCCTCGAGGACCTCCGCAGCGGGCAGGAGGACGACGCCGTCGCCCGCGCCGCCGCGGAGGACCGCCTCGAGCAACTCGAGATCATCGCCGGCACCGCCCCCGCCCAGGGTCGTGGCATCGTCGTGTCGATCTCCGATCCCGGCCGGACAGTGCGTCCCTCCACCCTGCTCGGCGTGATCCAGGAGCTGCGCAACGCCGGTGCCGAGGTGCTCCAGATCGGGGACGTGCGCGTGGTCGCCTCCACCTCGGTGACCAGCGACGAGGACGGTGCGCTGCTCGTGGACGGCACGGTCGTCCGCCCGCCCTATACGGTGCGGGCGATCGGCGACCCCGACGTGATGGACCCCGCCCTGCGGATCCCCGGAGGCTCCGCCGACTCCGTCGCGGCCGACGGTGGCACCCTCGCGATCGCGAGCGAGGACGACGTGCGCATCGAGGCGGTCGTCGAGCTGACCGACCCCGAGCACTCCGAGGTGGTCAAGTGATCGTCAAATCCTCGCCGCAGGCTGGCCCGATCGTCCCCTGAGCGGGGGCGGACGTGCGAGGATGGGACGGGCGGTTTCCTGTTCACCAGCAGGAGCGCCGCGCGCGACCCCGACCCGGGGGCGCGGCCCGCGACCGAGTCAGAGGTCGGGGACAGCAGTCCAGGAAGGGGTGCGGGGTGTCCGGGAACACCGAGTGGAACGACGAGAATCTCGACCACACGTCGAAGCTGAGCGCGATCTCGCCCAGCGACCCCCTCGAGGAGGTCGAGCCGGG
Source organism: Brachybacterium sp. J153 (assembly GCF_036311905.1). Lineage (NCBI taxonomy): Bacteria > Bacillati > Actinomycetota > Actinomycetes > Micrococcales > Dermabacteraceae > Brachybacterium > Brachybacterium sp. J153. The sequence goes on along the minus strand of NZ_JAZDCH010000005.1, from coordinate 115,899 downwards.
CCTGTCCTCGCAGGACCGGCGCGCCATCGAGAACCTGCCGCCGCGCAGCGCCCTGCTCATCGTGCGCAAGGGCCCGAACCTCGGAGCGCGCTTCCTGCTCGACTCGGACACGACCATCGCCGGTCGCCACCCGAACTGCGAGATCTTCCTCGACGACGTGACGGTCTCCCGCAAGCACGCGGCCTTCGTGCGCGACGGCGACGCCTTCCTCGTGCGCGATCTCGGGTCGCTCAACGGCACCTACGTGGGCAAGGACCGCGTCGACGAGCTGCGCCTGAGCCCCGGGCAGGACGTGCAGATCGGCAAGTACCGCCTGACCTACCACCCCTTCACCGGGACGGCCTGAGCGGATGCCGGCCTCCGCGAAGCGCAGGCCGGGCTCGTCCGGGCCAGCGCGGCTCAGCATCGGCCAGGTGCTGGACGCCGTCCGGGACGAGTTCCCGGACCTCTCGCACTCCAAGCTCCACTACCTCGAGTCCGAGGGCCTGATCTCCCCGGAGCGCACCTCCACGGGCTACCGCAAGTACCGCCCGGAGGACGTCGACCGCCTGTTGTTCGTCCTGCGCGCCCAGCGGGACCGCTTCTGGCCGCTCAAGGTCATCAAGGAGCACCTCCTCTCGCATGGCGTGGATTCCGAGGTCACCTCGATCGCCTCCCGTCCGGGGCCGACGGCCGCGGTGCAGGCCGTGCGCCTGGATCGCCGCGGTCTCGCGGCGCGCGCCGGGGTCGACGACGACTTCCTGATCGAGCTCGAGCAGTACGGATTCCTCGCCGAGGGTGCGCTGTTCTACGGTTCCACGGAGCTCGAGATCGTCACCTCCGCCCGCGATCTGGCCGAAGTGGGACTGCACCCCCGTCACCTGGTCATGCTGCGCACCTCCGCCGAGCGCGAGGCGCACATGATCGGCTCCGTCGCGCGGCCCCGGTCGCGCACCGGCGACCCCGCGGCCCGTGGTGGCGCCGAGGACTTCGCCCGCGACCTCGGCGAGTCGATGATCTCCCTCCACAGTGCGATGCTGCGGCGCAAGGTCCGGGAGGGTTGAGGCCGGGGCGCCGGACCGCGGATCGTCACCGTTCCGTGATCTGAGGTGCCCCACCCCACGGCGTGCCGGCGTCCCAGGGCGCAGGGGAGGGGATACTCTGTCAGCGTGCTCTCACCCTTCCCCCTCTGAGAGCCTGATCCGGAGGTAGCTGTGAACGCCATGAACGGCGATGACCGCACTGAGCAGTCGACCGTGCCCGCCGAGCCCGCACAGGGCGTGCTCTTCGACGACGTCGTCGAGACGCCCGGGGAGCTCGGCTACCGCGGCCCCGCCGCGTGCAAGGCCGCCGGCATCACCTACCGCCAGCTGGACTACTGGGCGCGCACCGGCCTCGTCGAGCCCAGCGTGCGCGGGGCGAGCGGCTCCGGCAGCCAGCGCCTCTACGGCTTCCGCGACATCCTGGTGCTCAAGGTCGTCAAGCGCCTCCTCGATACCGGCGTCTCCTTGCAGCAGATCCGCGTTGCGGTCTCGGCCCTGCGCGAGCGCGGCATCGACGACCTCGCGGGCATCACCCTCATGAGCGACGGCGCCTCCGTCTACGAGTGCACCTCCGCCGAGGACGTCTTCGACCTGGTCCAGGGCGGCCAGGGCGTGTTCGGCATCGCCGTCGGCCGCGTGTGGCGCGAGGTCGAGAACGACCTCGCCGTGCTCCCCGGGGTCAACCCGGCGGACGACGCCGCCCTCGCGCTGCAGGACGAGCTGGCGGCCCGCCGCCGCTCCCGCCGCGCCGGCTGATCTCGCGGCCTGCGCGCCGCCCCGAACCGAGAACGGCGGGTCCCTGGGGAAGGGGACCCGTCGTTCTCTCGTGCTCGGGCTCGCGCCCGGCTCGCTCAGGAGTGCTGGCGCGAGTCCAGGACCGTCTTCAGCAGGGCGTCGAAGTCCTCGGTGAGCCGCTTGCCGGAGGCCCCCTCGTACGTGTGCAGCGGCACGGCGCCGCCCTGGGCCTGCTGCAGGCCGACGCGCTCCTCGATCACCGGCTCCAGCACGGCATCGCCGAACAGGTCCCGCAGCTCGGCGAGACGGTACTGGTGCTCGACTGAGCGCGGACGATACCGGTTCACGACCAGACCCAGCGGATGCAGTCGCGGCGCGATGCCCTCCTCGCGCATCTCGGCGGCGAGCTTGAGCGCGCGATCCGCGGCGGTGACCGCGAAGAAGCCCGGCTCGGCGACCACGAGTGCGCGGTCCGACGCGGCGAGGGCCATCTGGGTGAGGCCGTTCAGGGACGGCGGGCAGTCGATCAGCACCAGGTCGTACTGGTGGGTGCGCTTGTCGAGGGCGTCGCGCAGGCGCCGCACCTCCCGGGGGCCGGGGGCGGGGGCGTCGAGCACCGCCGAGCGGCTCGAGCCGGGGATGATGTCGAGGTGCGAGGCGGCGTCCTTCGACCAGGGTGCATCGATGATCGACCGGTCGATCGTCTCGGTGCGCGGTGAGGTGAGGACCTCCGCGATGTCGAGGGTGCTCGCCGGCTCGCCCAGCAGGCCGAGCGTCGAGTCGCCCTGCGGGTCGAGATCGATGACGAGGGTGTTCACCTCCTGATGGAGGGCGGCCGAGGCCAGGCCCAGGGTCACCGACGTCTTGCCGACGCCGCCCTTCAGGGAACACACACTCACGATGAACACCCCGCGAGTCTACCGACACGCACCTGCACAGTCGCGCATTCACAGCCGGTAGCCTGCACAGATCACGCCGCCGCCCACCGAAGGAGGGTCCCTCCGTGCCGACCGCCGTCCATCAGCTCGTGCTCGAGGTCCTGCAGGGCTGCGCCGACGCCGCCCTGGTCGAGGCCTCCCGTCTCGGACCCGCCCGGATCGTGACCCCCACCGAGCTCGCCCTCGAGACGGATGATCTCGACGCGGTGCGGTCCCTGCGGCGCGCGGTCTCCGCCTCCACCGCCCTCACCGTGCCTGCGCGGAGACCGCGCGAGCTGCTCGAGACCTCGGTGCAGCAGCGGCTCGGCACCCTCCTCGAGGACCTGGCCCGGCAGCGGCCGCGCCAGCGCTTCACGGGGCTCCGCCTCGAGGCCGCGGGCTCCGACACCCCCGAGATGCTCCGGGTCGCCGAGGCGATCGCGGAACTCGCCGGCGTCGCGCCGGCGGCCGACGGCGACCTCGTCGTGCGGGTGCGTCGCGGACGGGAGGCGGGCACCTGGCAGGTGCTGCTGCGCACCACGCCGCGACCGCTCTCCACGCGGGCCTGGCGGGTGATCAACTATCCCGGCGCCGTCAACGCAACGATCGCCGCGACCGTCCTCGACCTGCTGGAGATCGGCGAGGAGGACTCGCTGCTGGACATGACCTGCGGATCCGGCACTTTCCTGGTCGAGCAGCTGCACGAGGTCGCTCCCGCGCGCTCGCACGGCACCGACCTGGACCCGGCGGCGATCGAGGCCGCCGAACGACATCAGCGGGCGGCGCGCCGCCGCGGTCGGATCGACTGGCAGGTCGGTGACGTGCTCACGGCGAAGATCGAGCCGGGCTTCACCCGGATCGTGACGAACCCGCCGTGGGGCACCCTCCACGGGGAGCACGAGAGCAACCAGCAGCTGCTCGCCGACCTGCTGCGCCGCGCCGCGGAGCTCGCCGCCCCGGAGGCCCGTCTCGGCATCCTCACCCACGAGATCACCCGCATGCACGCGGTGCTCGACGGGGACCGCTTCGGCTGGCGGCCGATCCGCGAGCACCGCTTCTTCCAGAAGGGCCACCACCCGCGGCTGTTCCTGTTCGAGCGCGGCTGAGCAGAGCGCGCCGGGGGCCTCGTGGCAGACGCCGCAGCCCCGAGGTCGCGCGTCAGACACCGCGGCCCCCGAGGTCGCGCGTCAGAGGCCGCGGCCTCCTGCGGCGAGCGCCTGTCGGCCCGCGTCGTCGCCGTGCACCCGCACCCGCGCGACCCGTTCCCGCCCCGTCGCCCAGAGCAGCAGGTCCACCGGCTCGCCGTGGACCCGCACGCTCGCGTCGGCCGTGCGGGAGCCGACCCGGGCCCCACCGAGCGGCGAGACCAGCAGCACCCGCACCGGGACCCGCAGGGTCAGGGGCGCCATCAGCCGCACCGCCCGCCAGGCGTCCTCCTGGGAGACCGCGTCGGGACCGCGCGGCTCCCAGCCGTCCTGCGCCCGACGCAGGTCCTCGTGATGGATCAGCTGCTCGGCGAGGCCGCTGAGACGGTCGACCGCGCCGAGCGGCGAGAGGCGGCCGGGTCCCTCCCGCAGGCGCTCGACGAGCGTCTCCCAGTCCGCGGCCCGCAGTTCGCCCTCGACGGCGCGGGCCCGCGCCCCGTAGGGCCCCGGCATCCGCAGGCCCGGCACCAGGGCACTGTGCCGCTCCCGGAGCAGCAGGTGCACCATCAGCTCACGTGCGTCCCAGCCGGGCAGGATCGTCGGGGCCGCGGGACCGAGCGCGAGGAAGGAGGCGGCGAGGGCCTCCCGCTCGTCGAGATGCGTCGGGGACATGCGCTCAGCCCTCGCTGCTGAACGCAGCGTCGAAGGACAGCTCGGAGGCCGGGTAGTCCAGGGACCGCAGGAACGCGAGCGCCTCCTCGGCGCCGTGCAACCGGTCCATGCCGGCGTCCTCCCACTCCACCGAGATCGGGCCCTCGTAGCCGATCGAGCGCAGCGCCCGGAAGGCGGCGTCCCACGGCACGTCCCCACGGCCGAAGGAGACGAAGTCCCAGCCGCGCCGCGGATCGCCCCAGGGCAGGTGGGAGCCGAGGCGGGTGTTGCGGCCGGTCATGCGCACCCGGATGTCCTTGCAGTCCACGTGGTAGATGCGGTCCGCGAAGTCGGTGATGAAGGAGACCGGGTCGATCTCCTGCCACATGAAGTGGGAGGGGTCCCAGTTCAGGCCGAAGGACTCGCGGTGGCCGATCGCCTCGAGGGTCCGCTGGGTGGTCCAGTAGTCGTACGCGATCTCGGAGGGGTGGACCTCGTGGGCGAAGCGCACCCCGCACTCCTCGAAGACGTCGAGGATCGGGTTCCAGCGGTCGGCGAAGTCCTGGTAGCCCTCGTCGATCACGTCCTGGCCGACGGGCGGGAACATCGCCACGTACTTCCAGATCTTCGAGCCGGTGAAGCCGATGACGGTGTCGACACCGAGCTTCTGCGCGAGGCGGGCGGTGTTCTTCATGTCCTCGGCGGCCCGCTGCCGCACGCCCTCCGGGTCGCCGTCGCCCCACACCGCCGGACCGACGATCGCCTGGTGGCGGAAGTCGATGGGGTCGTCGCAGATCGCCTGGCCCTTGAGATGGTTGGAGATGGCCCAGACCTTCAGTCCGTGCTTCTCGAGGATCCCGAGCCGCTCGGCGATGTAGTCCGCGTCGTCCCAGCGGCTCGCGTCGAGGTGCTCGCCGGCGACGGCGATCTCGAGGCCGTCGTAACCCCAGCCGGCCGCGAGCTCCGCGACCTCGTCGAGGGTGAGATCGGCCCACTGGCCGGTGAACAGGGTGTGGGGATGAGCCATGGTCGGTGCTCCTTCGCAACGGGCGTCGAGGTCGGATGCAGGTAAGTGGGGTGTCGGCGGCTGGGTTGGCGTGGGCGGCTCAGCGCGGGCTCGGTAGGAGCGCAGCGGGAGCTCGAAGGGAGTTCAGAGGGTGATCGTCGCTCCGTCGGCCGCGTCGGAGGCGATGATCGCGTCGAGCACCCGCTGCAGGGCGAGGCCGTCGGCGAAGTCGGGAGAGAAGGGCTCGCCGCCGGTGATCGCGACGAGGAGGTCCCGGGCCTGGTTGGTGAAGGAGTTCTCCCAGCCCAGGATGTGCCCCGAGGGCCACCAGGCGCCGAGATACGGGTGGGACCCCTCGGTGACGAGCACGCGGGTGAAGCCCTGCTCCTCCGCGGGGAGGGTGCGGTCCAGGAACCACAGCTCGTTGAGGTTCTCGAGGTCGAAGCGCAGCGCCCCCTCGGTGCCGTACACCTCGACGGTCAGCTGGTTCTTCGCGCCGGTCGCCATGCGGCTCGCCTCGATCGAGGCGATCGCGCCGCCGGAGAGTTCGAGGGTCGCCCAGGCGGCGTCGTCGACGGTGACGGGCTCGGGGCCGTCGGGACCGGACCGCTCGGGGACGAGCGTCGCGAGGCGGCCCCGCACCGCGGTGACGCGCTGACCGGTGAGGTACTGGACCTGATCGATGGCGTGCGAGCCGATGTCGCCGAGCGCGCCGGAGCCGGCGGTCTCCCTCCGCAGGCGCCAGCTCATCGGGGAGGCGGGGTCCACCAGCCAGTCCTGCAGATAGGCGGCGCGGACCTGGAGGATGGTGCCGAGCCGTCCCCGTTCCACGTATTCCCGCGCGAGGCGCAGTGCGGCGACGCGCCGGTAGGTGTGACCGAGCGCGGCGACCTGGCCGCGCGCCTGCGCCGCCTCGGCCGCGGCGACCATCGCCTCCGCCTCGGCGGTGTCGTTGGCGAGGGGCTTCTCGCAGAGCACGTGCTTGCCGGCCTCGAGGGCGGCGATCGCGATCTCGGCGTGGAGGAAGCCGGGGGTGCAGACGTCCACGATGTCGACGTCCTCGCGGGCGATGACCTCGCGCCAGTCGGTCGCGTGCTCTTCCCAGCCGAGCCGGTCGGCGGCCTCGGCGACGGCCTGCTCGTCCCGGCCCACGATCACCCGGCGGGCGATCGGAGGGACCTCGAAGGCGGCCTCGACGGTGCGCCAGGCCTGGGAGTGGGCACGGCCCATGAAGGCGTAGCCGATCAGAGCGACGCCGAGCGGGCGGTCCGCTCCGGGGGCAGCGGGGGAGTGGGGGGTGGTCATGGCGTCCTCCTGCGGGGCGGCGAGCGGCGTGCAGGGGCGGGCCCGGGGCGCAGCGCCCCGGGTCCGCACCGGGTCAGAGGGTCTTCGCGGCGGGATCGAAGTCCTGCTCGAGCGGGGCGGGTGCCTCCACGCTCGAGGTGATCTCCACCGCGCCGCTGGTCTGCGTCGCCTCGTCGAGCGCGATCATCACGTCCAGGACATGGGCGGCGAGCTCGCCGGTGAGGCGGTGGGGACGGCCGGCGCGGATCGCGCGGGCCATCTCCAGGGTGCCGAGGCCACGGCCGGCGATCGGGCCGACGGGCGGCTGCGCGGTCCAGTCCTCGGCGCCGCGCAGGGCGTGCAGGGTGTCGCCGTCGAAGACGTTCGGGTCCGGCAGCGCGAGGGTGCCGGTCGAGCCGGTCAGCTCGAGGGTGTGCGGGCGGCCGACCGCGTCGTCGAAGGACAGCTCGACCGCGGCGGAAGTGCCGGAGGCGAAGCGCAGCAGGCCCTGCACGCGGGTCGGGACCTCGACCTCGAAGGTCTCGCCGGCGCGGGGACCGGAGCCGATGGTGCGACGGTCCACCGAGCGGGAGCCGACCGCGCTCACCGAGGCGACGGGGCCGTAGGCCAGCACGAGGCTGGTGAGGTAGTACGGGCCGATGTCGTAGAGCGGGCCGGCGCCGATCTGGAACAGGAAGTCGGGCGCCGGGTGCCAGGACTCGGGACCGGGGGAGCGGAAGAGGGCCAGGGCCGAGCGGGGCTCGCCGATCGCGCCGTCGCGGAGGGCGCGCAGGGCGCTCTGGACGCCCGCGCCGAGCACGGTGTCCGGGGCGCCGCCGATGCGTAGGCCCTTCTCGCGCGCGATCTCGATCAGCGCGGAGGCGTCCTCGCGGGTGGTGGTCAGGGGCTTCTCGCTCCACACGTGCTTGCCCGCCTCGAGGATCGCGCGGGAGACGTCGAAGTGCGCGGCCGGGATCGTCAGGTTGACGACGATCTCGATCTGCGGGTCCTCGAGCACGGTCTCGACCCCGCCGTGGACGGGCACGCCGAACTCCTCGGCGCGGGCCTTCGCGGCCTCCGGGCGCAGATCGCCGATGGCTCGCACCTCGATGTCGGGGAAGGAGGTCAGCTGGGTGAGGTACTGCGCGGCGATCACGCCCGCTCCGATGAGGCCGACGCCGACGGGTCCGGTGGTGCTGGTCATGCGGTGTACTCCTGGAGGTGGGTGGTGAGCAGGTCGAAGGACCGCCCGATGGCGGTGAACAGGTTGCCGGAGTGGTTGTCGAACTCGATCACGCCGAGCTCGAGCTGGTCGCTGGCCGCCAGCACGGCGGGGACGTCCATCTCGCCCTCGCCGAGCGGCACCTGATCGTGGACGTCCCCGGTGAGGGGGCCGTCCTTGAGATGCGCGAGCTGGATGCGGCTGCCGAGCGAGGTCAGAAGGTGCGCGGGATCCGAGCCGCCGACGGCGGCCCAGAAGGTGTCCAGCTCGAGCACCACGCGGGGGTCGAGGTGCTCGGCGAGGATCTCCAGGCCGCAGCGGCCGTCCTCGTGCGGGCGGGCCTCGGCGTCATGGTTGTGGTAGCCGATCCGCACCCCGTGCTCGGACGCGAGCGGGGCGAGGGCGTTCAGCCGGTCCGCGATCGCGCGGATGTCCTCCTCGCGGTCCCACTGCTCGCGGTCCGTGTACGGGTCGATGACGGTGCGCACCCCGAGGGCCGCGGCCGTCGCGAGGACGCGCGAGGGATCCTCGGCGCCGAGCAGCGAGGCATGGGCCGACGGGGCGGTGAGTCCGTGCGCCGGCAACAGGGTCCGCAGCGTCTCGGCATGCTCGAGCAGGCCGAAGGGCTCGACCTGGCGGAACCCCATCTCGGCGAGACGGCGGAGGGCCGCATCGGCATCCTCGGCGAACAGGTCCCGGACGCTGTAGAGCTGGACGGAGATCTGCACGGGTGCACCTCGGAGCGACGACGACGACGGAACGCCCACACTATGTCGCTGATCACCGTCGGAGCAAAGGGGGTCCGGGCCGCGCGATGCGGCGGATGCGCGACACTGGGCTCGTGGAGAGACATGTTCGCGCGTGGATGCGCGCCGAGGTCGCCGAGGGCACCGATATCGCGCTGCTCGTCGCCGTCTCTGCGGCGCCCGTCGCCCAGGAGTCCCTGACGGTCGTCGCAGGCGGGGCGGAGCATCCCGTCGGCGAGACCGTCGACCGCTACGGGAACCGGCTGCACCTGCTGAACGGCCTGCCGGCGGGGACGGTGGAGATCGTCTACGCCGCCCGCGGGATCGCTCCCGCCGACGAGGACCCGGTGGAGGACGGCGACGCCGTGCTGCATCTGCGGCCCTCCCGCTACTGCGAGGTCGACGAGTTTACCCGGATCGCGGAGGAGATCGTCGGCGACCGGTCGGGGCTCGAGGCCCTGCAGGCAGTCGTGGACTGGGTGCACGGCCATCTCGACTACGTGCCGGGCTCGAGCAGCATCACCGACTCGGCCCGCAGCACCTATGTGGCCCGGCAGGGGGTGTGCCGCGACTTCGCGCACCTCACCTCGACCCTGCTGCGCGCGAGCGGCATCCCCGCCCGCTGCTCCTCGGTCTACGCGCCGGGCCTCAGCCCCATGGACTTCCATCTGGTGGTCGAGGCGCTCGTGGAGGACCGCTGGCTGCTCGCCGACGCCACCCACCTCGCGCCCCGGGAGTCGATGGTGCGGATCGCGACGGGTCAGGACGCGGCGGACACCGCGTTCATGACCACCCTCGCGGGCGATGTGCGGCTGACCGGTATCCAGGTCACGGCGGTCGTCGACCCCGAGCTGCCGCAGGAGGATCGGCGCCGGGCCGTCCCGCTGCGCTGAGCGACCCGTCCCGACGCGGTCCCCGGGCCGCGGGCGTGCAGGGCCCGGCTCAGGCGACGGGCTCGGAGCCCGGATCGTCCTCGGAGCGGGGATCGTCGGTGCGCTCCGGCGTCCCGTCGGCGGAAGGATCCGCGGCATCGTCGGTCGTCGCCTCTTCGGGCTCGTCCTCCGCCACCGCGGCGAGGAACTCCTCGATCTCCGCGGCGAGGTCCTCGCCGCGCGGCACCTCGACGCCGACGCCCGAGGTCAGCATCCGGTCGAAGCGCTGCTCGAGCCCGGAGACCATCTCCTGCAGCTGAGCGGACTCGGCGACCTGACCGGCGACCGCCTCGCGGACGGGGACGGCCTGCGCCTCGAGGGAGGCGACGGGCAGCACCGGGCCGTGCTCCTGGCCCACCGCGCGCAGCAGCGCGATCGCGGCGTCGGGGTAGGCGGTCTCGTGGAGGTACTGCGGGACGTGCGCGACGAGGCCCACGACGTCGTGGCCGGCGTCGGCCAGGCGCACGGTCAGCAGCGCCGTGAACGGGGAGCGCAGCCGGAAGGTGCCCGGCATGGTGCGACGGATCTGGATCGCGTCGGGATCTCCCGCGAATCGCGTCACCGGCAGCTCGCGGGTGTGGGGGACGGGGGCCGGGAAGCCCTGGACCACGAGGGTCCGCTCGATGCCGAGCTGGTCGACCACGATCCGCAGCGCGCTCGCCACCCGCTCCCACTGGAAGGACGGCTCCGGCCCGGTGAGCAGGAAGAACGTCTCGTCCTCGGGCGAGGTGATCTCGTGCAGCAGGATCTCGGGCCGCTCGTAGTCGGTGAAGTGGTCCAGCTCGAGCGTGATCTCGGGGCGGCGGCCCGCGTAGTCGTACACCTGGTCCATGTCGAGGCGTCCGACGACGCGGCTGGGCAGCGTGTTGAGCAGGTGGTCGTCCACGAGCGCCTGGGCGTGTCCGGCGTCGCTGAAGGCGCCGAGGGTCACCAGCAGGGTGCGGCCGCGCAGCGAGCGCGAGTCGACGTGGCGCTCATAGGTGAACAGCGTGGTCGGGTCCATGGTGGCCTCCTGGCGATCGAGCCGGCTCGGCGGCGGGTGACCCTCTGGTCAACGTGCTCGGACCGGGAGGTATTCCGGTCCGAGCGCGGCCAGGGCGCGGTGCTCAGGTGAGGAGCGCCACGGTGTCCGCGGCGAGGCGGAGCGCGAGGGCTCCGGTGACCACCAGGAACACGATCCGCACGAACCGGGATCCGAGGCGGAGGGCGAGCCGGGCGCCGAGGTATCCGCCGGCGATGTTCGCCGCGGCCATCAGCCCGCCCAGCAGCCACCACACCTCGCCCTGCAGACCGAAGACGAGCAGCGCCCCGAGGTTGGTGGTGAGGTTGGCGAGCTTCGCGTGGACGCTCGCCTCGAGGAACCCGTAGCCGAGCACGGCGACCATCAGGATGATGAAGAAGCTGCCGGTGCCGGGCCCGAGGACGCCGTCGTACAGGCCGACGCCGCCGCCGATCGCCGCGGTGCGCAGCTGGTGGCCGCGGCCGCTCCGCCGCGGCTCGTGCACGAGGCCCAGCTGTGGTTTGAGCAGGGTGTACGTGCCGACGGCGAGGAGGGCCACCAGCACGACGGGGGAGAGCCACGGGCGGGGGATGAGGGAGGCGAGTCCCGCTCCGGCGGCGCTCCCCAGCAGCGCGCAGAGCACCAGCGGGATCACCGTCTCGGCGACGGGGAGAATCCGCCGCACGTAGGTCAGCGAGGAGACGGCGGTGCCGGCGGCGGAGGCGATCTTGTTGGTGCCCAGCACGGTCGACGTTGAGGTCTCCGCGGGGAGTCCCGTGAGCAGGGCCGGCAGCTGGATCAGGCCGCCGCCGCCCACGACGGCGTCCACCCACCCCGCGAGGAGGGCCGCCGCGAGGAGCAGCACGAGGGTGAGCGCGCCGAGAGCAGCGAGCTGGTCGAGGAGGGGCACCCGAGCACTGTAGGCGAGGGGCGCACTGCCAGTGCCTCCCTCGGCGCCCGGCAACAGGGCAGGATCGGGCCGGCACGGTGCGGTCATCCCTTACCGTGAGCCCCAGACACCGAGGAGAGGAGGGATCGGCATGTCCACTCCCACCCTGCTGGACGTGGCCCGACGCGCCGGAGTCTCCAAGGGCACGGCCTCCAAGGCGCTCAACGACGTGCCCGGCGTCTCCGCGGCCACCCGCGCCCGGGTCGTCGCAGCGGCGGAGGAGCTGGGCTGGACCCCGTCCTATGCCGCGCGCGCCCTGTCCCGCTCGAGCACCGGCGTGGTCGGCCTCGCCCTCGCCCGCACCCCCGAGGTGGTCGGCGCAGACAGCTTCTTCATGGCCATGGTCGCGGGGATCGAGGCGGAGCTCGCGGCGACCGACCACGGCCTGCTGATGCAGCTCGTCCCCGACGCCGGCGCCGAGGCCGAGCTGCTCGGGCGCTGGGCGGCCGAGCGGCGGGTCGACGGCGTCGTGCTGCTCGACCCGCGCCGCGACGACCCGCGCCTGGCCGTCCTCGAGGCGACCGGGATGCCCGGGGTGACGATGAGCTGCGAGGTCCTCTCGCCGCAGCTGTCCACCTTGCTGGCCGACGAGGAGGAGCGGATGCAGGTGATGCTCGACCACCTCCTCGCCGCGCCCGTGCCGCACCGCCATCTCGTCTATCTCGGCGGACCCGCGGAGTTCCTCCACGTCGAGCACCGAGCGCGGCGCTTCCGGGCCGCGTGCGCGGAGCAGGGGATCGGCGGCACCGTGCTGCACTCCGACTACCTCCAGGCCGGTGTGGCGCGCTGGGCACACCGGCTGCTGGCGCTGCGGGCGAGCACGGGGGCCCGCGCGGTGCTCGTGGACAACGAGCTGCTCGCCGCCCAGCTGCTGGTCGAGCTGGCCCGCACCGAGGTGCGGGTGCCGGAGGACCTCGCGATCCTCGCCTTCGAGAACTCGATCCTGTGCACGGTCACGAGCCCCCCGCTCACCGCCCTGCACCGCAACATCCCGTGGGCCGGACGGGAGCTCGCGCAGATGCTGCTGCGCCGGATCGACGGCCCGGCCGAGGTGGTCCCGTCGGAGATCGGGACGCTGCGCCGGCGGGGGAGCGGCTGAGCGGTCGGGACCGTCCGCGGGGAGCCGCCCAGAGGGCGTGCGCAAGCGGGAACGTCCACGCTCTCGACGCCGACGAAAACCGGTTTCGATCGTTACGAGTTCGTGACCCGTACCACGTCCTGTAAATGGTGACGAGGGACTAATTTCTGCTGTCAACGGATCAGAGCTGATCCGCGGCTCCAACGGTGGAGCCCTTCCTGAGAGGCAGTGGTCCCATGTCCCACCGCGGTACTCCCGGCGAGTCCCCTCGCATCACGCTCCCCTCCCTTCCCTCGACCCGGCGCGGCTTCCTCGCCGCCACCGGAGCCGTCGGCGGCGCCGCGGCTCTCGCGGCCTGCGGCGGTGCCACCGGCGGAGGCGGCAACTCCGGCGGCTCGGACGCCGGGGGAGACCTCCCCGGCGTCGGCAACAACGGTGCGGCCGGCAGCGGCCGCAAGGGCGACGGTGCGGATCAGCTGTTCATCGCCGGCTTCCAGTGGAGCCCGCCCACCAACTTCAACACCTTCGCCGGCTCGCCCGCCTGGCCCGCCTCCTCGAACGTCGCGCAGTACATCTACGAGACCCTGCTCCGCTTCAACATCGTCACCGGCGAGCTCAAGCCAGGCCTCGCCGCCTCGCACGAGGTCGACGTCACAAGCACCATCACCCTGACCCTCCAGGAGGGCATCACCTGGCACGACGGCAGCGAGTTCACCGCCGACGACGTGCTCTACACCTTCGAGCTCGGCAAGATCGACCCGGGCCTCGGCGTCGCCTCCTTCTGGGTCGAGGTCGACGAGATGACCGCCGACGGCAACACCATCTCCGTCGCGATCAACCAGGACCGAAAGAACGTCGGCACCGTCCTGAACTCCCTCGCCACCCAGTTCATCGTCCCCAAGGCCGTCTTCGAGAAGGCCGCCGCCGAGACCGGCAACAAGATCGCCTCCTGGGAGACCACCGAGGCGATCGGCACTGGGCCCTTCACCCTCGAGCTCGCCGACCAGACCCAGATCATCCTCGCCCGCAACGACTCCTACTGGGGCCAGGAGTTCTACGGCGGCCTGCCCGCGATGACCAAGATCATCCACCCGATCTTCAAGTCCAACGAGGACGGCAACCTCAAGTTCCAGAACGGCGAGCTGGACGTCATGCAGCAGTTCGTCCCGCAGATCTGGAAGATGTGGGAGAGCGGCAAGCCGGTCGGCACCTACCTCCGCGAGGCGCCCTACTACACGCCCGGTTCGATGCCGATGCTGCTCATGAACACTGCTCGCCCCGGCCTCGACGACCCCGCCGTGCGCAAGGCCCTCGCCCACGCCGTCGACTACGCCTCGATCTCCGAGACCGCCATGTCCGGGTACTCCTCCCAGGTGCTCGCCTCGCTGATCATCCCCGACGGCGCCGAGGACCAGTGGCTCGACCGCGACAAGGCCTCCGCCGACGGCTGGACCTACGACGCGGCCAAGGCCGAGCAGCTCCTGCAGGAGGCCGGCTACGCCAAGGGCGGCGACGGCTTCTACGCCAAGGACGGCGTGAAGCTCGGCCCCTGGAAGCTGATCACCCCCCAGGGCTGGACCGACTGGAACGCGGCGCTCGAGATCGTCGCCAAGAACCTCCAGGCCATCGGTGTGGACGCGGCGACCAACTTCCCGCAGCAGGCACAGACCCAGTCCGCCATCCAGAACGGCGACTTCGACATGGCCTGCTGGTACGTCGCCGGCACCGGCCCGTCGACCCCGTGGCTGCGCTTCAGCGACGTCATGAGCAACGTGGAGATGGCCCCCGCGGGCCAGACGGCCTACCGCAACTACGGCCGCTGGGAGAACGCCGAGGTCAACGATCTGCTGCAGGCCGCCGCGGCCGCCGCGGACGACGCCACCAAGCTCGAGGCCCTCACTGCCCTCGACGACCTGTACCGCGCGGAGGTCCCGGCCTTCCCGCTCATGTACCGTCCCGACGAGTTCTTCGAGTTCAACGCCACGAACTGGGCGAACTGGCCCGCCGAGGACAACGACTACGCGCCGCCGATGTTCCGCGGCGCGGGCAACGAGTGGATCTTCAAGCTGCAGAAGATCGGCGGCTGACTCACCCGTGGTCCTCGGCCGTTACATCCTGCAGAAGACAGGGTGGTACCTGGTCGCGCTGGTGGCAGCAGTGAGTCTCAACTTCCTGCTGCCCCGGCTCGTCCCGGGCAACCCCGTCGACGTCATCGTCTCCAACCTCGCCCGCGGCGGTTCCGTCACCGGCGAGCAGCAGAAGGCGATCTACGAGAGCTTCGTCGCCGAGTTCGGGCTCGACGCTCCCCTCTGGCAGCAGTTCCTCACGTACCTCGGGAAGGTGTTCACCGGGGACCTGGGGACCTCCTTCGCCAACTACCCCGCCTCGGTGAACGACCTCGTCGGCCAGGCGCTGCCCTGGTCGGTGGCGGTCCAGCTGCCGGCGATCCTGATCGGCTGGATCGTGGGCAACCTGGTGGGCGCGGTCGCCGCCTTCCGCGGCGGCAACTGGGACCGCAGCGTGTTCACCTCGTCGCTGTTCCTGTCCTCGATGCCCTACTACTGCCTCTCGATCCTGCTGCTCTACGGGCTCGCGGTCGTGGCCGGCGTGTTCCCGGTGGGCGGCGCCTACTCGCTCGGGCTCACCCCCGAACTGAGCGTCGAGTTCCTCTGGGATGCGATCAGCTACTACTGGCTGCCGTTCCTGTCGCTGGTGATCGTGTTCATCGGCGGCCAGGCGGTGGGCATGCGCTCGATGGCCATCTACGAGCTGGGCGGCGACTACGTCAACTACGCGCGGGCGATGGGCATCAAGGACAACACCATCACCACGTACATCTTCCGCAACGCGATGCTCCCGCAGATCACCGGTCTGGCGCTGTCCATCGGCACCCTCGTCGGCGGCGCGCTGATCACCGAGCTGGTGTTCAACTACCCCGGCGTCGGCACCCTGCTGTTCAACGCGATCGCGCAGAACGACTACCCGGTGATCCAGGCGATCACGCTGATCATCACCGTGGCGGTGCTCGCGGCGAACTTCGCCGTCGAGATCGTGTACGGCATCGTCGATCCGCGCATCCGTGCGGCCAAGAGCGGGGAGAAGTGAGATGTCGACTCCGAACGCCCCGGTGACCGACGAGGTCACCGCCCCCCGCTCCAACCTCTTCCGCACGATGAACTTCTCCACCCGTTTCTGGATCTCCCTGGTGCTCGTCGCCGGTGTGGTGCTGCTCGGGCTGGCGGGCCTGGTCTACCCGACCGGGTCCGGGGAGAAGGTCGGCTCGCTCTACGACGCGCCCGGCAACGGACTGATCCTGGGCACCGACAACTTCGGGCACGACGTGCTCGCCGTGCTCATGGCGGGGACCCGTACGTCTCTCATCATCGGCCTGGTCGCCGGGCTCATCGCGACCCTCATCGGCGTCACCGTGGGTCTCGTCGCCGGATTCGTCGGCGGCTGGATCGAGGAGCTGCTCATGGGCATCACCAACGTGGTGCTCGCGATCCCCTCGATCATCGTGCTGATCCTGATCTCGATCTCGCTCCCGCAGAGCAGCATCTGGTCGCTCGCGGTGGTCATCGGCATCACGGCGTGGCCGTGGACGGCCCGCGCGGTGCGGGCCCAGGCGTCCTCCGTGGCGACGCGCGAGCACATCGACGTCGCCCGGCTCTCCGGGGCGCGCCTGCCCAGCATCCTGCTGGTCGACGTGCTCCCGTACATCCTGTCCTACGCGGTGATGGCCTTCGTGCTGCAGGTCTCCGGCGCGATCCTCGCCGAGTCGGCCCTGTCCATGCTGGGCCTCGGCCCCTCGGGCACCGACTCGCTGGGCACCCAGCTCCACTGGGCGCTCGCCTTCCAGGCGGTCGCTTCCGGTGCCTGGTGGGCGTTCCTGCCGCCGACGATCGTGCTCACCCTCGTCTCCTTCGGCTTCCTGCTCCTGCAGGCCAGCCTCGACGAGGTCTTCAACCCGCGCCTGCGGCGCGGCAAGAAGAAGCAGATGAAGGCTGCCGCGGCGCGCCGGGCGAAGGAGGCGGCGGCCCTCGCCGCCGCGACCCCGTCGGCCGCCTCCGGCTCCGCCGTCCCCACCGGCCCGGGAGGTGCCGCATGATCCCGCAGGACCCGACCGAGCATCCGCGCTCGGCGCCCCTGCTCGCCCGCGCCACCGACGTGCGCTCCGTCTACGGCGGCGGCGAGAAGGACTTCACCGCCGTGGACGGCGTGAGCCTCGAGCTGGGGGAGGGGGAGATCCTGGGCCTGGCCGGGGAGTCCGGCTGCGGCAAGACGACGCTCGGCAACACGCTCGCCATGATCGCCACCCCGCCGCTGTACGTCCTCTCCGGAACCCTCGAGATCGACGACGAGGTCATCGACCTCTCGACCCTCTCGCCGGCGGACGTCAAGCGTCATCGGCCCTATCGCGGCAAGACCGTCTCGATGCTCCCGCAGGGAGCGATGAACGCGATCAGCCCCACGGTGCGGATCCGCAGCCTGGTCCACGACGTGATGCGGGCGCACGACCCCCGGGCCACGAAGGACGAGTCCCTCGACCTCGCCCGGGACCGCCTGAAGATGCTCGAGCTGCCCGTGCGGGTCCTGGACTCGTACGCGCACCAGCTCTCCGGCGGCATGAAGCAGCGCGTCATCACGGTCATCTCGACCCTGCTGAACCCGCGCCTGCTGATCGCCGACGAGCCCACGAGCGCCCTGGACGTGTCCAGCCAGCGCATGCTCGTCGAGATGCTGCTGGCGATGGTCGAGCAGCGGATCATGTCCGGCGTGGTCTTCGTGACCCACGACCTGCCCGTCCTCTCGCAGGTCTCGGACAAGCTCGCGATCATGTACGGCGGTTCGATCATGGAGACCGGGCCCACGCGGCAGCTGGTCGAGGATCCGCAGCACGAGTACACCAAGAAGCTGCTCTCCTCCGTGCTCGACCCGACCAAGGACACCCGGGACCGCGGCAGGGAACGGGCGAGCGGCAAGGTCGTGCGGCCCGCCGCCGCAGCACCGACCGCCACCACGGCAGGGGAGACCTCATGAGCGAGAACACGACCGCACCCGAGGACGGGATGATCACCCGCAGCGTCTCC
Source organism: Brachybacterium sp. J153 (assembly GCF_036311905.1). Taxonomy (NCBI): domain Bacteria; kingdom Bacillati; phylum Actinomycetota; class Actinomycetes; order Micrococcales; family Dermabacteraceae; genus Brachybacterium; species Brachybacterium sp. J153. Next base: position 98,122 of record NZ_JAZDCH010000005.1, on the reverse strand, counting down.
ACCGAGCCGCCGCTGCTGTCCTGCCGCAACGTCACCAAGAAGTTCTCGGTGGCCGGCGGGCACATCACCGCGGTCGACGACGTCAGCCTCGACTTCCCCGAGGCGAGCGTGCTCGCCGTGGTGGGGGAGTCCGGCTCGGGCAAGTCCACCCTGGCGCGGATGCTGCTCCGGCTGATGCCGGTCAGCTCCGGCACGATCATCTTCCGCGACCAGGACGTCACGAATCTGCGCGGGGCCGAGCTGCGCCGCTACTGGTCCGAGGTGCAGGCCGTCTTCCAGGACCCGTTCTCGTCCTTCAACCAGTTCTTCACCGTCGGCTCGCTGCTGCGCCGCAGCCTCAAGCTGGCCCAGGTGGGGAAGGACGAGGGCGACGCCCTGATCGAGGAGTGCCTCGGCTACGTGGGGCTCACCCCGAAGGAGGCGCTGCACAAGTACCCGCACCAGCTCTCCGGCGGTCAGCGGCAGCGCGTCATGGTGGCGCGCGCGCTGATGATGCGGCCCAAGGTGCTGCTGGCCGATGAGGCCACCAGCATGCTGGATGCGACGCTGCGCGTGAACGTGCTCAACGTGCTGCACGACCTCCGGGCCGAGCTGGGCCTCACGGTCCTCTTCATCACCCACGACATCGGGCAGGCCACCTACCTGGCCGACCGGGTCGCGGTGATGGAGCACGGCAAGGTCGTGGAGCGGGGCAACACCGAGGAGGTCATCTTCTCGCCGCAGGCCGAGTACACCAAGCGCCTGCTCGCGGACGTCCCCGACCTCCGGGGGAGCCTCAAGCCGCGCGCCTGAACACCCGATCGACGGCCGACGGGGGACCGCTTGCGAGCGGCCTCCCCGTCGGCCGTCGATCGCTGTGCGGGACCTCCCGCGCGCGACGGCGCGGGCCTGGCACGATCGGGGCATGGCAGCGACGAGCATCATCTGGGACCTGGGCGGAACCCTCGTGGACACCTATCCGGAGGTGGACCGGGCCCTCGTGCGGGCCCTCGAGGAGCCGCTCACCCCGGCGCGTCTGCACGAGGTGGCGCTGCTGACACGCATGTCGAGCGCCCATGCGATCTCGGTTCTCGCCGAGCGATACGGCGTGCCGGAGGAGACGCTGCAGGCGGCGTACGACGCGACCAAGGAGACCTGGCGGGTGCAGCCTGCCCCGGTGATGGACGGGGCGCGCGAGGTGCTCGCCGCGGTGCACGCCGGGGGAGGGCTGAACCTCGTCGCGACCCACCGCGACCGGACGAGCGCCCAGACGCTGCTGGACGGCCTGGACCTCGCGGTCGACGACCTGGTGTGCGCCCCGGACGGCTTCCCGCGCAAGCCCGACCCCGCCATGCACCTCGAGCTCCTCTCACGGCACGAGCTCGAGGCGGCGACGGTGCTCGCCGTGGGGGACCGGCCCGCAGACGTCGCCGCCGCGCAGGCCGCCGGGATCCGCGGCGTGCTGCTCTGCACGCCCGGCGTCCCGCTGCACGCGCCCGGCGCGACGCGGATCGACGGCCTGCGCGACCTGCTCGCGGAACTCCCGGCGGGGGAGCGGGACGGCTCGGGCCCGCGCCGGTAGCGTGGTGACCATGGCGATCCTGCACCCCGCGACCCTGCATCCGTCCAAGGCCGAGCTCCTGGCCGACTTGCTGACCACCCGATCCTGGGGCGAGCTGGGGGAGCTGCGCCTGCTCGGCGCCTACCGCTTCGACGATCCCGAGGGCGAAGTGGGCGTCGAGTGTCACCTGGTGGAGGTCGGGGAGACCATCTTCCACCTGCCGCTGACCTATCGTGCGGCGCCCCTGCCCGAGGCCGGCGAGGACGCGCTCGTGGGCACCATGGAGCACTCGGTGCTCGGCACCCGCCACGTCTACGACGGCCTCGCCGACGAGGTCGCCCTGGAATGCTTCGCCCGGGCACTCGCCGGGGAGCAGCAGCAGGCCGAGCTCGAGGTGCATGCGCCCGACGGCACGACGACGCGCCGCGAGCCGACCGTGCAGCTGCGCCTCGAGGTCGACGAGGGGGAGCAGCCGCCGAGCCTGCAGTCGCTCGAGGACGGCGAGCCGTTCACCATCGCCCGCACGCTCGGGGATCTCGACGGCGCCGTGCGCCTCGTGGCGCAGTGGGACGGCGGCGAGGGCGTCGTCGCCGCGTGCTGAGCGCGGAGTCCTACGGCTGAGGATCGTCGACTGCTTCCTCTGGACCGTCTGCTGGCGCTGAGTGTTGCCTTTGGACCGTGTGCCGCCGTCGAGTGCTGCCTTTAGACCGTGTGCTGCCGTCGAGTGCTGCCTTTTGACCGTGTGCTGGCGCCGAGTGTTGCCTTTGGACCGTCTGCTGGCGTCGAGTGTTGCGTTCGGACCGTCATTCGGTGGCGGTAGCGGTCTAGACGGAGCACTCGGTGATGGGTCGTGGTCGAGGACAGCGCGAGCGAGGACTGCGGCGTCGAGGAGGGCGTAGTCGAGGGCAGCGCGGCCGGGGAGGGTCTGCGCGGCGGCCAGACCCCCTATTCCGCCGTCGACTTTACATAACGTACATTATCGGCGGAGTGTGGAGAGCGGGCGCGGACGGCGTGCGGAGGGTGTTCGCGGACGGGGTGTGGAGGGTCGGCGGAGACGGAATGTGGGAGGCGGGCGGAGAGCTGCGCAGCGGCCGCTGACCAGCGCACTCGGAGCGTCGAGCACCACTGCGGGCGCATTTTGTCGCACGGGTCACAGCGCTGGGGACGAGTTCACCGGGCGTTCGCCGAACCGCGGCGCCTCGGACACCGGCGGGTCGTCGGCCGGACACGGACGTCACCTGGGATGGTCCACGGCCGTTCAGCGGAACGGCCTCTGCCTTCCGAGAACGAGGTGCGCATGTCCAGCACGAGTGCCGCTCGGGATGTCCGGCCCCGGCGCCGGCTGTCCTCCTGCCGCCGCCGCGAGGCGCTGTGGTTCCTGGTCCTCGCGCTGCCGAACATCGCCCTGATCATCCTGTTCACGTACCGGCCGCTGCTGACCAACGTGTACTACTCGATGCTCGACTGGACCCTCGGTTCGACCAGCGCGAGCTTCATCGGCCTCGGCAATTACGTCGAGTTCTTCGCCTCGCCGCAGGGACTCGACTCGATCCGCATCACGATCGTCTTCACCCTCGTGACCGTCGGCGGCTCGATGGTGCTCGGCCTGCTGCTGGCCCTCGCGCTGAACACCAAGATCCCCGGCACCTCGCTCGCCCGCTCGGCCGCCTTCGCCCCGTACGTGCTCTCCGGTGTCGGCGTCGGACTGGTGTGGTTGTTCATCTTCGACCCGAACTTCGGCGTGCTCGCCTGGTTCCTGCGGCAGATCGGGCTGGCCAGCCCCCAGTGGGTCCTCGACCCGGACATGGCGCTGATCATGGTGATGATCGTGTACGTCTGGAAGAACCTCGGCTACTGCGCGATCGTCTACCTCGGCGGCCTGCAGTCGCTGCCCCAGGAGGTCATGCAGGCGGCCTCCCTCGACGGCGCCGGTCCCCTGCGGCGCTTCTGGTCGATCAGCCTCCCGCTGCTCTCCCCCACGACGTTCTTCCTGCTCATCACCACAATGCTGTCGAGCCTGCAGGCCTTCGACATCCTCCGCGTCATGACCCCCACGGGCCGCGGCACCAACGCCATGATCTTCGAGAGCTATCTGCAGGCCTTCGGCGGCTACTCCCGCGCCGGGTACTCGGCGGCGATCTCCGTGGTCCTCTTCGTCATGCTCCTGGTGATCACCGTGGTGCAGATCCGCTTCGTCGAGAAGAAGGTGCACTACGCATGAGCGCTCCCGCCCCCGCCCCCGCCTCCGTTCCCTCGGTCGCCCCGCAGGGCGGCTCGACCGCCCCGTCGGCCGTGCTCCCCCGCCGCGCGAACGGGCCGTTCTCCGCGCAGAACCTGGTCGCGACGATCACCACCGGCTACGTGCCGCTGATCCTGTCGACCGCCGTCGTGGTGCTGCCGCTGCTGTGGATGGTGATCAGCTCCTTCAAGGCGCCCACCGAGATCCTCACCAAGGACCTCGTGGTGCTGCCCTCGGAGCCGACGCTGCACAACTACCGGGTGGCCATGACGACGGTGCCGATCCCCCGCTTCTTCCTGAACTCGGTGATCGTCACCGGCGTCGGCTCCGCGCTCAAGGTCGTGCTCGCGATCATGACCGCCTATGCGCTGGTGTTCCTGCGCTTTCCCGGCAAGAACTGGATCTTCCTCGGCATCCTCGTCGCCCTCATGGTGCCGCCGCAGGTCGCGATCCTGCCCAACTACGTGCTGGTCGCCGGCTGGGGTGGTGTGAACACCTACTGGGGCATCATCCTGCCGGGCCTCGGCACGGCCTTCGGCACCTTCCTGCTGCGCCAGCACTTCCTCACGATCCCACCCTCGATCCTCGAGGCCGCGAGCCTCGACGGCGCCGGTCACTGGCGATCCCTGTGGCGGATCGTGGTGCCCATCTCCCTGCCGTCCATCGCCACGGTCGCGCTCGTGACCATCGTCGGCGAGTGGAACGACTACATCTGGCCGCTGATCATCACCACCAGCTCCGACATGATGACCCTCCCCGTCGGACTGACAGCCCTGCAGAACTCCGAGGGCAACACGGGATCGGGCTGGGGGATCCTCATGGCCGGCACGGTCCTGGTGATCGTCCCCGTGCTGGTGGTCTTCGCCGCGCTCCAGCGCTACATCGTCTCGGGCCTCACCCAGGGCAGCGTCACCGGCTGACCCGCGGGCCCGAGCCCCCGTGGCACCGCTCCCCCGCGGCGCCGCACTCCTCCCGCAGGACCCACCCCCACTCGTCCCGAAAGGACACCCCATGACCCGTCTGCCCCGCACCCCGCAGCAGCTGACCGCGTCCCGACGCGCCCTCCTCGGCCTCGGTGCCGCTGGCGCCGGCGCCCTGGCCCTCGCCGCCTGCGGCGGCCCCTCCGTCGGCGGCGGCGACTCGACCGCGAGCGATGCCGGCGGCGAGGAGGTCGACTTCTCCGCGATCGAGCCCGCGACCGAGATCGCCTTCTGGACCAACCACCCCGGCGGCTCCAAGGACGTCGAGGCCGAGCTCATCGCGGCCTTCACCGAGGAAACCGGCATCACCGTCAACCACGTCACCGCGGGCTCCAACTACGAGGAGATCGCGCAGCGCTTCCAGACCGCGCAGGCCGCCCAGGACGACCTGCCCGCGGTCGTGGTCCTCTCGGACGTGTGGTGGTTCCGCTACTTCATCAACGGCAACATCGCTGCGCTCGACCCGATGATCGAGCAGCTCGGCATCGACGTCGCCGACTACCGCGACTCGCTCGTGGCCGACTACCAGTACGACGGCAAGCAGTGGGCGCTCCCCTACGGCCGCTCCACCCCGCTCTTCTACTACAACAAGGACCACTTCGCCGCCGCGGGCCTCCCTGACCGCGCCCCGGAGACCTGGGCCGAGTTCGAGGAGTGGGCACCGAAGCTGACCCAGGGCGACGTCGCCTACATGTACCCCGACCTCGCGGGCTACGCCGGCTGGACCCTCCAGAACGTCCTCTGGGGCCGCGGCACCGCCTGGTCCGAGGAGTGGGACCTCGCCGCCATCACCTCCCCGGAGACCGTCGAGGCCTTCCAGTGGGTGCAGGACTCCGTGTACTCGAACGGCTGGGCCCAGGTGTCCTCGGGCGATTCGGCCGACACCTTCGCGGCGGGCGTCTGCTCCACCACGATCGCCTCCACCGGCTCCCTCGTGGGCGTCCTCGAGGCCAGCTCCTTCGAGGTCGGCGTCGGCTTCCTGCCGGCCGGCCCGGTCGACGGGCCCGTCTGCCCCACCGGCGGTGCGGGCCTCGGCGTGCCCGCGTCCATCACCCCGGAGGAGCAGCTCGCCGGGGCGATGCTGATCGAGTTCATGGGGCGCCCCGAGTCCACCGTCGCATTCTCCGGTGCGACCGGCTACATGCCGATCCGCAAGAGCGCCGACGTCACCGAGCTGCTGGAGACCACCCCGCAGATCCAGACCGCGATCGACCAGCTCGAGGTCGCCCGCACCCAGGACTACGCCCGCGTGTTCCTCCCGGGCGCCGACCAGGAGATGGCCAACGCCGTGGGCACCATGCTCACCGCCGAGGGCGATGTCGAGCAGGCCCTGACCGACCTGCAGGCGACCCTCCAGGGCATCTACGACGCGCAGATCGAGCCGAACCTGCCGGCCTGATCCATCCTGCCACGGCACCCGCCGGGACAACGACGGCGCCCCCGGGGAATCCCCCGGGGGCGCCGTCCGCCGTCGTGGGCCGGAACGGGCCTCAGGCGGTCGCGCGCGCCCCTCCCCCTCGCCCGGCGGCGACGAAGAAGGCGCTCGAGACCAGGGCGCCGAGGAGGATCGCGAGGGCCATCGGCAGGGAGGAGTGGGTGCCGGCGAGGCCGACAAGGGGCGCCGCGATCGAGGCCGAGAACGAGAAGCCGAGGCCGAGCATCGCCGAGCCGGTGCCCGCGAACTCCCGCGCCTGGTCGCTCGCGAGCGCACCGCCGTTGCCGAGGATCAGGCCCTGCGGGGCGACGGTGAAGAAGAACGCCGGCAGCACGATCCATGCGGGCGACCCCAGGAAGAGGCTGCCGATCAGCAGCACGGAGCTGGCGATGATCACGATGATCAGGCCCACGCGGATGATCGAGCGCGGATGGATGGTGCGGGTGAGCCGCGCCGAGAGCAGCGAGCCGGCCATCATGCCCGCCGAGTTGATCGCGAAGCTGATCGAGTAGGCGGTCGAGCTGAAGCCCAGCATCTCCTGCACTACGAAGCTCGACGCCGAGACGTAGGCCATCACGGCGAAGGCCGAGAACGCGTTGACCAGCAGGTACGCGACGAACTGGCGTCGGCCGAGGAGCACCCGGCAGTTGTGCAGGAAGGTGCGGAAGCCGCCGGCGTGACGGCGGCTCGGCGGCAGCGACTCGGGGATCAGGAAGATCGTCCCGAGCAGCGAGATGAGCGACATCGCGGCGATGATCAGGAAGATCTCCCGCCACTGGCCGACCAGCAGGATGAGCCCGCCGAGCAGCGGCGCGACGATCGGGGCGATGCCGCCGATGCCCTGCATGAGGTTCATGATCCGGAACAGCTCGGGGCCGTCGGTCATGTCGATGAGCACGGCGCGGCCCAGCACCATGCCGAAGCCGCCGCCGATGCCCTGCAGCACCCGCATCGCCATGAGCAGCTCAGCGCTGTCGGCGAGGGCGCAGCCGATCGAGGCCAGCAGGCACAGCACGATGCCGATCAGCAGCGGGGTGCGCCGACCGAGCCGGTCCGAGAGCGGTCCCGCGACGACCTGGCCCGTCGCGGTGCCCAGGAAGAAGGCGGTGATGGTCAGCTGCATCCGGGTCGCCGTCGTGCCGAGGTCGTCGGCGACGTCGGGGAAGGCGGGGATGTACATGTCCGTGGCGAGCGGGCCGATCGCGCTGAGGGTGGTCAGCACGACGATCACCAGGACGGTGACCTTGGATCGGGTGCGCCGCAGCTCCTCCTCGGTGGGGAGGTGGGCGATGTCGTGGTCGGCCGGGTCCTCGAGGACCGGGATCGCGCCGGTGATCGTGGGGATCTGACCGGTGACGGTCGGCACCTGACCGGTGGTGGACGGCACCTCCCCGGTGCGGGAGAGCGGCTCGTCGGCGTCGTCGGGGCGGGGGGAAGGGGCGGCGGGAGCCACGGGGGTCCTTTCGGGCGGGCGTGGGCGAGCCGGGAGGGATCCGCGGATCCGACCCGGCTCGAAGACACGATGCTATGCCCGTCCCGGCCCGACGAGGAAGGGGTCCATCGGGCGAGATTCCCACGCGGGAGTCACACCGTGGGCAGCGACTCCAGGCCGCTCCGTACCTGCTCCGTCGGGATCTGAGTGCTGCGCTCGACGCGCGAACGGCGCCGCTCGAGCAGCCACACGATGCCGACGAGGAGCAGGTCGACCCCGATCATCAGCAGCATGATCGGGCCGCCGGCGCCGGCCGAGCGGTCGATGACCACGCCGCCCCCGCCGGTCATCAGCGCGCCGAGGACCATGGCGAGCAGGTTGTTGACCACGTGGAAGGCGATGGGCGCCTCCAGACCGCGACTGATCAGCGCCATCAGCGCCCCGCACAGGCCGAAGGCCACGTAGTAGGCCATGAGCCAGAGGTCCCCCGCGCCGTGCGAGAGGCCGAAGACGATGCTCGAGAGGATGATGCCGACGGCGAGGGCGAGCCGCTCGGGGCGGATCCACGAGGCGATCGCGGGAGTCATGACGCCGCGGAACATGAGTTCCTCGGCGGCGGCCTGGAGGGGCGTGCTCAGCAGGGCGACGACCACCAGGGCGATGGTGGTGCCGGTGACGGTGATCTGTACGGACGGGTCGAGCAGCGAGGTCCCGCCGACCACGAGCCCGAGCGGGAGCACGAAAGCGGCCGCATAGAGGCCGAGGCGGCCCCAGCTGAAGGCTCGCGGATGGCTCAGGACGGAGCGCAGCGGCACGCGGCCCACGAACCTCGTCAGCAGCAGGCCGACGACGGCCGCGACGACCAGCGAGAGGTTCAGGGCGAGCAGGCCCAGCGGTCCGATGGAGAGGAAGTCCTGCGGGTCACGGCCGAGCGCCATGATCTCGACGAACATGGCCACGGTCATCAGCACGATCTGGGCGAGCAGCATGATCACGCCCATCGGGACGATGATGACGAGCGGCTTCCACCAGGCCATGCGGAGGTGCGCTCCGTAGCGGCGGGACGCATCGACGGCGCTCGGGCGCGGTGCCGGGGCGGCCGCCGGGCCGTTCAGGGCCGCGGCCGCGTCGCCGGCGTTGACGGCGGAGGCGGGTGCGGGACGAGGGACGGGAGCGGGAGCTGTGCTGTTCATGCGGCCACTGTGGTCCACGTCATGCACCCTGCGACAGCTCGGGGAGGCGAGGGGCGTGCCCGACCTTTGTCGGCCCGGCGCGCCCCTCGCCCTCGCCGTCAGTCGCGGGCCGGGAGCGCCGCGAGTCGGGCCTGGTAGGTGGGATCGGTGCGCTTGAGGAAGCGGATGACCGCGGAGGTCACGGGGATCATCGCGTACTGGACGGCGACCTTGTAGGCGAATCCGAGGATCGTGTACTCGGCCCACTGCTCGATCGTGGTGATGCCGATCGCCGCCGCGGCGATGGTGCAGAAGATGATCGTGTCGACGAGCTCGCCGAGGCCGCTCGAGGTGAACAGGCGCCCGATCAGGCCCCGCTCCCCCATGCGCTGCTTCATCCGCGCGACGACGAGGGAGTTGAGGGTCTGTCCGGCGGCGAAGCCTGCGAGGCCGGCCAGGACCACGATCCACACCGGGCCCAGGGCGAGCTCGAGGGCAGCCTGCTTCGCGAGGCCGTACTCATCGGGGAAGGGCGGCAGCGCGATGATCACGAAGTAGCTGAGGGAGGCGATCACGCTCACGGTGAAGGAGGTGATCACGGCGCGGCGCGCGGCACGCGGGCCGTAGAGCTCGGTGACGATGTCGCCGAGGACGTAGGCGAGGGGGAAGAGGAAGAAGCCGCCGTCGGTGATGATCTCGAATCCGGTGCCCGGGACGGTGCCGAAGCTGACGCCCTTGGCGGCGCCGATGCCGGAGAGGATCACGACCGTGACCATGGCGGCGAGGAGGATGTCGAAGTGGGAGGAGCCCCGGTCGGCGTAGACGGCGCCGGCCGGGCGTCCAGACACGGGGGCGGGGGACGGTGCTGAGGTGTGTTCTGTGATGTTCACCGGGGCAGGCTACACAGCGGGCCGGGTCGCTCCCCTGTCGAGGTGACCCGGCCCGCAGCGCGGGATCAGATGCCTTCGGCGCCGTAGTCCTTCTCGCCGACGAAGCGGGCGAAGGAGTCCTCTCCGCCGTACCAGCGCACGGAGTCCCCCGCGAAGGGGCCGGAGTCCGAGTACTGCCACAGCTCCCAGGCCCACCAGCGGCCCGGCAGGCGGGTCGGGGCGGCGTCCTGGTAGGCGGCCAGGAAGAGCGGTGAGTTCTTGGGGGTCCAGTCCCCCACCACGTCCCGCCACCAGTAGTAGTTGGTGTAGATGACCGGGCGCCGGGTGGTGGCCTCGCGGTACCGGCTGGAGAAGGTCGCGATCCATTCGCGCATCTCCTGCTGCCCGAGCCCGTAGTCCGCGGGCAGGCCCTCGTAGCCCTCGAAGTCGACCATTCCCGGGAGGGTGCGGCCGTCGTCGCTCCAGCCACCGCCGTTGGCGAGGAAGAAGTCGACCTGCTCCTCCGGGCCGCCCGAGTCGGGGCGGGCGAAGTGGTAGCCGCCGCGGACCAGTCCCGCATCGCCGGCGCCGCGGTACTGGTGGTCGAAGGCGGGGCTGCGGTAGGTGCGGCCCTCGGTGGCCTTGACCCAGGCGAAGCGGGAGCCGGCCGCGGCCTGAGCGGCCCAGTCCACCTCTCCCTGCCAGCCGGAGACGTCCTGGCCGTGGATGCCCGCGGCCTGGGCCGCGGGGGCGGCGAGAGCGGAGGCGCCGACGCCGAGCGCGGCGGCCGAGAGGACCCCTCCCCGCAGGAGCGAGCGCCGCCCGGGATCGGTGCTGGAGCCCGGGGGCTCGGCCAGGTGCTTGGGGCGATAGGAGGACAGACGCAGTGAGGCCATGGAGGTCTCCCGGGGAAGAGGGGACGTGGGGAAGGAGGGTGCGGCGTCCTCCGCACCTGCGTCGACCCTAGGAGTTCGCTGGGGGCGAACCGGGGGTTTCCCCGGTGCTCGGCGTGTCGTGGGTTACGTCGGAGATCGCCTCAGAGGCCGACGGCACCGCCGCCGGAGAGGCCGACGAGGCGGACGGCGCGGCCGCTGGGGCCGACGGTGCGACCCGATCGAGCGGCTCCACGAAGGCGCGGAGCGTGCCGAGGATCGTGGTGGCGGCCAGCTCGGTGATGTCGCGGCCGTCCATCTGCTCACGCACCATGAGGTCGACGAAGACGCCGATCAGCAGCTGGGCGAGGTCCTCCGGCGGGAGCAGCGGCCGCTCCCCCATCGCCTCCATGCGCTCGGCGAGCAGCGCGCCGATCTGGCCGCGCAGTCGACTGCGCAGGGCGGCGACCTCGAGGCGCATCGTCTCGTCCCGCAGGGCGCGGGCCACGGCCTCGGAGTACAGCAGGTACCACTGGCGGCCGAAGGGGCGGATCCCCTCGAACACCGCGACCATCACGTCGGCGTCCTGGAAGGCGCAGAGGCCGGTGCCCGCTCCCCGGGAGGCGGCCTCCTGGACAGCGGCCTCGACGGAGCTGTCCGCGATCGCGAGCACCTCTTCGGTCACCGACGCGAAGAGGGCGACGAACACTTCCTCCTTCGTGGAGAAGTTGGAGTAGAACGCCCCGCGGGTGAATCCGGCGGCCTTCACCAGGTCGTCCACGGTCGCGCCGTCGATGCCCTTCTCCACGAAGACGTCGAGGGATGCCCGCACGAGCTTCGTGCGGGTGTTCTCCTTGCGACGGGTGCCTGCGGACTCCGGCAGCGGATCGAACAGGTCGCTCATGGCGCGGTCGGGTCTCCTCGGGGGATCGGCGGGGGGTCGCAGTGCTCGCCGTCTCATCGGCTCAGGGAACGTTGAGGCTTCTGCGGACAGGTGGATAGTATCCCACTGGATGCATTCGTGTATCGAATGCGCTGGCGTCTCGGGCGACGGGCCGCCGACCGCCCTGCCCGCTCCTGTTCCCCTGCTGGAGGCCGCGTGTCCTCGTCCCTGTACCGCCTCGGTCTGTCCATGGCCTCCCTCCGCTGGAAGATCGTCGCCGTGTGGACGGTCCTGCTGGTCGTGATCGGCGGCCTCGCCGTGGGCCTCGGCGGCTCCTTCTCCACCGAGTTCCAGATCCCCGGCACCGAGGCGCAGCGCGGCATCGACCAGCTCGCCACCCGCTTCCCCGAGATGGCCGGGACGGCCGGCCAGGTGGTGCTGGTAACCGAGGACGGCTCCGACATCGACGAGCATCAGGGGCAGATCGTCGCCCTCATGGAGGACATCTCCGAGGTCGAAGGCGTCGGCGCCGCCCCGGACCCCTTCGACGACCTCTCCCCCGGCACGCGCGATGCCACGGAAACCGCCCTGATCGCGCAGTTCCAGATGGACGGCCAGATCGGCGAGTACCCCGCGGAGTCGGTCGACGAGATCGAGGCCCTCGTCGAGGCGGCCTCGACCGACGGCCTCGAGGCGCATCTCGGCGGCCAGGTCCTGCAGAGCGCCGAGATCCCCTTCAGCGCCGGCGAGGTGCTGGGCATGCTCATCGCGCTGATCATCCTCGCCGTCATCTTCCGCTCGTTCGTGCCGGCGCCCGTCCCGATCATCACCGCCGTGGTCGGCGTGGGCGTCTCCATGCTCGCCGTGATGGCCCTCTCCGCCGGCATGGAGATCCCCTCGGTGACCACCTCGCTCGGCGCGATGCTGGGCCTGGCCGTCGGCATCGATTACGCGCTGTTCATCCTCTCCCGCCACCGCGACCAGCTCAGCCGCGGGGACGACGTGCGGGAGTCGATCGGCGCGGCACTCGCCACCTCCGGCAGCGCCGTGATCTTCGCGGGCCTGACCGTGATCGTCGCGCTCGTCGGCCTGTTCATCACCGGCATCCCCTTCCTCACGATCATGGGCGTCGCGGCGGCCGGCACCGTCGCGCTGAGCGTGGTCGTGGCGCTCACCATGCTGCCGGCGATCCTGGGCATCCTCGGCGAGCGGCTGCGGCCGCGCGCCGTGCGCCGCACGATGGCCGAGAACGGCGGGGTCCTGCCCCCGTCGGCCGACGGCGACCAGGCCGCTCCGCGCCGCGGCCTCGGCCTCGCCTGGGTGCGCCTGGTGACCCGCGTGCCGCTGCTGACGATCCTCGTCGTGGTGATCGGCATCGGCGCCCTCGCGATCCCCGCGAAGGACCTCGCCCTCGCCCTGCCGGACCTCGGCACCGAGAAGCCGGGCACCGCGGCCCGCGACACCTACGACCTCGTCGACGAGACGTTCGGGCCCGGATACAACGGGCCCCTGCTGGTCACCGCCGACATCATCAACACCACCGACCCGCTCGGGGTCGTCGACGAGCTGGAGGCGGACATCGCCGCGCTCGACGGCGTGCAGGAGATCCAGATCGCGACCCCGAACCGCGGCGCGGACCTCGCCGTCATCTCCGTGATCCCCGAGGGTGGCCCCACCGAGCAGTCCACCAAGGACCTCGTCGCCGAGCTGCGCGGCAGCGCCGCGGCGTGGGAGGACGAGCTGGGCATCTCCGATATCACCGTGACCGGCGCGACCGCCGTCGGCATCGACGTCACCGACAAGCTCTCCGAGGCGCTGATCCCCTTCGGCACCTTCGTGGTCGGCTTCTGCCTCGTGCTGCTCGCCCTCGTGTTCCGCTCCGTCTGGGTGCCGATCAAGGCCGCCCTCGGCTACCTGCTCTCGGTCGGCGCGGCCTTCGGCGTGACCGCGATGGTCTTCGAGTACGGCTGGTTCAACGGCGCGCTCAACGTGAGCGTCAACGGGCCGGTCGTCGCCTTCATGCCGATCTTCGTCATGGGCGTCCTCTTCGGCCTCGCCATGGACTACGAGATGTTCCTGGTCACCCGCATGCGGGAGGAGTTCGTGCACACAGGTGACGCGAAGGGCGCGATCGAGCGCGGCTTCGTCGGCAGCGCCCCCGTGGTCGTCGCCGCCGCGCTGATCATGGTCGCCGTCTTCGGCGGCTTCATCTCCTCCGGCTGGTTCATGCTCCAGCCGATCGCGATCGGCCTCGCCGTGGGCGTGCTCGTCGACGCCTTCGTGGTGCGCATGACCCTGGTGCCCGCGGTCCTCGCGCTGCTCGGCGCGCGCGCCTGGTGGCTCCCCCGCTGGCTCGACCGCCTGCTGCCGCGGGTGGACGTCGAGGGCGAGGGCCTCGCCGGCGTCCTCGAGCACCGCCGCTGGACCGAGGAGCACGGCGTCCACGCGCTGCGCCTCGAGGAGGCGGTCGTCCCGCTGCTCGGCGATCGCGGCACGCTCGGACCGCTCACCGGCTCCGTCGTGCCCGGCACGCTGCTCGTGGTCCGCGCGCCCGACGACGTGGACCGCGCGACCTTCCTCGCGCTCGCCGCCGGACGCGTCGCCCCCGTCTCGGGCATCCTCGCCGCGCACGACCGCCTCGCCCCCGACGACCTCGGCACGATCCAGTCCCGGGCCCAGTGGGTCGGCGCCGGCGACGACGTCGCCGAGCGGCTCCGCACCCTCGGCGGCCGCGGCGTGTCCCGCTCCGTGATCGTCATCGAGCAGCTCGTCGATCTCATCCACGCCGCGGACGTCCGCGACGACACCCTCGTCGAGCGGATCGACGCCCTGCTCGCGGCCGGCGCGACGATCGTCGTCGGCTCCCGCTCCGCGGCCTCGACCGACGCCGAGCTCCGCCTCCGCGCGACCCTGCGTGAGCCGGACCGGCTGCTCGCGCTCGCGGTGCGCCGCAGCCAGCCGCTCCCCGACAGCTCCCCCGCCACCCAGCCCGAAGGAGTCCCGGCGTGATGCGCCTCGCACATCCCCGCACCCTGGTCGTCGTCCTCCTGCTCCCCCTGCTCGTGGTCGGCGTCGGCCTGTGGGCGCTGAGCGGCCGCGTCGACCGGCTCGACACGGTCCCCGCCGCCGTCGTCAACCTCGACGAGGGCGCCGAGATCACCGATGCCGATGGGAACACGCAGACCGTCCCCTTCGGCCGCCTTCTCGCCGGGGCCCTCACCCAGCCGGGAACCGTCGACGGTCAAGAGGCCCCGGAGACGACCGGCTTCGACTGGCAGCTGACCAGCGAGGAGGATGCCGAGGAGGGTCTGCGCAGCGGCACGTACGCCGCCGTGGTCGTGATCCCCGAGGACTTCTCCGCGCACCTCGCCACGATCGGCACCCCCGAGGCGTCCCGGGCCATCCTCGAGGTCACCACGAACGACGCGAGCGGCCAGATCAACGCCCTGGTCGGCACCGCCGTCGCGGACGCCTCCGCCACCACCATGGGCGGCCAGCTGGCTCAGCAGTACCTCGACGGCCTCTACCTGGGCTTCAACGACCTGCAGTCCGGGTTCAGCGACGCCGCGGACGGCGCCGAGCAGCTCGCCGAGGGCACCACTTCCCTCGACGACGGCACCCAGGAGCTCGCCGGCGGCACCCGCGAGCTCGCCGACGGCGCGGACGCCGCGGCGGACGGCACCGAGGAGTTCGCGGGCGGCGTCTGGAGCCTCGCCGACGGCGCCGACCAGACCGCGATCGGCACCCGGCAGCTCGCCGGCGGCCTGGACGAGCTGGCGACCGGGGCCGACGGCGCCGCGTCGGGGACGGGCGAGCTCGCCACCGGGCTCGACACCCTCGCCGGCGGCACCGAGGACCTCGACACCGGCGTCGCCGCCCTGCAGACGGGCATGCGCGGCACCGATACCCAGCCCGGTCTGCTCACGGGCGCCGAGCAGCTCGCCGCTGGCGTCGAGGGCGACGGCACCGCCGAGAACCCGGGCCTCGTCGCGGGCGCAGAGCAGCTCGCGAGCGGCGCCGAGACCTACGCCGACGGCGTCGCGCAGGCCGGAGCGGCCGTCTCCGGGGACGGTACCGCCGAGAACCCCGGCCTCGTCCCCACCGCCCGGTCCGTGGCCGACGGCGCGGTCCAGCTCGGCGAGGGCGCGCGGCAGACCGCCGACGGCGCCGCGCAGCTCGGCGAGGGCGCCCAGCAGGTCGCCGACGGCACCGCCGCCCTCGCCCCGGGGGCCCAGGAGCTCGCCTCCGGCACCGAGCAGCTCGCAGCGGGCGTGACCGGGGACGGCACCGCCGCGAACCCTGGCCTCCTGGCCACCGCCGAGGACCTCGCCGCGAGCCTCTGCGCCGAGGACCCGGCCTCCGTCGACTGCGCCCAGGCCCAGGGCCTCGTCGCCTACGCCGAGGGGGTGGAGACCGGCCTGACCGGGGACGGCACCGCGGAGAACCCGGGCCTCGTCGCCGGCACCCAGCAGATCTCCACCGCGCTCGCCGGGGACGGCACCGCCGCGAACCCGGGCCTCGCCGCCGGGGCGCAGGGCGTGGCCGACGGCCTCAACGGCACCGCCGAGCAGCCCGGGATCGTGCAGGGCACCGAGCAGATCGCCGACGGGATCCAGGGCACCGAGGAGCAGCCCGGCCTGGTGCAGGGCGCCCAGGGCACCCTCGCCTACGCCGAGGGCGTGGGCACCGCCTTCGCCGGGGACGGCACCGCCGAGAACCCCGGCCTGGTCTCCGGGGCCGAGCAGCTCGCCGCGGGCACCCGCACGAGCGCCGACGCCGCCCCCGCCCTCGTCGACGGGGTCACCGCGCTGCGGGACGGGCTGGCCGAGTACGCCGACGGCGTCGACGAGCTCGCCACCGGCACCGGACAGCTCGCGGTCGGGGCCCGCAGCAGCGCCGACGGTGCGGGCGAGCTCGCGACCGGCATGGAGCAGCTCGCCGCCGGCACCCGCTCCAGCGCCGACGGCGCCGGGCAGCTCGCCGACGGCACCGATCAGCTGGCCGCCGGCGCGACCGAGCTCGGCGAGGGCGGCGACCAGCTCGCCACCGGCAGCCGGCAGCTCGCCGACGGCACCGACGAGCTCGCCACCGGCACCGAGGAGCTCGCCGGCGGCACCGAGGAGCTCGCCACCGGAAGCGACGAGCTCGCGACCGGCCTGCGCGAGGGCGCCGACGGCATCCCCACCTACTCCGAGTCGGAGCGGGAGCGGATGAGCGAGATGGCCGCCGACCCCGTCGGCACCGAGGCCACCCGCCAGAACGCGGCCGACGGCGCGACCACCGCGACGTTCCCGTTCGTCGCGGCGCTCGCGCTGTGGCTGGGGGCGTTCGCGAGCTTCCTGCTGCTGCCCGCCCTCTCCCGCCGCCTGCTGGACCGGGCGGTGCCGATGTGGCAGGTCGTGCTGCGGTCGCTCGCCCCCGCGCTGCTGATCGCGGTCGTGCAGACGATCGCCGTGCTGGCCGTGCTGACGGCCGTGGGCATCGCCCCGGTGTCGCCGCTCGCGGTGGGCCTCGTGGCGCTCGCGGGCGCCGTGATGTTCGCCGCGCTGCACCAGGCGCTGCTCGCGGTGCTCGGTGACCGGATCGGACGGATCGCCTCGATCCTGGTGATGGTGCTGCAGGTGGTGGCGCTGGTGGGGATCCTCCCCATCGCGACCGCTCCCCCGGCGCTGCAGGCCGTGAGTTCGCTGATGCCGCTCTCGATCGTCACCGAGGGCCTGGTGCACGCGGCCCTCGGCGGCTCGCTGGTCTCCACCTCGGGGATCCTGCTGTCGATCCTCGCGTGGGCGGCGGTGTCGCTGATCGCGACGCTGCTCGCGGCCCGCACGGCCCGCCGCGCCGAGCGCTCGGACCGGCTGCGGTTCGCGACGGTGCCCGCGACCGCCTGAGCCTCCCGGGCCCGGGCCCGAGCGCGGCGGCCCGCCGCACCGCTCAGCGGAAGTCCCTGGACCTGCCCGCCGCCGGCAGGTCCAGCGGCTCGACCCCGTCGGCCACCAGGTTCACCGCTCCCGTCGCGTTCTCCACGATCCCGCGCAGCACGACCGCCCGGGTGGTGCGCAGCAGCGCCCGGTGCCGCTGCCAGAAGCCCTGCGAGCAGATGACGTTGAGGATCCCGGTCTCGTCCTCGAGGCTGAGGAAGGTGATGTTCCCGGCGGTCGCGGGGCGCTGTCGGTGGGTGATCACCCCCGCGACCCGGATCCGGGTGGAGTCCTCCGCCGCTCGGGTCCCGCCGATGCTGAGCACCCCGTCGGACTGCAGGCGCTCCCGCACGAGCGCCATCGGGTGGTCGTCGAGGGTGATACCGGTCGCCCAGGCGTCGGCGTCGGCGAGCTCCGCATCGCTCATCCCCGGCAGCATCGGCGCCCGCGCCCCCACCGCGAGGTGCGGGAGGGTCTCGGGGGACTCCTGGGCCGCGGCGCCCGCCGCCCACAGCGCCTGCCGACGCGACGGGGCGAGCGCGTCGAGCGCCCCCGCGGTGGCGAGCGCCTCGAGCTGGCGGGCGCTCAGCCGCACGCGGCGGGCGAGATCCGGGACCGAGGCGAAGGGACCGCCCTCCTCGCGGGCGGCGACGATCGCCTCCGCGGTCTCGGTGCTGATCGAGCGCACCTGGTCCAGACCCAGCCGGATCGCGGGCCCGGCCGCGGCGGCCCGGCCCTGCACCTGCTCGCGGGCGGCCCCGGCGGCGACCTCCGCGTCGGAGCGCACCCGGTAGCCGTGATGCTCCGCATCGGTCTCCAGACCCGTGCGGGCCGCGCTGACCAGCACGTCGGGGCCGCGGGTGAGCACGCCGTGGCGGCGGGCGTCGGCGACCAGGGACTGCGGCGAGTAGAAGCCCATCGGCTGGGAGCGCAGCAGCGCCGCCGTGAACGCGGCCGGGTAGTGGCACTTGAGGTAGGAGCTGGCGTAGACGAGGTACGCGAAGGAGTAGGCGTGCGACTCGGGGAAGCCGTAGTTGGCGAAGGCGAGCAGCTTGCGGTGCACCGCCTCGGCGTCCTCCCCGGTGATGCCGTGCTTCGCCATCCCGCTGAACAGGGCGTCGGAGAGGTCGAGCATCTTCTGGGTGGAGCGCTTGGAGCCCATGGCGCGGCGCAGCTGGTCCGCCTGGGCGGGGGTGAAGTCGGCGATGTCCACGACCATCTGCATCAGCTGCTCCTGGAAGAGGGGGATCCCCAGGGTGCGGCGCAGCGACTTCTCCAGCCGCGGGTGGAGGAAGGTGACCTCCTCCTCTCCGGTGCGGCGGCGCAGGTAGGGGTGGACGCTGCCGCCCTGGATGGGGCCGGGCCGGATCAGCGCCACCTCGACGACGAGGTCGTAGAACACGCGCGGCTTCAGCCGGGGCAGGGTGGAGATCTGGGCGCGGGACTCGATCTGGAACACGCCCACGCTGTCGCCGGTGCAGAGCATGTCGTAGACGGCCGGGTCCTCCTGCGGCAGGGTGCGCAGCTCGAAGTGCTGGTCGTGGTGCTCGGCGACGAGGGCGAGGGCGTGGTCGAGCGCCGTGAGCATCCCGAGCCCCAGCAGGTCGAACTTCACGAGGCCCGCGTCGGCGCAGTCGTCCTTGTCCCATTGCAGCACCGAGCGGTCCGCCATCGCCGCCCACTGCACGGGGCACACCTCGATCACGGGCCGGTCGCACAGCACCATGCCGCCGGAGTGGATGCCGAGGTGGCGGGGCGCGTCGCGCAGCTGCCGGGCGAGGGTCAGCACGTCCTCGGGGATCCCTTCCCCCTCGATCGAGGAGTGGGAGTGCTCGAGCCGACGGGAGAAGGCGTCCTGCGCGCCGACGTCGTGGCCGAGCGCCCGGGCCGCGTCGCGCACCGCGAGCTTGCCGCGGTAGGTGATGACGTTCGCGACCTGCGCCGCGTTCTCCCGCCCGTAGCGCTCGTAGACGTACTGGATGACCTCCTCGCGGCGGTCGGAGGCGATGTCGATGTCGATGTCGGGCGGGCCGTCCCGCTCGGGCGCGAGGAAGCGCTCGAACAGCAGGTGGTGGCCGACGGGCTCGACCGCGGTGATCCCCAGCGCGTAGCAGACGGCGCTGTTGGCGGCGGAGCCGCGTCCCTGCGCGAGGATCCCCTCGCGGCGGCAGAAGGCGACCAGGTCGTGGACGATCAGGAAGTAGCCGGGAAAGTGCAGGTCGGTGATGACCCGCAGCTCGTGGTCGATCTGCGCCCACGCCCCGGGGATCCGCTCCTCGGCGCCGCCCCCCGGGCCCGCACCCGGCCTGGGCCCGTAGCGCTCGCGGCCCTCGACCTCCACCAGCTCCCGCAGCCAGCTCGCCTCGTCGTGCCCGGCCGGGACGGGGAAGGGCGGCAGGTCGGGGGCGAGCAGGCGCAGGTCGACGGCGCAGTCCCGGCCCAGGCGCGCGGCGGCGGCGAGGGCCGACGGGTAGCGGGGCAGCAGGCGGTCCATCTCCTCCCCGCTGCGCAGGTGCGCGGGGCGGGAGGGGAGGTGCGCGTCCGCCTCGGCGAGCGGCACGGCGGCGCGCAGCGCGGCATGGGTGTCGGCCAGGCGCTTGTCCGCGGGCCGGGCGTAGTGGGCGTTGGTGGTGGCGACGAGCGGGAGGGTGATCGCGTCCAGGCCGTGGGATTCGCGCACCAGGCGGGCGCCCTGGGCGAGGGCGTCGTGCAGCTCGTCGGCCTCCCCGCCGCCGCCGGCGACCAGCTCGACGGCCACGTTCCCCACGCCGAACAGCTCGACGAGGCGGCCGATCTCGTCGGCGGCGGCCTGGGCGGCGCCCTCGAGGTCCCCCTCGGCGAGGCGGGCGCCCGCGGCACGGGTGACGGCGCCCTTGCGGCAGCCGGTGAGGATCTGCCAGTGCCCCTCGGCGGCCAGACGGGACAGCTCGGCGAGCCGGTAGCGGGGCGTGCCCTTGCGGCGGCTGTCGAGGTGGGCGCGGGCGATCGCGGCGGAGAGCATCCGGTAGCCCTCCTGGTCCCGGACCAGCACCAGCAGGTGCTCCCCGTCGGGATCCGGGATGCCGGTGCGGGGCGCGGCGATCATCGGCGCGGTCCCGGCCCGGTGCCCGCCGGGCTCGAGGCCGAGGGTCAGCTCCGCGCCGAACACGGTCGCGATCCCCGCCTCCCGGGCGGCCTGGGCGAAGCGGACCGCGCCGGGCAGGCCGTCGTGGTCGATCAGGGCGAGGGCGTCCAGGCCCAGCCGGGCGGCCTGGGCGACCATGTCCTCGGGGCTCGAGGCGCCGTCGAGGAAGCTGAAGTGGGAGTGGGCGTGCAGCTCCGCGTAGGCGACGCGCTGTGCGGGCCGGTAGCCGTCCTCGGCGACCTTCCCGGTGTGCTCGACGATGATCGGCGGGGAGACCAGCTCCGCGGCACGGTCCGAGAGGATCGCCTCGAGGTCCTTCCAGGCGGGCGGGCCCAGGAACCAGCCGGCCATCAGCGGGGCCCCGGGGACGGCGGGGTCAGGGCGGCGGCGAGGGGCGAGGGGTCAGTCATAGATCCCCTCCAGGGTCCAGGCGCCGGTGCGGGAGAGGACCAGCGCCGCGGCCTCCTCCCCCGTGGCGGTGCGCAGCACGAGCGGCAGGCGGGCGGCGCGGGTGCCCGTCGGCGTCCACCAGCGCTCGTCGAGCACCGTCGGCGCGCCGTGGGAGAGCACGGGATGGGCCGTACCGACCCGCAGCCCGAGCGCCTGCAGCGCGGGCGCCCCCGGGGCGGGGACCAGCAGGCGCGCGGGCGGGGCGCTCAGCAGGCCCCGAGCGGTGACCACCACCGGCTCCCCCGCGGCGTCCTCGAGCCGCACCGGCGGCGGGGTGCGGAACACGGTGGCGGGGGCGGGGCGGGGCAGAGAGCCCGGCCAGGGGCCCTCGCGGCGGGCGGGACGCTCGGTGCGCCAGGGCACCGCGACCACCTCGTCCGCGAGCAGCCGGCCCCCGACGGGGACGGGGATCTGCACGGCGTCCTCCCCGGCGAGGCCCTGGGCACGGGCGAAGGCGCGGGCGGCCCGCTGCGCGGCCTCCCCCGAGCTGCCCCAGAGGGCGGGGGCGGCCTCGCCCGCCGGGGCCAGCTGCAGGGGATGCAGGCCCAGGTGCACGATCGCCCCGGTCCGGGGTCCGCCGAGGCGGGCGCGGGTGATCCAGCCGTCGCACTGCCAGCGGATGCGGTCGACCACGTCGGCGACGCCGAGGGCTCCGTCGTGCCGCCAGGTGCGCTCCATCTCCTCCCCGCTCTCGGTGCGGGCCACGATCCGCAGCCGCGTGCACACCAGTCCCCGCTCGGTGAGCATCGCATGCAGCTGCTCAGCGAGCGGGCGGGCCACGAAGGCCGCCTGGTCGGTGCGCACCAGCGGGGTCTCCAGCGCGGTCTCGGCGAGCACCGGCTGGGTGGGGTGATGGGCGGAGGGCGGGGCCGGCTCCCCGCCGCGGGAGAGCAGGTGGAGGGCGGCCACGTCCGGGCCGAAGCGGTCGGCGACCGAGGCCGCGGGCAGGTCGGCGAGATCGCCGAGGGTGGCGATGCCGAGCCGCTGCAGCAGGTCAACGGTCTCGGCGAGCTCGAGGCGCTTCTCGGGCCGCGTCGCGGAGGGCTGGCCGCGATGCCCCCAGCCGGGGCCGACGGGGGCGTGCCGCAGCGCCTCGATCGGGTGCGGGGCGAGGTAGTCGGCGCTGCGGCCGGGGCGGATGACCCTCCCGGCCGGGGCGGCGAGCAGGGCCGCGAAGGGGCCGTCGGCGATGCCCACGGTGCACTCCCAGCCGGTCAGCTCGGCGACCGCGTCGAGGATCCGCTCCGCGAGCGCCGCCTCCCCGCCCTGGTGCCGGGCGGGCCCGCGGGCCGACATCAGCAGCACTCCGGGGCGGAGCACGTCGACCCCCGCGGCGATGGTGTCCACGGCGGCGGCGACCAGCTCGAACAGGGCGGACTCGGCGTCGCGGTCCGTCTCCAGCACGAGCGCCTCGGGGCAGGCGGCACGAGCCGCGCGACGGGTCATGCCGGGCCGCGCCCCTGCCTCCCGGGCGGCGGGACCGACGTGGGTGACGCGATGGTTCTCGAGCAGCAGCACCGGCACGGCCGACGGGTCGACCGGCCCCGGCGGGCCTGCGCTCTCCGCCCCCGTCGCTGCGGCGCTCGCCTCCGCGCGGCGCTGATGGCGGTCCAGCGCCGCGAGCAGCGGCCAGTCGGGCACGGTCACGGCGACCGTGCGGGTGGCGTCGGCCATCAGCCGGCCCTCGGGATCATCTGCAGCGGGCGCACCTCGGCCGCGGCGAGACCGGCGGCGGAGCTGGCCGCGGCGGTGCTGGACAGGGCGGGGCCGGGGATCGCAGCGAGGAGCCCGCGGACCTCGGGCAGCAACACCTCCACGCCGCGGCCCGCGCCGATCCCCCGCCCGCTCGCGGTGACCGCCAGGCGCCGCCGACGCAGCCGTCCCGAGCCCTGGCCGAGACCGGTCCAGCCGCGGCTCTCGGTGCGCAGCACGAGATCCGCCCGACCGGGCGGCGAGGCGGCCAGCAGCAGGGTGTCGGCGGTGCGGGCGCGGCCCTGGAGGGTGCGCCACAGGGCGGGGGCGGGCAGCGCGCCGGGACCGAGCACGAGCACCCCCACGCCGTCGGCGAGGGCCGAGAGCACCTGCGGGGCGCGGTCCCCGTCGGCCGGGGCGAGGGCGAGGCGGAAGGGATCCAGCCCGGCGTCCAGGGCGGCGCGCAGCCCGAGGTCCGGCAGGCCCGCGAGCGCGCACCAGGAGTCCTCCCCCGCGGCGGCGACCGCGAGGGCGAGCAGCAGCGAGGTGCTCCCGGCGCCCTCGATCGCCACCGAGCTGCCCGCGCGCAGGCCGGTGCGCGGGAACAGCGGGGCCAGCGGCGCGGGGACCGGCAGCCGGGTGCCGGTGGGATCGGCGGCGGTGAGGTCCGCTGCGGACCCGCCGGGCTCCCCCGCCGTCGGCCTCTCCCCCGCCGGCGCGGGGCCGACGGGAGCCGATGCACCGGGGACGGACGGCGCCGCGGACTGCAGCGCGGTGCGGTCGATCCGCCCGCCCCAACGGGCGGCGGAGCGCTCCGCGGCGCTGAGCGCGGCACGGGCCCGGGAGAGCCGCTGCTCCCGGTCCTCGCTCTGCAGGGCGGTGCTCATCGTGCTCCTCCTCCCGGACGCCATTTCCTCGCACACGTGTTCGAACAGGGATTCGAACTGTACGCCGCGGAGGGGTGGCTCTCAAGGTGTCCTGGTCGTGACATCGAACGTATGTACGAAGTCTGCAGGAGGGGTGTGACAGGCGAGTCGGGGGCGTCTGCGGCAGGATCGGGGGATGCGTCCCGAGCCCCTTCCGCCCGGCGCGAGCGGACCTGGAGGAGCTGCGGCTGGTCCGCTGAGCCGGAACCGGGACGACCAGGCCGGAGCTCGACCCCGCGCCCGTCAGAGGGCGTCGAGCAGGCGCCGCCGGTCCAGCAGGTGCCAGCCCCACAGCAGCGCGCCCACCACCACATAGCCGAGCGCCGCGAGCGCCAGCACGGTGAGGCTGCCGGTGACCAGCGGGGCGACCACTCCGGAGAGCAGCGCGTTCATCACCAGGGTGAAGAAGGTGCCCAGCGAGGCCGCGGCGCCGCGCTGGTGCGGGAACAGGTCGAGGATCTCCAGCTGCATCGGGGCGAAGAACAGCGAGGCCGTGAAGGTCATCAGCATCGGCCCCACGAGCACCGGGATCAGGGAGGGGTCCAGGCCGCCCGACGGCGCCGGGACCAGCATCACCACCACCAGGTTGAGCACGGTGGTGATCAGCGTGCCGAGGAAGCCGAGGGTGATCAGACGGCTGCGGTCCATCGACTCGGCCACCCGACCGACCACGAAGGACCCGGCCATCATCCCGAGGATCAGGGGGCCGAAGAGCACCCAGAAGTCCTGCTCGCCGAGGCCCAGCAGGCGCACCACGACGATCGGGGCAGCGGCGACGAACACGAAGTGGGCGGCGAAGCCGAAGGCCGTCGCGAGCGCGATCCGCACCATCATCAGCGAGCGGCCCACCTCCCACAGTGACCCCAGCACCGCCCCGATCCGCAGCGGGATCCGCTGCTCGCGGGGCAGCGACTCGGGCATGAGCGCCGTCAGCACCAGGACGAGCACGCCGTAGAGGCCCACGCCCGCGAACACCCACCGCCAGTCCCCCAGCAGCATCAGCCAGCCGCCCAGCATCGGCGCGATCACCGGGGAGAGGGCGAAGATCATCATCACCCGGGCCATCAGGCGCTGTGCCTCGGCTCCCTCGAAGAGATCGCGGATCACCACGCGGGAGACGATCGTGGCGGCCCCCGCGCTGACGCCCTGCAGCACGCGCAGGGCGATGAGCATGCCCATGCCGGAGGCGAGCACCGCCCCGAACATCGCCAGGATGTAGATCGCGAGACCCGTGAGCATCACCGGCTTGCGGCCCAGCGCGTCCGAGAGCGGGCCGTGGAAGACGCTCATCACGGCGAAGGACGCGAGATACACGCTGATCAGCTGCTGCAGCACCACGTCCGAGGCGCCGAACTCCCCGCCGATCTGGGCGAAGGCGGGGAAGATCGTGTTGATCGTGAACGGACCCAGCATGCCCAGCGCGGCGAGGGTCAGCGTGATCCGGGCACCGCCGGCGCCCCGGGGTGCCGCAGGGGCGGAGCGGGACGGATCAGCGGTGGTCACCGCCCGATCCTAGTCGGGAGGACGACCGACGGGGCGGGGCGTCTCCGCGCCGCCCGGGCGCCGGTCGCCGGAGCGTCCACCCGTCGGCCGACGGGCCGGCCCGTAGGGGCGGACGCTCCTGACGCCCCCGCGTCGGCCGATGCCATGATGGGCGGACGCCCACCCCCGATGGAGGAGAAGAGCATGCGAGCACTGGTGCTGCACGAGAAGGGCCGGATGACCCTCGAGGACGTCCCCGCGCCGGGAGCGCCCGGACCCGGTCAGGTGCGCATCGGGATGCACACCGTCGGCATCTGCGCCTCGGACGTCCACTACTGGACCGACGGGAAGATCGGCCCGTTCGTGGTCGAGGCGCCGATGATCCTCGGCCACGAGGGCGCCGGCACCGTCCTCGAGGTGGGCGAGGGCGTCACCGGCCTCGCCGTCGGCGACCGCGTCGTCATGGAGCCGGGCGTGCCGGACCCCGCCTCCCGCGCCGTCAAGGAGGGCAACTACAACGTCGATCCCGGCGTCGAGTTCTGGGCCACCCCGCCGGTGCACGGCTGCCTCGCCGAGGAGGTGCTGCACCCCGCGGCGTACACGTACAAGCTCCCCGATGCGATGAGCTTCGCGGAGGGCGCGCTGATCGAGCCCTTCGCCGTGGGCATGTTCGCGGCGACCAAGGCCGAGATCTCCCCCGGGGACGTCGCGGCCGTCGTCGGCGGCGGCACGATCGGGATCATGACCGCGCTCGCAGCCCTCGCGGGCGGGGCGAGCCACGTGTTCCTCTCCGACGTGCTGCCCGAGAAGCTCGCGCTGCTCGACGGCATCGCCGGGATCACCACCGTGAACGCCAAGGAGCAGGACCTCGGCGAGGTGGTCCGCGAGGCGACCGGCGGCTGGGGCCCGCAGGTGGTCTTCGAGGCGACCGGCGCCGCGCCCGCCTACCGGGGGCTGTGGTCGCTGCCCGCACCCGGCGGACGCATCGTGTTGGTGGGCATGCCGGTGGACCCGGTGCCCTTCGACATCGCGACCGCGCAGAGCCGCGGGGTCTCGCTCGAGACGGTGTTCCGCTACGCGAACGTGCACCAGAAGGCGATCGACCTCGCCGCGAGCGATGCCGTGGACCTCTCCCGCTTCGTCAGCGAGACCTTCGCCTTCGAGGACTCGGTCGCCGCCTTCGAGCGCTTCCTCGAGGGCCGCCCGTCGGACGTGAAGATCCAGATCACCCTGTGAGGCGGCCGCCGCTGGTCCTCCTGGACCTGGACGGCACCCTGGTGGACCGGCAGCGGGCCTTCGAGGACTGGGCGCGGTCCTTCCTCGACGGGGTCGGTGCCGGTCCGGGTGACCTCGACTGGCTCGTGGAGGCCGATCGGGGCGGGTACCGACCGCGCGCCGAGCTCGCGGCGGAGATCCGCCGGCGGCTGCGCCCGGAGGTGACGGCGGAGGAGCTCCACGAGCACCTGTGCCTCGGTGTCGTGGAGGGCATCTCCGCCTATCCGGGGATCATCCCGGCGCTGCAGTCGCTGCGCGGGATCGGCGCGGAGCTGGTGCTGGTCACCAACGGCACGGTCGTGCAGCAGACGGCGAAGCTCGAGCGCACGGGTCTCGGTCGGCTGCTGGACCGGGTGGTGATCTCGGAGGCGGCCGGGGTGGCGAAGCCGGATCCGCGGATCTTCGCCCGCGCCGTCGACGGGATGGAGGCCCGCGGAGAGACCTGGATGATCGGTGATCATCCGACGGCGGACATCGAGGGAGGCCGCGCCGCGGGGTTCTCGACCGGCTGGGTCTCCCATGGGCGGCCGTGGCCCCACCCGTGGAAGCCGACGCTGTCCGCACCGACCACGGCGGAGCTCCTGCAAGCGCTCGTGAGCGGCGCCCGAGGACCGGTGTCGGGGCCGCTGTGAGCGACCCCGACGCGGCTCACAGCGTCCCCAGCACCTCTCCCGGGTCCGCGTCGAGGTCGAGGCCCTCGAGCACGGTGAGCAGCTGCCGCTCCTCGTAGCGGACGTGACTCTCCATGATCGCGGCGATGCCCTCGAGATGACCGGCGAGCACCGCCGGGGAGGAGCGTGAGGCCACCGCCGCCTGCAGACCGCCGAGCAGGTGGCCGAACATCGAGTGGTCCTGCTCGAGCGCGCGCAGCACCGGCGCGAGATCGGGACGGGCGGCCGCGATCGCCGGGAACAGGGTGCGGTCCTCGCCGGTGTGGTGGGCATCCAGCGCGCTGCAGAACCCGTGGCAGAACAGCAGCAGCTCCCGGGCGGGATCCGCGGCGGGATCCCCCCGATCCACGGCCTCGCGGGTGAGGTGCAAAGCTTCGCGCAGGCGCGCATGCACGCGCCTCATCTCCTGGCTCCAGGCGATGAGCCGGGCCGTCTCGCGCTCAGTCACGCGCGGACGACGGGGGCGACGAAGTCATCGTCGGACTCCCTCGGTTCGGCGCCTCCATGCCTGACACGGTCTGCCACCGGCACGCGACACTGGCGGGAACGCTACCAGAGCCGTGCAATCCGCTGGACGAGCGCGGCGGGCGGTGCCAGTCTCGGGCGATGAGCACCCACGAGACCACCCGCTCCGCCTGGGAGGACGCCTCCCAGAAGCACATGCGGGAGTACGCCGAGCACCTCGAGCAGGCCCGCACCTGGCGCCTGCTGCCGGTCGAGGAGGAGGTGCTCGGCCCGTTGCTCCCCGGCGCGGAGGTGCTGCACCCGCAGAGCGGTCACGGCCTCGACGACCACGCCCTGTGGCGGCTCGGAGCCGCCTCAGTGCTGGGGCTGGACTACAGCCCGACGGCGGTCGCGGCCGCGCAGCGCCGGGCCGACGAGCTCGGCGCGGCCTGCCGCTACGAGGTCGTCGAGCTGCCGGAGACCGGTCTCGACGGCGGGATCGCGGACGTGGTCTACACCGGCAAGGGCGCGCTGATCTGGATGGCGGACCTCGACGCCTGGGCGCGGGAGATGCACCGCCTGCTGCGGCCGGGCGGGCACCTGTTCGTGCTCGAGGCGCATCCGCTCGTGCCGCTGTGGGCGTGGGACGCCGACGTGGCGCGCGTGCGCGCGGATCGTGGCTACTTCGCGCCGAGCCACGTCAACGACACCTTCCCCGCCCGGGGTGCGGTCGAGCACCAGCGCACCCTCGCCGAGCTGGTGATGACCGTGCAGGGCGCGGGCTTCGAGCTGCAGCACCTGGCCGAGCACCCCGAGCCGTTCTGGCGGCCGGACGGGGAGGAGACCGCCGCCGCCTGGGACGGCCGGCTCCCGAACACGGTCAGTCTCCTCGCCCGGAGGGCCTGAGGAGCCCGCGAGGTGCCTGGGCCCTGCTGCCGGAAGGGGTGTCCTGACAGGTCCTCCCTGCCCGGCGCGGGTCCCCCTAGGGTTCCTGAGAGACTCCCGGAAGGAGCCCGATGACCGTCGATGCGCCGCGGCGCCCCCTCGCCGCCCGCCTGCTCGTGCCCTCCGCCGCCGTGCTGTGGGGGCTGCACTTCGCCCTCCTCGCCCCCGCGCTCGCCCTGATCCTGGCGACGCTGTATGACGCCTCCACCGCGGACATCGGCTGGGCGATCGCGATCTACAACGCCGGGGGCTTCCTGGCATCGATCCTGATCCCCGCCTGGGCGGATCGCAGCCGCTCCTACCTGCAGGTGCTGCTGCTCGCCGCGGTGCTCACGATCGCGCTCGCCGGGGTCCTCGCCGCGATCAGCTCCCTGGCCTGGGCCACGGCTGCCCTGGTGGTGCTCGGAGGGCCCGCGAGCCTCGGCACCACCATGCTGTTCGCGCACCTGCGGGACGACGGGGCGTCGACCTCCGCGATCGTCGACACCCGCGCGATCATCTCCGCCGCCTGGATGGCGGGGCCGCCGCTCGCGACGGCGATCATCGGCTGGGCGGGCGGGCGCGGGATCCTGGCCGCCCTCGTGGTGATCGCCGCGGCGAACATCGTGACCACGGTGCTGATGCTCCGCACCCGTCGGCCCGCCGGGGAGGAGGCGCCCGCGCCGACCCGCTCACCGCATGCCCTCCCGCCGGGAAGCCGCCTCGCGACCGTCGTCATCATCGGCGCGTTCGTGCTGTTCCAGGCGACGAACGCGACGGCGATGACCTTCATGACCCTCTACGTCACGCAGACTGTGGGGCTCACGGTGGTCTGGGCCGGCGTCGCTCTCGGCGTCGCGGCCGCCCTCGAGGTGCCGGCGCTGATGATCGTGGGACGGCTCGGGGACCGCATTCCCCATCTGACCCTGGTCGCAGTCGGGGCTCTATGTGCGGCCGTCTACTACCTCGGCCTCATGCTGGTCACGGAGCCGGTGCTGCTGCTGGCCCTGCAGCTGCCCAACGCGATCGGCTTCGCCGCGATCTCCGGGATCGGCCTCGCCCTGTTCCAGGACCTGATCCCGGGGGCGGGCATGTCCACCGGCCTGTTCATGAACGCTCGACGGGTCGGGGCGATCCTCTCCGGTCCGATCATCGCCGCGGGCGCCCTGCCGCTGCTCGGCCAGCGCGGGATCTTCGGGATCTGCGCGGTGCTAACCCTCCTGGGCCTCGCCCTGATCCCCCTCGCCAAGCGGTTCGCGCGAGCTCCCGAGCCGGAGCCCGCCAGCTGAGAGCCGTCGGCCGGGGCGGTCCCGCCCCAGGGGTTCAAGCCCGCTCCACCGCAGCGGTCCCGCCGGCGGCCGGGGCGGGAGAGGTCTCCGCGAGGCTGCCCAGCAGGCGCAGCCGGTCCGCACTGGGGGTGTCCGGCGCGGCGGTGTACCCGAAGAGGAACCAGTCGGGATGGGCGGGCAGGGCCATCGCCTCGTAGCCGAGCTCGAGGTCGCCCACCTCGGGATGGCGGATGCGCTTGCTGCCGGTGCGGTGGTGGCGCACGTCGTGCGCCGCCCAGCGCACCCGGAAGTCGTCGCTGCGGGTGACCAGCTCGCCGATCAGGTCGGTCAGGCGCCTGTCCCGCGGGCTCTGGCCGGCATAGGTGCGCAGGGTGGCGACGATGCCGGAGGCGTTCTCCTCCCAGTCGGGGAAGAACGTGCGGGACGCGGGGCTGAAGAAGACGAAGCGCGCGGTGTTCCCCCGGGCGGCGGGATCGCTGATCACCGGGGCGTACAAGGCACGGCCGATGGGGTTCGCGGCGATCAGGTCCATGCGGCGGTCCCGCATCCACACCGGCACGGGGATCGCGTCGACGAAGCGCTGCAGGCTCGGCGGGACCTCGGTCTCGGCGGGTCTGACCCGTCGGCGCGCCGGCGGGCCCGCGGCCTCCGCCAGGTCGTGCAGGTGGTCGGACTCCGCCTCGTCGAGCTGCAGGGTGCGGGAGATCGCCTCGAGCACCTCCGGGGAGACGCCGCGCAGGTCACCGCGCTCGATCCGCGCGTAGTACTCGACGCTGATGCCCGCGGCCATCGCGACCTCCTCGCGGCGCAGCCCGGGGACGCGCCGCCGACCGCCGCCGAGGATCCCCGCCCGTTCGGGCGTGATCCGATCGCGACGCGTGCGCAGGAAGTCGCTCACCTCTGCTCGATGGTCCATGGCGATACCGTACGGCGGCGGGCGGGCACGAGGGAGGACCTGCGGGGGCACCCCTGCCCGCTCCCGACGGGCCGGACCGGACCCCTCGCGTCAGCTGCCGGCCGCGGCCCGTCGCTGCCAGAACACGACCGCGCTCGCCGCGGCGACGTTCAGGGAGTCCACTCCCCCGGCCATCGGGATCACCACGTGCTCGTCGACGGCGCGAAGGGTCGCGGGCTTCAGGCCGTGCCCCTCTGCGCCGAGGACCAGGGCGACCTTCCGATCCGCCCCGAGATCGACCTCGTCGAGGGAGCGGGCTCCGTCGGTCAGCGCAAGGGCGAGCACGTCGAAGCCCGCCCCGTGCAGCACGTCGATCCCGTCGCCGGGCCAGGCGGGCAGGCGGGCCCACGGCACCTGGAAGACCGTGCCCATGGACACGCGGATCGAGCGGCGGTACAGCGGGTCGGCGCACTGCGGCGTGACGAGCACCGCGTCCACGCCGAGCGCGGCGGCGGAGCGGAACATCGCGCCGACGTTCGTGTGGTCGACGATGTCCTCGAGCACGGCGACGGTGCGGGCGCCCGCCAGCAGCTCTGCGACGTCCGGCAGCTCGGGCCGCTGCATGGCCGCGAGCGCGCCGCGGTGCAGGTGGAAGCCGGTGAGGTGCTCGATCAGCGCCTCCTCCCCCACGAAGACGGCCGCCTCGGGGAAGCGCTCGTAGAGCGGGGCGAACTTCGGAAGCCATTTCTCGCTCATGAGGAAGGAGCGGGGCGTCATCCCGGCGTCCATCGCGCGGGAGATCACCTCGTAGCTCTCGGCCATGAACAGGCCGCGCTCGACCTCGACGCGGGAGCGGAGCTTGACGTCCGTCATCCGCAGGTAGTCGTCGAGCGCCGGGTCGGCGAGATCGGTGATCGGGCGCAGCTGCTCGCTGCGGTCCTCCGTCACCGGGTCAGTCCAGGGACAGCGAGCGGGCGGTGAAGCGCTCCCCGCGCTGCTCGACCACGAGCGGCAGCCCGAAGGTGCGGGTGAGGTTCTGGGAGGTGAGGGTCTCGGCGATGGGGCCGGCCGCCACGATCTTCCCCTCGCGCACCAGCGCCGCGTGGGTGTACCCCGGCGGGATCTCCTCGACGTGGTGGGTGACCAGCACGGTCACGGGGGTCGCCGGGTCCTTCGCGAGGCGCCCGAGGGAGCGCACCAGGCCCTCGCGGCCGCCGAGGTCGAGGCCCGCCGCGGGTTCGTCGAGGAGCAGCAGCTCGGGGTCGGTCATCAGGGCACGGGCGGCGAGGACGCGCTTGCGCTCGCCGGTGGAGAGGGTGCCGAACATGCGGTCCGCGAGGTGGCCGACGCCGAAGGCGGCCAGCAGCGTGCTCGCCCGCTCGGTGTCCATCTCGTCGTAGGACTCCTGCCAGCGGCCCACGATCGAGTAGCCCGCCGTCACGACCACGTCGAGGGCCTTCTCCTCGACGGGGACGGTGTCGGCCAGCTCCTGGCTGGCCAGACCGATCAGCGGGCGCAGTTCGAAGATGTCCACCCGTCCCAGCTGCTCGCCGAGGATGGTGACGGTGCCGCTCGTGGGGTGCAGGCGGGTGGAGAGCAGCCTCACCAGAGTCGACTTGCCGGCACCGTTGGGGCCGAGGACCGCCCAGCGCTCGCCCTCGTGGATCTCGAGGGACACGGAATCGAGGATGTTGCGACCGCTCCGGCGGACGACGACATCGGAGAAGGAGGCAGCTGCGACGGACATGATCCGAGCCTATCGTCAGCAGGGCGTCGGGGTCGGCACCGACCGGCCGCCGCGCCCCTAGACTGACCGCACCCCAGCCGCCGCCCAGGAGGTCCTGTGCCGCATCGCCCCGTCTCCCTGCACGCCCCACGAGGATCGGTCGCCGCCGACGTGATCCGCGAGGGGATCGACGCCCTGCTCGCCCGGGACGGTGAGGAGGTCCCGCTCGTCTTCCCGGCCGAGGTGCTCGCCGCGGCCGAGGCGGCCGCCGCCCGGGATCCCGCCGCAGAGGAGCGCGTCGATCGCATCGACGTCCCCTTCGTCACCCTCGACCCCGCCTCCTCCACGGACCTCGACCAGGCGATGCACCTCGAGCGGCAGGGCGACGGCTTCCAGGTGCTCTACGCGATCGCCGACGTGCCGTTCTTCGTCGACCTCGACGGCCCGATCGATCACGAGGCCCGCCGCCGCGGCGAGACCCTCTACCTGCCGGACCGACGGATCCCGCTCCACCCCGAGGTGCTCTCGGAGGGTGTCGCCTCGCTGCTGCCGGACCAGACCTGCCCCGCCTTCGTGTGGGTGCTCGACCTGGACGCGCGCGGCGAGGTGCGGAGCGTCGACCTCGAGCGGGCGCTGGTCCGCTCCACCGCCAAGCTCGCCTACGACCAGGTGCAGCAGGAGCTGGAGACGGGCGAGGGCCACCCCACGATGCTCCTGCTGCAGGAGATCGGCGGCCTGCGCACGGCGCTCGAGGCCGAGCGGGGTGGGGCGAGCCTGAACGTCCCCGAGCAGGAGGTCATCGCCGAGGACGACTCGGTGCGGCTCACCTGGCGCCGGCCTGCCCCGATCGAGGACGCCAACGCCCAGATCTCCCTGATGACGGGGATGGCCGCGGCCTCTCTCATGCTCGAGCACGGGGCGGGGATCCTGCGCACCATGCCCGCCGCCGAGCAGCGGGCCGTGGAACGCTTCCGGCGGCAGAGCGAGGTGCTCGGCGTGCCCTGGCGCAGCGACCAGGCCTACGGCGAGTTCCTCCGCACCCTCGACTGGCGCGAGCCCTCCCATCTGGCGCTGCTGAACCAGGCCACCTCGCTGTTCCGCGGCGCCTCCTACGCGGCGTTCACCCGACCCGAGGAGATCCCCGAGGATCCCGTGCAGGCCGCGATCGCCGCTCCATATGCCCACACCACCGCTCCCCTGCGCCGGCTCGTGGACCGCTTCGTGCTGCTGATCTGCCACGCCCATGCCCAGGGCCACGCCCCGGCCCCGGAGCTGCTCGCCGCCCTCGGGGAGATCCCCGGGGCGATGCAGGAGACCGGTCAGCGAGCCGGAAATCTCGAGCGGCGCGCCCGCGAGCTCGTCGAGACCCTCGCCCTCGCCGCCTGGGAGGGCGAGACCTTCGACGCCACCGTGATCGAACGGCGCGAGGCGAGCGAGGGCCGGGACGGCGAGGGCGGCGCTCCGACCCGCGTCGAGGTCCAGCTGCTCGACCCGCCGGTCACCGCGTGGGTGCCGATGGACGCCGAGCCCGGCACCGTGGTGCGGGTGCGGCTCGAGTCCGTGGACCCGACGCAGCGCACGGCCGAGTTCGTCGCCGCCGACGGGGCTGGTTCCGACGACGGGGCGGGCACCATCGACCCGGCGGATCCGGCTCACTCCCCGGAGTCCTCGTGAGCGAGCCGGGCGGTCGCGACCTCGTCGCCCTCCCCCGCGCCGCCGTGCTGATGTTGTGGGCCTCCGCCTACCTGCGCGGCGATGTCGGACCCGACGACGTCACGGAGCTCTCGATCGGCGCGGACCGCTCCGGGCCCAGTGGCCAGGGCGAGGACCTCTTCGATTGGCTCACCGCGCTGCGTCGGCTTCCCCTCCCGCAGCTGCGCCTGGTGCTCCCGGCGCCCGGCCGCATCGCCGGACTGGTGGGTCCGCCGCAGGCCCTCCCCGCGGCGCTCGAGGCGGAGCAGGCGATCGTCGTGACCGCCGCGGGCATCGCCGACCACACGCTCGTGCCGCTCGTGACCGAGGTGCCGGAGAGCGCCCGTCCGATGCATGCCGTGACCTGGATGCGCTTCCCCGCCCCGCTCGGCGCGCAGGTGCCGCCGCCGGCGAGTTCCGGCAGCGCCCGCGAGGAACTGCTGCACGCCCTGCGACGCACCGCCGAGGGCAGCGTCGACCTCGATCTCGTCCCCGACGAGCCGGTCGAGCTCGCCCGGGTCCCCGCGACCTGGACCACGACGGGCCTGCCGCGGCATCTCGAGGCCGGGACCGCCCACCTGCTGGTCCTCGCGGCCCGCACCCTGCTGCTCACCCGCAGCGAGATCGAGGAGGGGCACGGGCACACGCAGCACCTCGCCGAGGCCCTCGCCCGCCGTGGACTCCTCGACGAGCTGCACGACGCGGCACGGTCGGCGCTCGTCGAGGTCATCGAGCGGATCGTCACCGCGGAGACCGACGGCATCGGCTGACCGCCGGGCGGGCCGACGGGTCGCGCCCCGTCGACCTCCGCCGACAGCACCGGCTCAGCCGGGCGGGCTCAGCCGTGCTGGGCGATGACCTCCCGGTACACCTCGAGGGTGCGCTCGGCGATCGAGGACCAGGAGAAGTGCTCCGCCGCACGACGCCGCGAGGCCTCCCCCATCTCCTGCGCCCGGACCGGGTCCGAGACCATGCGCACCAGGGCGTCGCGCAGGTCCGCGACGAAACGATCCGGGTCCACCGGGGTGCCGGTGCCGTCGGTGACCTGCTCGAGCGGAACCAGATAGCCCGTCTCTCCGTCCACCACGACCTCGGGGATGCCACCGGTGGCGGAGGCGACCACCGGGATGCCGCAGGCCATCGCCTCGAGGTTCACGATGCCGAGCGGCTCGTAGATGCTGGGGCACACGAAGGTCGTCGCGTGGCTGAGGATCTGGGTCAGCTCGTGCCGGGGCAGCATCTCGGTGATCAGGTGGACCGTGCCGCGCTCGGCGGCGAGCTCGCGGACCAGACCGTCCACCTCGGCGGCGATCTCCGGGGTGTCCGGCGCGCCGGCGCAGAGCACCACCTGGTACTCGGCGGGCAGTTCGCGCACCGCGCGCAGGAAGTAGGGCAGGCCCTTCTGGCGCGTGATCCGGCCGACGAAGACGATCGTCGGCGCCTCCGGGTCGATGCCGCGGGAGGTCAGGGCCGAGGTCTCCGGGTTCGGCTGCCAGACGTCGACGTCGATGCCGTTGTGGACCACATGGACCTTGGCCGGGTCCACGCCCGGGTAGGCGCGCAGGATGTCCTCGCGCATCCCGGCGGAGACGGCGATGATCCCGGCGGCGCCCTCGTAGGCGGTGCGCTCGGCGAAGGAGCTGACGCGGTAGCCGCCGCCGAGCTGCTCGGCCTTCCAGGGACGCAGCGGCTCGAGCGAGTGCGCCGAGAGCACGTGCGGCATCCCGTGCAGGAGGGACGCCATGTGGCCGGCGAAGTTCGCGTACCAGGTGTGGGAGTGGACCAGGTCCGCGCCCGCGCAGTCCGCGGCGATCAGCAGATCGGTACCGAGGGTCGAGAGGGCGGCGTTGGCGCCCTCGAGCTCGACGGGGGTGGTGTAGGAGCGGGTGTCCTTCTCGTCGCGCTCCGCGCCGAAGGCCCTCACCTGCACCTCCACGTGCTCCCGCAGCACCCGGGTGAGCTCGGCGACGTGCACGCCGGCCCCTCCGTAGATCTCCGGCGGGTACTCCTTCGTCAGCAGGTCCACGCGCATGTCCCGACCCCTCTCCTGATCCTCTGGTCCACCGGCACCGCCCGCCGTCGATCGACGTCCGCGATCCCGGCGTGACCGGTGCCACGTCTGCACTATCCTCGCATTATGTCCTCCAAGAAGGTCCTCGCCATCGTCCTCGCCGGCGGAGAGGGGAAGCGGCTGATGCCGCTGACCCTGGATCGTGCGAAGCCTGCCGTCCCCTTCGGCGGCATCTATCGTCTGATCGACTTCGCCCTGTCCAACATCGTCAACTCGGGCTACCTCCGAGTGGTCGTGCTGACCCAGTACAAGTCCCATTCCCTGGACAAGCACATCGCGCAGACGTGGCGGATGAGCTCCCTGCTCGGGAACTACGTCGCTCCCGTCCCCGCGCAGCAGCGCCTGGGCAAGCACTGGTTCCGCGGGAGCGCCGACGCGATCGCGCAGTCCCTCAACCTGATCCGCGACGAGAAGCCCGAGCACGTGCTCGTGGTCGGGGCCGACAACATCTACCGGATGGATTTCTCGCAGATGCTCGAGGCGCACATCGCCTCCGGGAAGTCCTGCACCGTCGCCGCGATCCGCCAGCCGCTCGAGCTCTCCGACCAGTTCGGTGTGATCGAGACCGACCCGGCGGACCCGACCACCATCAAGGCCTTCGTCGAGAAGCCGACGGAGACGGAGGGGCTCGCCGACGACCCCACCCAGATCCTCGCCTCGATGGGCAACTACATCTTCGACGCGGATGCCCTGGTCGAGGCCGTGACCCGCGACGCGGAGGACGACTCCTCGGCGCACGACATGGGCGGCAACATCGTCCCCGGTTTCGTCGCCGCGGGCGATGCGGCGGTCTACGACTTCATCCGCAACGACGTCCCCGGCTCGACGGACCGCGACCGCGACTACTGGCGGGACGTCGGCACGCTCGACGCCTTCTACGACGCGCACATGGACCTGATCGCCGTGCATCCGGTGTTCAACCTGTACAACAGCGACTGGCCCACCTTCACCGGCCACCGCAACGAGCCGCCGGCGAAGTTCGTGCACGCCGGGCCCGGCCGCGTGGGGACGGCGGTGGACTCCGTGATCTCGCCCGGCGTGGTGATCTCCGGTGCGCAGGTCTCCAACTCCGTTCTCTCCCCGGGTGTACGGCTGAACTCCTGGTCGACGGTCTCCGACTCGGTGCTGATGGACAACGTGACCGTCGGACGGCACTGCCAGATCCACCGCGCGATCATCGACAAGGACGTGATCATCCCGCCGCGCACGCAGATCGGTCTGGATGCCGCCGCCGACCTCGCCCGGGGCTGGGTGGTCACCGAGTCCGGGATCACCGTGATCGGCAAGGGAACGGTCATCGAACCGTGAGCGGGACGGTGCGCACGGCGACGGGCCTGCTCGTGTCCGACGTCGACTCGACCTTCCTCACGCAGGAGGTGATCGAGCTCGTCGCCGAGCACGCGGGAGTGCGGGACCGGGTCGAGGAGATCACCACCGCCGCCATGCGCGGGGAGCTCGACTTCTCCCAGTCGCTGCGCGCCCGGGTGGCGCTGCTCGAGGGGCTCGAGGAGTCGGTGCTCGCCGAGGTGCGGGCGGTGCTCGTGCCGACGCCAGGCGCGCTCGAGCTGATGGCCCGGGCGCGGGCCGCCGGCTGGGTGACGGCTCTCGTCTCCGGAGGCTTTCACGAGATCATCGATCCCCTCGCCGCCGAGACGGGCATCGATCACGTGCTCGCCAACCGCTTCGAGATCGTCGACGGTCGCTTCACCGGCAAGGTCAGCGGTCCGATCATCGACGGCGAAGCGAAGCGGCGCACCCTGCTGGAGCTCGCCGAGCGCTACGGGCTGCCGCGCGAGCGGGTGGTCGCGATGGGCGACGGCGCGAACGACCGGCTGATGGTCGAGGAGGCGGGGACCGGTATCGCGTTCCGGGCGAAGCCCGCGCTGCGTGAGGCGGCCGACGTGATCCTCGACGGCGAGTCGCTGTTGGACGCCTGGCCGCATCTGGAGGCCGCTGCCTCCCGCTGACCTCAGGGGCGCACGATGGTATGCAACGTGAGCCCGTCCTCGTCGAGGTCCTGCCAATGGGGCAGCGCGCCGGACAGCACTCCCATCGCCCCCGTCGGCATGCCGATGCGGGCCTGTGCCTCGGCCCCCGAATCGGAGTCCTCGGCGGCGAGATGGGAGATCACCGAGGAGATCGTCGGCTCGTGCCCGATGACCAGCAGCACGGAGTGCTTGTCCTTCACCTCGCGGATGAGGGCGAGGAGCTCGCGGCCGCCGCCGGTGTAGATGTCCTCGTGGAAGGTCACCTTGCCGTCGAAGGACGGCATCGTCGAGAGCACCGCCTCCCAGGTCTCGGTGGTGCGCCGGGCGTCCGAGACGAGCACCCGCGAGACCCGCACGTTCTGGGACTCGAGGTACTCCCCGACCAGTTGGGCCTGGGACCGGCCGCGGTCGGCGAGGGGACGCTCGTGGTCCGCGACGCCGGTGCCGCTGTCGGCCTTGCCGTGACGCATCAGGAGCAGGAGGCGACTGTCGGGGTCCGAGGATGACATGGGGCTGCGTTCACGCC
Source organism: Brachybacterium sp. J153 (assembly GCF_036311905.1). Taxonomy (NCBI): domain Bacteria; kingdom Bacillati; phylum Actinomycetota; class Actinomycetes; order Micrococcales; family Dermabacteraceae; genus Brachybacterium; species Brachybacterium sp. J153. The sequence continues at coordinate 59,607 of NZ_JAZDCH010000005.1, read as the reverse complement.
TTCGTTCGTTCGATGGGGAGGGGCCGGTCGAGGGCCGGGCTCAGTGTCCCATGCCGAGGCCGCCGTCGACGGGGATGACGGCGCCGGAGATGTAGGCCGCGTCGTCGCTCGCGAGGAAGGACACGACGCGTGCGACCTCGGCCGGATCGGCGAAGCGGCCCGCCGGGATGGCCTTGCGGTACGAGGCCTGGAGATCCTCGGAGAGAGCCTGGGTCATCTCGGTGTCGATGTAGCCGGGGGCGAGGACGTTCGCGGTGATGCCGCGCGAGCCGAGCTCGCGGGTCAGCGCGCGGGCGATGCCGACGAGCCCGGACTTCGAGGCGGCGTAGTTGACCTGACCGGGCGAGCCGTAGAGGCCGACGACCGAGGAGATCAGCACGATGCGGCCCTTCTTCTTGCGCACCATCGACTTGATGACGCGCTGGACGACACGGAAGGAGCCGGTGAGGTTCGTGTCGATGACGTTCTCGAAGGACTCATCGCTCATGCGCAGCAGCAGCTGGTCGTCGGTGATGCCGGCATTGGCCACGAGGACCTCGATCGGGCCGTGCGCCGACTCGGCGGCGGCGATCGCCGCATCGAGGGAGGCGCCGTCGGTGACATCCGCGGCGACGGTGAGCGCACCCTCGGGACCGCCCTCGCCCGAGCGGCTGGTGACTGCCACCCGGTCGCCGCGGCGCAGGAACTCCTCGGCGATGGCGCGGCCGATGCCGCGGTTGCCGCCGGTGATCAGGACGCTGCGGGGCTCGTGGGGGGCGTCGGACATCGGGGGCTCCTTGCTGGTCGGCATCGTTCGGCACGCTTCGGGGATGCATCTCCCGCGGCGCAGTGTGCTCTACGATACGGTGCGAGAGAGTGTCGGGGTTCTTGGGGGAAGCCCGTCCGTGGATACAGCCTCTGGAAGGTGCTGCCTGATGGCCTACCGATTCAATCCTCCGCCGAACTGGCAGATCGACGATCCCAACTGGACCCCGCCGCCCGGGTGGCAGCCGGATCCGGCCTGGGGTCCCGCCCCCGAGGGCTGGAACTTCTGGGTCGAGGGCGAGGCCGCCCCGGCCGATCAGGCGTCCGTCGAGCAGGCCCCTGCCGAGCAGCCCGTGGCTCCCGCCGACGAGCCGAGCGCCCCCGCCCAGGAGGCGCCGCTCGCCGAGGACGCGGCTGCCGCGCCCGCCGTCGAGGAGCAGGACGATGCCACGCGGATCGTCTCCGCGGGTTCCGTCGCCCCGAGCGGCGAGGACCTGTCCCCCGCCGCTGAGGCTCCGCAGGCCGAGGCTCCGCACAGCGAGACTCCGCAGGGCGACGCGCCGGCGGACTCCGGGATCGCTGCGGAGGGCGAGGCCCTCCCCGCCGAGCAGGCACCGTTCGGCAGCCAGGAGTCCACCGACTCCGAGCCCGCGGCCGCCCCCGAGTACACCGGGAGCTACGCCGGGGCCGCGGACGCCTACGGCTCGAGCGCGTCCGGGTCTGCGGACGCGTCCGACGCGTCCTCCTCCGACTTCGCGGTGGCCGAGGAGCCGTCCGCTCCGGTCGAGGACAGCGACTCGGGCACCGAGGACTCCGCTCCCGCGTCGGCCGCGACCGCAGGCACCGTGGGCGCCGGGGCCGTCGGAGCCGGAGCCGCCGCTGCCTATGCCGGTTCCCATCGCGGGGAGCCCCGTGATGAGCAGCCGCTGGCCACCGACGCCGAGACCGGTGCCGGCGCCGAGGCGACCGGAACCGAGTCCGAGCTGCCGTCGGCGGAGGAGCCTGCGCTCGTCGATGCCGACGCGACCCACATCGCCGGGACCGATCAGCAGGCCGCAGCCGCTCCGGTCTTCGATGACGACGCCACGCACGTCGCCAGCACCGATCAGCAGGCCCAGGTTGCCGGCGGAACCGAGGCCTCGGCCACGGGCGCGAGCGAGACGGCCGAGTACCAGGGACCCGATCTGCAGGCGGACCTCGCCCAGCAGGCCCCGTACGAGACCGCGACCGGCGCCGAGCAGCAGGGCTCCGCTCCGGCCGAGCAGGGACAGGATGCGGCGGCCGCGGCGCCGGCCTACGGACAGGATGGCGGCATGACCAACGGATACGGCCAGCAGGGCGGCTACGGGGACCAGTCCTCGTCGGGCTACGGCCAGCAGGACTCCGCCGACGGCTACGGCCAGGCCTCCCCCGCCGGATACGGCCAGCAGGACCAGGCCGCCGGCTACGGCCAGGCGTCTCCCGCCGGCTACGGCCAGGCGTCTCCCGCCGGCTACGGCCAGGCGTCCCCCGCCGGCTACGGCCAGGGCTCCGCGTCGGACTACGCCGCCCCGGCCTTCGGCCAGGGCTCGCCGGCCACGTCGCCCGGGGGCTGGACCGCCACGACCGGCCCGAACGAGGCGCCGAAGAAGGGCGTCATCGCCCGCTTCTGGTGGGTGGGCTGCATCGCCCTCGTCCTCGTGTTCGCTCTGATCGCGGCCATCGTCGGCATCGTCCTGTTCTCGCGGAGCGGGAACGACGAAGCCGGCGGCGGCGGGGATCAGACGACGACCGCCGAGGAGACCACCGTCGAGGAGGATCCCACCGCCACGGAGGAGGAGCCCACCGACGAGGAGACCACCGAGGACGAGGAGGAGTACGTCTCCCCCGATCCGACCACCCCGGTGCCGACCATGCCTGCTGAGGGCGCCCAGACCCAGGAGGTCATCAGCGACACCGGTACCGCGAACGTCACCGTGCACATGCAGTGGCAGACCGCGGAGAACCTGCCCAGCAGCTACGGCGGCACCATTGAGCCGGCCGAGTTCGGCGAGTACCTCGTCGTCACCGCGCAGATCGAGGTCACCGAGGGCGAGATGGACTTCCCGTCCTTCTACTGGGAGCTGAACACCCCCTACGGCGGCACCGTCAGCGAGTCCATCGAGACCTACTCCCTCGCCGACAACGGCCGGGACTACGACAGCCTCTACCCGTTCAAGGCCGGGGAGACCTACACCTACATCCTGCTGTACGACGTGCAGCGGGCCGGTGGCAACAAGCTCGTCTACAACAACTGGACCGACGAGTACACCTGGGACGTCGTTGCGTGAGTCCGCGCTTCAACCCCCCGCCCAACTGGCCGGAGCCCCCGCATGACGGGTGGACCCCTCCGGACGGCTTCCGGCCCCCGCACGCGTGGGGGCCGGTGCCGGCGGGATGGCGTCTGTGGCTGCCGGACGAGCCCCTCGCCCGCACCGCACCGCCGCTGCTGGACTCCGTCGATGTCCCCGCGAGCGGTGCCCGCCCCCGGGCTCGCGTCGACACCTACCCCGTCTCCGTCCTCAACCCGGGGATGTGGTCCCAGAACCATCTCGAGGACGAGGACTACGGCTTCCCGCCGGCGAAGCCCGAGAAGCGGCGTCCGCGCCTGCGCCTCGGCATGACGATCACGGTGACGGCCCTCGGATTCGTCCTCGCCGCCCTCACCGCGATCGTCTTCGTACGGCTCGTCGACTTCGCCGTTGACGACCTCATCGGCGTGCTCACCGAGGCCTCCGGGCACCTGGGGGCCGTCACCGCGATCGAGGGAGACCAGGCGCGCACGCCGGACGCCCCATGACCGGTCCGCTGCACCCCGCTCCCCCGACGGCGAGTGCGGGGAGCGACGCCTCGCCACGGGTCTCCTGGCGCCGAGTGCTCCTCAGCCGAGAGACCCTCGTCGGTCTGCTCCTCGTGACCCTCGCCGCCACCGTCTGCCTGGGCCTCGGCCGCTGGCAGTGGCACCGCTTCGAGGAGCGCCGCGCCGAGGCCGCCGTCATCGAGGCCAACTACGACGCGGATCCCGCCGCCCTCTCCCGGCTGCTGCCCACCCCGGGCAGCACGCTCGCGGCCGAGGACGACTGGCAGCGCGTGGAGCTCCGCGGCGAGTACTGCACCGACCCGGGCTGCGTGCTCTACGTCCGCAACCGCCAGTACGGCGGCGCCACCGGTTTCTATCAACTGGTCCCCTTCCGGGCCGAGGACGGCACCGTTCTGCTGATCGTGCGCGGCTGGGTCGACTCCCAGGACTCCGCCTCGCAGCCCGACGACCCTGCCCCCGTCCCCGCGGGAGAGCTCACCCTCACCGCCCGGGTGCGGCCCGCCGAGCGGGTCCTGGATCGTGAGCGCCCCGAAGGCCAGGTCCACTCGATCAACCCCCAGCAGATCGCCGCGGACCTCCCCCTCGACGGCGAGATGGTCACCGGTGCCTACGCGGTGCTCGATGCCGAGCAGCCGGATTCCGCCCGCCCGATCGCCCTGCGCGCTCCCGACACCTCGCTCGGCCCCCATCTCTCCTACACCGTGCAGTGGGTGCTCTTCGCGATCTTCTTCCCCGCGGCGCTGGTGTACGTCCTGCGACGCCGACTGCAGGATGAGCGCGACGCCGTCGCCGCCGAGAGGTCCGGTCCCGCGGACGAGTCGGCACCCGCCCCGGGGACGACCCCGACCATGCCGGAGCCCGCCCCGGCCACGGTCGCGGCGGCTGGGGGCTCCACGACGGAGCTCTCGAGCGAACAGAGCACGAGCCGCGGCCGCCCCCGTCGGACCCGCACCAGCACCCAGCCCCGGACCGTCGCCCGTGCGCGACGCCGAGGCCAGGACGAGGAGGAAGAGGATGCCCTCATCGATCAGCAACAGCCCTGAGGGGCGACCGCACTCGCGTTTCCTGCCCGGGTCCCGGCCGCGGCGGATCGCGCACCGGGGGCTCGTCGCGGACGGCGCCGAGAACACCCTCGGGGCCTTCGAGCGCGCGATCGCCGCGGGCGCCGACGTCCTCGAGACCGACGTGCGCGCCACCGCGGACCACCTCGCGCTGACCGTCCACGACCCCGATCTGCAGCGGATCGCCGGGGACCCCCGCCGCATCGCGGAGCTCAGCGCCGAGGAGGCAGGCGCCATCCGCCTCGCGGGCGAGGAGCCGCTCGCGATGCTCGAGGACGTGCTCGGAGGCTTCCCCGAGGTCCAGGTCAACGTCGACGTCAAGGTTCCCGAGGCCATCGGGCCGACCGTCGCGGCCATCGCCCGCACCCGCAGCGCCGACCGCATCTGCCTGACCAGCTTCCACGACGTCGTGGCGCGCAAGGCCGTCGCGACGGTGAAGGCCGCCACCGGGGTCACCCCGGTCCGCTCCCCCGGCCGCGCCACGATCGCCGCCTTCCTCGCCGCCCGCGCCGTCGAGGCGCCCGACCGGGTCATCGCCCGGATCCTGCGGCCCTTCGGCGCGCTCCAGGTGCCGGAGACCTACCAGGGCGTGCCCATCGTCACCCCCGCGAACATCGCGGCCGCTCACCGCGCCGGCTGCGAGGTGCACGTGTGGACGGTGGACGACCCGGAGCACATGCGGCATCTGCTGGTCAGCGGCGTGGATGGTATCATCACCAATCGCGTCGATCTGCTCTCGGAGCTCCTCTCCGGGCAGGCCGACGGCGCGTGACCGACGGTCCGCCGCGGGCACCGGTCCCCCGACCGGAACGGGAACAGATCGTGCCCGTGCGGCGTTGACCGACACAGACCTTCCGGGCGGCACCCCGCCCGGAGCATCTTTCCGGCAGGAAGCGAGAACCGCATGAACAGCCGCAGTCTGCGAGGAACCCGTCTGGGCTCCCTCTCCATGGAGACCGACGAGGGCGTGCTGGCCGCTCCGCGTCAGGAGGCCATCTACGACTGCCCCAACGGCCACAACATCGTGCTGCCGTTCTCCGTCGAGGCCGACGTCCCGGCCGTGTGGGAGTGCCGCTGCGGCGCGACCGCGGTGCTCCGCGACCACGAGAAGCCCGAGGAGAAGCCCGGCAAGCCGGTGCGCACCCACTGGGACATGCTCCTGGAGCGTCGCAGCGAGGAGGATTTGCAGGTGCTCCTCGACCAGCGCCTCGCGCTGCTCCGCGCCGGCAAGCTGCACCAGCGCACCCACTTCTGATCCCGACGGCCCGGCCGTCGCCGCAGAGCCCCCGCATCGTCCGAGACGGTGCGGGGGCTCTGTCGTGAGGTTTGGTCCTGTGGCGCGGGAGGGTCAGTCCTGCTGGATGACCGGCGGGGTGGAGCCGCCCTCGCCACCGGTGCGCCGCTGGCCGCCCGGCCCCTGCTCGGGCCGCTGCGCATCGAGGATGATCTCCCCGTCGATCACGCCGCCCGTGCTGCGCCGGTAGAGCACGCGCGAGGCGCCCTCGGAGCCGCCGGAGAGGCCCATGGCCCGGACGGTGCGGCGCTGCACCGGGGTGAGCAGCAGGATGATCCCGATCAGGTCGCTGAGCACCCCCGGGAAGGCGAAGCAGAGCGCGGCCAGGAGCGTGAACGCGGGGCGGGAGAGATGCTTCTGCACGTCGCCGCGCCCCCCGAGGGCGCGGAACAGCGACCGCAGCCGCACGAAGGACTGCTGCCCGGCCGCGACCACGAGGGCGACCGCGACGATGCCGCCGACGAGCACGATGACCAGGGGCCACCACAGGTTCGTGTTCACGCCGATGACGATCAGGATCGCGAGCTCGAGCAGGCCGAGGGCGATGATGCCCACCGGCACGAGTACGCCGAGGCGGGAGCGGAGCGGGCCGGGACGCTCGGAGCCGGTCCCCGTGGAGCTGGTCATCGTGCGTCCCCCTTCGCTGCCGTGACGGACCTGCGGGCGCGGCCAGGGTAGCGCAGGGCCGTGCGAAGCTGCTGGGTGCGGTGCGCGACCCCCCAGAGGGTGACCTTCACGAGCGCCTCCCGCACGATCCGCGAGGACATCTTCGAGGCGCCCTCGGTGCGCTCGTCGAAGTCGATGGGGACCTCCGCGATCACGGCGCCGGCGGCGCGGGCCCGACGGGTCATGTCCACCTGGAAGCAGTAGCCCTGCGACGCGACCCGGCCACGGACGATCCCGGCGAGGGTCTCCGCGCGGAACGCCCGGAAGCCCGCGGTCGCGTCCCGCACCCCGAGGCCCAGCACCAGCTGGACGTAGAGGTTCGCCCCGCGGGAGAGCAGCAGGCGGCGCAGCGGCCAGTCGTGGACCCGGCCCCCGGTCACCCAGCGGGAGCCGATCGCGAGGTCCGCCCCGCGGCGCAGCCCCTCGAGCAGCCGCGGCAGCTGTTCGGGACGGTGCGAGGCGTCGGCGTCCATCTCCACGAGCTGGGCGTAGCCGCGCTCGAGGCCCCAGGCGAAACCCGCGAGATAGGCGGGGCCGAGGCCCTCCTTGCCCGTGCGGTGCAGGACGTGCACGTGATCGTCCGCGGCCGCGGCCCGGTCCGCCCACTGGCCCGTGCCGTCCGGGGAGGCGTCGTCGACCACGAGCGCGTGCGCCTCGGGCACCGCGGCGCGGAGCCGGGCGAGGGTCCCGGGGAGGGCGTCGCGCTCGTCGTAGGTCGGGATCACGACGAGGGAGGGCGGCAGCGGGGCGGAGGAGGGGTGCATGCTCAGGTCCTGGTGGATCGACGCGGACGGGGGCGCGCGAGCGCCCGACGGGAAGTGGACAGCGCCCCGAGGAGGCCGAGGACCGCGACCGCGCTGATCCCCACCCCGATCCAGGGACCGGCGGCGACGGCGAGCGTGGTGCCGGTGCGGAGCGGGACGTCCGCGACGACGGCTCCCTGGTCCCAGTGATCCACGAAGTCGAGCTGCCGTCCCTCGGGGGTGAAGATCGCGCTATGCCCGACGGTGGAGACGTGCACGACGCTCCGTCCCGAGACCACGGCCATCACCTTCGCCTCGGCGAGCTGCTGGATCGCCTCGTGCGAGTCCCCGAAGAGGGCGTTGTTGGACTGCACCACGATCACCTCGGCACCGTCCTCGACGACGTCGCCGACGAGGTCCTGGTACGCGATCTCGAAGCAGATCAGCACGCCGACGGACCCCTCGCCCTGCCCGACGGCGCCGAGGTCCAACACTCCCACTTCCTCGCCGGGGATCATGTCGCGGCCGACGAGGTCGACCTTGTCGGTGAGGGTGCGGAAGAAGTCCCGGAAGGGGACGTACTCGCCGAAGGGCACGGGGTGCCGCTTCGCGTAGGAGTAGGGCATGCTGCCGTCGGGCGTGACGAGGACCGATTCGTTCAGCCGCTGCGTGTCCCCCACCGCGGACTGGGTGCCGATGAGGATCGGGGCGCCCGCCTCCGTGGAGGCGGCGGCGAGCTGTTGGGCGAGCCAGGGATCCTGCCGCGGGTCGTAGCCGGTGGAGTCCTCGGGCCAGACGATCAGCCCGAGCTCCGTGCCGTCCGCCTCGGCGTCGGCGATCACCTGGTGGGTGGTCTCGAGGTGGTTCTCGAAGACTCCCTCGGGCATGGCCATGGTCGCGGGGTCGATGCGCTCCATCGAGCCCTGCACCCCGACGATGCGCATCGTCGGGCGGCCCTCCGGGGCACGGTTGGCGGGATAGGGGGTGAGGACGGTCGCGAGCACGGCGGCGACCGCGATCGCCAGCGGCCACACCCCCGAGAAGCCGACGAGACCCCGGTGGCGCCGTCCCAGGAGCGACAGGGCACCGTGCACCAGCAGCTGGCCGAGCAGGGCCGTGACGAAGGCGAGGCCGGACATGCCGACCCACGGGCCGAGGTTCAGCAGGGGCGAGTCACCCAGCGCGAAGGCCGCCGACCCCCAGGTCAGTCCGCCCCAGGGGACGGTGCCGCGCAGCAGCTCGACCGCGGTCCACAGGGCGGCGACGACGATCGCCGAGCTCAGCGAGAGACCGCGGCGCACCATCACGGTGCGCGCGGCGAGGCCGTAGACCACCATGTACAGCGCCTCGAAGACGCCGAGCGCGAGCCACGGCATCCACCCGGCGTAGGTGCTCGCCCACTGGGTCAGGGGGACGAAGAACGCGAGGCCCCAGACGAGGGAGACCAGCACCGCGAGCCGGACCGTGCGCACCAGCAGCGCGGCGCTGAACAGGGCCAGCGCGACCGGCAGGAGCATCCACAGGTCATAGGGCGGGAAGGCCAGCAGGGCGCAGACCCCTCCGAGGGCGGCGAGCAGCAGGGCGACGGGCCAGGGCGTCGGGTCGACCTCGTCGGACGTCGTCTCCGCGGTCCCCCGCGGGGCGGCGGTGCGGGCGGCCGCGCTCATCCGCGCCCCTGCCCGAGCAGATCGTGCACGATCCGGCCGTCGACGACGGTGCGCAGCGCCCGCGGGCTGCCCTGGTCGAGGTCGGGCAGCAGGGGCGTGCGCGAGCGCGGGTCCGTGGACCACGAGTCCACCCCGGTGGCCTTGGACTGGACGGTGAGGTCCCACGGTTCCCAGACCACGAAGGTCGCGGGCTGCCCGGTGCGGAGATCCCCGGGGTGGCGGTCGCCGGCGAGGCGGCGCCCTCCGCGGGTCGCGGCGAGGAAGGCGGCCCGATCGCTGATGCGCTGCTCCGCGGGCGGCCGACGGGTCGCGCCCCGCAGCCAGTCCCACGGATCCGCCGCTTCGGGGACACCGCCGGACCCGAGGGCGAGCGGCGTGCCCGAGGAGGTCAGATCGAGGAAGTCGGCGCTCTCGGTGACCGGGGCGATCACGCGCAGTCCTTCCCGTTCCCCCGTCGGCCCGGGCAGGCGCAGCACGATCCCGGAGGCAGCGGCCGCCGCGTCGTCGGCGGGATCCGGTGCCGAGCCGTCGGCGGTCGCGGCGGCGTCGACGAAGCCGGGGGTGAGCAGGCAGCCGGTCGCGTCGACGCGCTCCGCCTCGGGGAAGAGCACGGCGGCGGAGTCCTCCGGGCCGGTCCAGGCGATCAGCCCGTCGGCGACCAGCATCGCCGCGGCCTCGGGGTCGACGGTGCTGTACAGCACGATGCCGGTGTAGAGCGCGGGCGTGGAGGCGGCGGGGACGGTGTCGGGCGTGGTCACGGGCCCCAGGGTGACGGGTCCTCCTGGGAGAACGCTCATCGGTCGATCTCCTGGGCGACGAGGCCGCGCCGCACCGCCGTGATCGCACGGCGCGCGGTCGCCCCGAGCTCCGGGTCCTCGGCGAGTTGGTCGAGGAGGTCGATCACCTGGCGGCAGTGGCGGACGAAGTCCCCGGCCGGGAGGTCGTTGCCGTCGAGGGCGGCGGCGAGATGCTCCCCGCGCGCCCAGCGATGGACGATCCCGGCGATCGCGGGATCCGGGGGGACCGTCGGTTCGATGCCGTGCCGGGACTCCGCGGCCTGCAGCTCCCGGGCGAGGTGCGCGGAGGCCACGAGCGCCGCGTCCACGGCGGGATCCGGGATCGCCTCGGGGGCGCGGTCGTCGCGGCGGGACTCGTGCACCGCGGCCGAGACCACGGCCGCGAGGCCCGGGGCGTCCAGGCCCCTCCAGGCCCCGTGCTCGAGGCACTGGGCGATGAGCAGGTCCCGATCGCTGAACAGTCGGCGCAACCGCAGTCCGCTCGGGGTGGGGCGCAGATCGGGCTCGGCGGCGGACCTGTCCTCGGCGGGCTCGAGGTACCCGAGTTCCTGGAGCAGGTCGGTGAGCCGATCGAACTGCCGGGCCAGCGAGCTGGTGCGCCCCTCGATGCGCCGCTGCACGCCCTCGAGCTCGCGTCGGCTCGAGCGCCAGCGGCCGACCCAGCGCAGATGGGCGGCGAGGTCGGGGCAGGCGGCGCACGGATGCGCCGCGAGTTCCTCCCGCAACCGCAGCAGCGTCTCGTCGGTCGCGGCGCTGGACGGGACCTTCTCCGCCCGGCGCCGCACCTCGCGGCGCGCGTCGTCGTCCGCGCCCGACAGCCGCTGGCGCAGCGCGGCGGCGGTGTCCTTGCGGACCTTCCCGCTGCCGAGCGCCTCCTGCCGCGGCAGACGCAGGGTGTCGAGCACGGCGGGCGGCGAGGGCACGTCCCCCGGGCGGAGGCTGCGCCGACGGCCCTCGGTGTCGAGCAGGTCGAGCTGCGGGCCCCCCAGCACGGTGCGGTCCACGTCGAGCACCACGGCATAGCCGCGCCGCTTCCCGCCCGGCAGGGCGATGACGTCGCCGCGGCGGAGCGCGCCGAGCACCGACCTGGTCCGGTCCTGCTGGGCGGAGGCCCGGGAGCGCGAGAGGGACTTCTCGCGCTCCGCGATGCGCTCCTGGATCGCCGCGTAGCCGAGCAGGTCCCCGTGCTCGCAGGTGATCGCCTCGAGATAGGAGTCGGCGGTGTCCTCGAGCTCGCGGGCGCGACGGGCGAGACCCACCACCGAGCGGTCCGCCTGGAACTGGGCGAAGCTGGTCTCCAGGGTCTCCCGGGCGCGGGACAGGTCGAAGCGGTCCAGCAGGTTGACGGCCATGTTCGGCGTCGGCCGGAACGCCGAGCGGAGCGGGTAGGTGCGCCTAGAGGCGAGGGAGGCGACGGCCGCGGCGTCGAAGTGCGGCCCCGCGAGCACCACCGCATGCCCCTCGGTGTCGATGCCGCGGCGTCCTGCTCGCCCCGTGAGCTGCGTGAACTCCCCCGGGGTGAGATCGGCGTGCTCGACCCCGTTGAACTTCACGAGCTTCTCGAGCACGACCGAGCGGGCCGGCATGTTGATGCCCAGTGCGAGGGTCTCCGTCGCGAAGACCACCTTGATCAGGCCCTGCGCGAAGAGCGTCTCCACCACCGCCTTCAGCAGCGGCAGCATGCCCGCGTGATGCGCGGCGTAGCCGTCGAGGGCGGCACGCCGGAAGGCCTCGATCCCGAGCACGTCCTCGTCCTCGGGGCCGATCTCGGCGAGGTGCTCGTCGAGCACAGCCCGGATCCGGCGGCGCTCCTGCTCGTCGGTGAGGTGGACGCGCGCCCGGGAGCACTGCTGGACGGCACCCTCGCAGCCGGCGCGGGAGAAGATGAACACGATCGCGGGCAGCAGCGCCGCATCGTCGAGCAGCGCGATGACGTCGGCGCGTCGCATCGGCCACTGCCCGCCGCCCGGACGCCCGCCCCGCGGCCTCCCGTCCTGAGGGCCGTCGCGGTGCCCGCGGTCGGGCCGACCGCCCTGCCGGTGGTCGCTGCGGCCCTCGCCGCCGGAGGTCCCTCCTGCTCCGGGGCGATCGGGGCCCTGATCGCGGCCTCCGCGCCGGCCGTGCTGACCCGAGCCGCGGGGCCGGTGCCGACCGCTGGTGCCCTTCCGCCCGCGGTAGCCGCGTCCGCGCGGGCCGCCGGAGCGCTCGTCGACCGGGAGGGAGAAGGAGGTGACCCGCTCGATCTCGGGGTTCACCACGCGATGCGCCCGGGCGCCGGGGCCCTGGGAGACCACCGCCTCACCGGCCTCGTCGACGAAGAGGTCCAGCAGTTCCTCGCCCGCGATCACGTGCTGCCACAGCGGCACGGGTCGCGTCTCCGAGACCACGATCTCGGTCTCCCCGCGGACCTCCTGCAGCCATGCCCCGAACTCCTCTGCGTTGGAGACGGTCGCGGAGAGCGCCACGAGCTGCACCGAGAGGTCCAGGTGCAGGATGACCTCCTCCCAGACCGGCCCGCGCAGGCGGTCGGCGAGATAGTGCACCTCGTCCATGACCACGAAGCCGAGGTCCGTCAGGAGGTCCGAGTCGGCGTAGAGCATGTTCCGGAGCACCTCGGTGGTCATCACGACCACCTCGGCCTCGGGCCGGATCGAGGTGTCGCCCGTCAGCAGGCCCACCCGGTCATGTCCCAGCCAGTCCACCAGCTCGCCGAACTTCTGGTTCGACAGCGCCTTGATCGGTGCGGTGTAGAAGACCTTGCGGCCCTGTGCGAGGGCGAGGTGGACTGCGAACTCGCCCACCACGGTCTTGCCGGCGCCGGTCGGGGCGGCGACCAGGACGGAGCTGCCGGCCTCGAGGATCCGGCAGCCCTCCAGCTGGAAGTCGTCGAGGGTGAAGTCGTAGCGCCGCGTGAAGGCGCTCAGGGCGGAACCGGCCTCGCGCCTCTCCGCTGCCCAGCGGGCGTAGCGATCCGCGGGTGAGGTCATCGGGTCCTCCTGGTGGTGCTCGCCTCCTCGGCCCCCGGCTCCGGCACCTCCGCCAGCAGACGGACGGCGCCGGGCAGCACCCGAACGGTCAACGGGAGCAGGGCGCGCGCCTCGCCGTCGGCATAGGCGCGCAGGCCGCGCCCGTGGCGCAGGCCCACCGTCACCTCGCGCACGGGGCGGGTCGCGAAGCCCCGCACGGAGGTATGGGTGCCGCGGAAGACGCGGGGGAAGAAGCGCAGCAGCTGGATGCGGGAGAGTCCCTCGAGGGTCACGAGCTCGAGCTGACCGTCGTCGACCCGCGCGTCGGGGACGACCCGCATCCCCCCGCCGAACAGACCGGTATTGGACACGGTCAGCAGGGTCGCATCGATCTCGATCCGTTCCCCGCCGTCGATCTCGAGCCAGTACGGGAACGGGGAGAACGCGGCGAGCTCCCGGAGCACGGCCGCGGTGTAGCGGGTGGACGCCCCCCGGGTGGAGCTGTTGGCCCGGGCGTTGACGAGGGCGTCGAAGCCGAGGTTCACGTTGCCCAGGGCGAGGGAGCGGTGCGGCAGGGAGTGCTCGCCGGCGGCGGTGATCTCGAGGGCGTCGATGGTCACCGCGGGGCGCGAGAGGGCGTGCAGCAGCGACCGGGTGGACGCCTCGGGATCGTTCAGCGGCAGCCCCAGGGCGCGTGCGAAGTCGTTGCCGCTGCCGGAGGGGACCACGCCGAGCCGCACCGGCGAGCCCGCCACGATCTCCGCGCCGAGGGAGACAGTGCCGTCCCCGCCCACGACGACGAGGGCGGTCAGCGTGTCCCGGATCTCGAGGGCGCGGGCCCGCGCCACCTGGGCCGACGGCCCGGAGAGGTCGACGACGGAGATCCCGGCGAGGCTCAGCAGGTTCGCGACCTGCCGGCCGGTGCGCCGTGCCGCGCCGAGGGCCGCCGTCGGATTCGACAGCAGTCCCACTCGGAGTCGACTCACCGATCGTCCTCGTCCAGGCGCGAGGGCCCGTCGATCTCGCTCGCCTCGTCATCGGCGAGCCCGTCATCGGACTCCTCGCCGGTGATGCCGTGGCGCTTGTCGTGGATCAGCGCGATGATGATCGCGCCGAAGAACAGGGAGGCCACGGCCGCGGACATCGCCAGCAGCGTGAAGGGCTCCGGGGTCGGGACCATCACGGCGGTGAACAGCACGCTCGCGAAGATCAGCCAGCGCCACGCCTTGAGCATCGTCTTGCCGCGGATGATGCCGAGGAAGTTCAGCAGCACCATCACCACCGGCAGCACGAAGGCGATGCCGAAGGCGAGCATGGTCTTGACCAGCATCGCGAGGTACTCGTCGTACCGGATCAGCTGGTCGGTCGTGTCGCCCTGCGGGGTGAAGGAGAGCAGCACCGGAACCAGCTGGTTGATCGCCCAATAGCCCGCGGCGCAGCCGAGGAAGAACATGGGGATCGCGGTGCCGAAGAAGCCGATCGCGTACCGGCGCTCCGTGCGGTGCAGGCCAGGCATCACGAAGAGCCAGATCTGCAGCATGATCATCGGCGAGGACAGCAGCAGGCCCACGTAGGCGGACATCTGCAGCTTCACGCTCAGGCCGGTGCCCACGCCCTGGAAGTTCAGCGAGGCGGGGAGCCCCTGCGCCTCGGCGAGGCGGAAGGGCCGCTCGAGCAGCGCGTACACCCAGTCGAAGACGAACCAGCCCACGATCGCGAAGACCACGACGGTGATCGCGCAGATCACCAGGCGGTTGCGCAGCTCCAGCAGGTGCTCGCCGAGGGACATCCGCCCCTCGGGGTTCTTGGGCGTGCGCGAGCGCTTCTCCTGCGCGGTGCTCTGGGCGTCGCCCTGGGTGTCACTGGCCACGTCGGTCTCTCCTCCCCGTCGTCGACGGTCCGGTCCGCAGCTGCGGACCGGACCAGCAGCGTCCTGTGTCGACGCTGATCAGTCGCGACGGTAGGAGTCGTCGTCCTCCCGGGAGCGGACGGGCTCGCGGTCCGCCTCGTCGCGGGGGTCGTACTCGCGCTCGTCCCGACGGGGGCGGTCCTCGCGGCGACGGTCCTCGTCGCGGGCGGGGCGCTGACGCGGGGCGTCGTCGTCCTCGTCGTCCTCCGCGCGGTCGTCGCCGCGCAGCTCCTCGACCTCGCTCTTGAACACGCGCATGGACCTGCCCATGTTGCGGGCGAGACCGGGCAGCTTGTTCGCGCCGAAAAGCAGCACGACGAGCACGATGAGGATCACGATCGGCCAGGGGCTACGGAAGAAACCCATGAAATTCCCTTTCAACAGCGCCGCGGAGGTCTCGCGAGCGCACCTATCATCCCACAGCGGATGGGGCACATGACGAGCGGCGAGGTCCGGGATCGGGCCTCCGCACGGCGGGTCGATTCAGGGTAGCGGCCCCGTCTGGCTGTGACGTGCGTCCGCGGCCCGTGCCACGGTCACGATCGTGTCTCTCAGATCACTCGGGGAGAGCACCTCGGCCGCTCCCGCCGCCTCGAGCACCGCGTCGACGAGCGCCGCGCGGATCGGCGAGTCGAGCCGGGCGAAGGTCCGACCGTTCTCCCCGTCGCGCAGCTCCCCTGCCGCGAAGGACTCGGCGATCCAGTGCGCGGGCGGTTCGAGCGCGAGCCAGACCTCGCTCTCGACGCGGCCGCCGAGCTCCGCTCCCGCGGCGTCCTCCGCACGGGACTGGGGGGTTCCGTCCGGCAGCAGTTCGACGATGCGGTCCAGGCGGAACCGGCGCGGCCCCTCGGCGAGCTCGCAGTCGGCGATCAGGTATGAGCGGGAGCCGTCGGTCTCGATCCGCTCGGGACGGATGCGGCGGACGCTGGTCCCGGGGCGGTCCGCCGAGGAGTAGCGGATGGTGAGGGCGCCCGCGGCGGCGTCCCCGGCGGCGAGGGCGCGCTGGACCGCGGCGAGCACCGCCTCGGCGCGGTCCGCCGTGCGCGCCGCGGTGGCGTCGGCGGCGATCGCGTCGTCGACCTCCCGGGCCGTGGGGAGCACGGGGTCGCCGTCGGGCGCGGCGCTCGCGGGGTCCCCCGCGGTGGGTTCCCGGTCCGCGGCGACGTCGGCGTCCTCGCCCCGCAGTCCGGCGAGCAGCTTGGCACGGGCGCTCTCGAGCACGCTCTCGGCCTCGCCTGCTGCCTCCTCGAGGGTCGCGAGCCCCGCGAGGAGCGCCGTGATCTCGGGGGGCGTCAGGCGGAGGGCGCGGCGCAGCGGGTCCGCATTGCGCACCCGCACCGTGCCGGCCTCCCACTCGGCCTCGATGAGGTCCTCCCAGCCGGTGCCCATGTCCCCGCAGACGAACAGCACCTGCAGGTCGTCGATGAGCTGCTTCTCGGTGACGCCGACGGCGGCGGCGAGCTCGGCGAGCTCGACCTCTCCCCGGCTCATCACGTAGGAGGCCTCGGAGATCAGCCGGGAGAGCACGTCGCGGTCCGTCGCCGTGGTGCGGATCCGCGGCCGCGGGCGCACGGGTGCCGCCTCGAGCGCGGTGAGATCGGCGGCTCCCTCGTGGGCGGCGCGGAGAGCGGCGAGCACCTCCAGCAGCTCCTGGCGCCAGGAGTCGGGCCCGGTCAGCTCGAGCCAGCGGAGATTGCCGAGCACGAGTCGCCGCGCCGCGGTGCGCGGGAGTTCCGGCAAGGTGACCTCCCGCGCCTCGAGCGGGGCGCCGGCGCGGTCGCGGATCGCGAGGGCCTTGAACGGCTCCACGCGGAGGGTCGCCGGGGCCCGGTCGTCGCCGGTGTGCAGGGACTCGAGCGCGGTCGCCAGATCGATGCCCTCGGGGCGCGGCCGGGTGCTCGCGGGCAGGGCCGCGGGAAAGGACTCGATGCGGGAGGCGCGGAAGACGCGCGGCGCCTCGCGGTCCAGGTCCCAGCCATGGACGTACCAGTGCCCCTCATGGACGCCCACCACCCAGGGCTCCACGCGCCGCTCGGCGGGTGAGCCCTGCGCGGTGCGGTAGACGAAGCGCACCCCGTGCCCGGCGGTGACCGCCTCGAGCAGCGGCGAGAGCACGGGCAGGGACTCGACGGCGCCGCGCGGGGTGCGCCGCAGCAGGTCGGGATCGGCGTCGTGGCCGAGGCTCAGCAGCTTCGCCCGGACGCGCCGCGCGGCGCCGCCGGCGGCCGCGGCGTCCCAGGCCCTGCTCGCAGCGAGCAGCACGGTGTACTCCGCGGCGGTGAGGTCCAGCACCGCCCCCGCACGGGGCGAGTCGATCCGGTAGTAGACCGTGTTCTCGTCGAGCACGTCCTTCTCGGTGGTGAGCGGCAGGCCGAGCTCGAGGATCGACGCCTTGTCCCGCTCGAACATCCGCTCGCGCGCGGTCTCGGAGGCGGCCTCCGCGTAATCGGGGATCACCGCGAACAGCTTCCGGCGATCGATCCGTCGCCGTGAGCCGATCGTCATGATGACGTTGAGCAGTCGTTCCACACCCTTGGCAGCCACCTGCCCAGACTACTGGTCCGAGCACCCGCTCCCTCCCGCCTACGCTGGTGCCCATGCTGCGTTGGGAACGAGGGACCGTCGTCGAGGAGCGCCCGGGGTGGCCGGGCGTCGCACGGATGCTGATCGCGCTGGACGACGGGACCGGACAGGTCCCGGCCCTCGCGTACACCGAGCTCACCGGGGCCCCGGCGCGCGGGGAGCGGGTCCTGCTGAACACCAATGCGCTGCGCCGCGAGCTCGGCACGGGCGGCGAAGCCCTGGTGATCGCCCGCCCCGACGTGCTGCCGGAGGCGGAGGAGACCACGGGCCACCTGGTCAAGGCCCGGTACACCCCGATGCAGACCATGGTCGATGCGATCGACGACCCCGACGGCGAGCACTATGCGACCGTGCGCGACGCCGACTCCCTCGAGGGGATGCCGGTCGTCGTCGCGGACCTCCACTCGGCCCTGCCCGCGATCGTCGCCGGCGTGCGGGCGACCCGACGCTCGGCCCGCATCGCCTACGTCCACACCGATGCCGCGGCCCTCCCCGCGGCCTTCTCCCGCACCGCCGCCCGACTGCGGGAGACGGGCCTGCTGGCCGGCGTGATCAGCGCGGGTCAGTCCTTCGGCGGCGACCTCGAGGCGGTCACGGTGCACTCCGCGCTGCTCGGCGCACGGCACGTCCTCGGAGCCGACGTGGCGATCGCGATCCAAGGTCCCGGTAACCTCGGCACCGGGACCGGCTGGGGCTACTCCGGCGTGCAGGCCGCGGAGGCGCTGCACGCGACGGCCGTGCTCGGCGGGACGCCCGTCGCGAGCCTGCGCGTCTCGAGCGCGGACCCCCGGGAGCGGCACCGGGGCCTGTCCCATCACTCCTCGACCGCCTACGGCCGCGCGACCCTGGTTCCGGTGGACCTTCCCGTGCTCCCCCCGAACGACGTTCGCTACAACGCTTTTCATGCGTCTGTACGGGAACAGGTGGAGACGTCGATCCTTGCGCCCTCGATGTCCCGCGGCGGCGCGCATCGGATCGTCGGTGTCGACGCGCGCGGCCTGCGCGATGCGCTCGAGGAGATGCCCGTGCGCCTGTCGACCATGGGCAGGACCCTCGCGGAGGACCCGGAGTCCTTCCTCTATGCCGCGCTCGCCGGACGCCGGGCCGCCGAGCTGCTGCCCCCGCGCTCCTGACCGCTGCGGCGGAGCGACCCGACGCGGGACCCGGTCAGGCGCCGTCGGCCGGGTCGACGGCCTCCCCGCGCTCCCGGATCAGCTCGCGCAGCCGGTGCGCGGCGGCCACGGCGCGCGGTCCGTCGTAGCGCTGCAGCGCCTGAAGCGGATGGGTGGTGCCGTCCCACAGGTTCACGTGCGCCCAGGGGTCCCCCATCGGGAAGCTGACGTCGAGGATCTCCGGCCAGCTCAGCTCGCGTCGCGAGAAGACGTTCTGGATCACGAGGCTGTGCGGCCCCGCGATCAGGCGCACGCGAGCCTCGAGGTGGCAGAAGGCGAGGGCGGCCACGCCCAGCGCCACGAGCCCGGCCCGACCGGCCGGCTCGAAGGATTGCAGGAGGATCGCCCCCGCGATCATCCCGCCGAGCACGATGCCGCCGGAGAGATAGGCGGCGACCCGCACCGCCCGCGGACGCATCACGATCGGAGGGTCCTGCAGGGCGTCCGCTCCCCCGGTCGAGGGGTCCGCTCCCCCGGTCGGCGTCATCGCGCCGCCTCGGCTCGGCGGAGCCCCCGTCGTCCCGGCATCCCCGGGCTCAGATCCGGCAGGCCTGGATCGCGGTGACCAGGATGGCGCGGGCGCCGGCGTCGTAGAGCTCGTCCATCATGCGGTGCGCGGACCGGCTGTCGACCATGGCGCGCACGGCCGACCATTCGCCGCCGTGCAGCGGCGAGACCGTCGGCGACTGCAGGCCGGGGGTGATCTCGACGGCGCGCTCGAGCAGCGAGGTCGGCACGTCGTAGTCGAGCATCACGTACTCGCGGGCGACGAGCACGCCCCGGAGACGTCGCTCGAGCACCTCGAGGGAGCGGGCGGCCTCGTCCTCCAGCTCCATGCCGGGGCGCGAGAAGAGGACGGCCTCGCTGGTCATGATCGGTTCGCCGAACGGCTCCAGCCCCGCTTGGCGCAGGGTCGTGCCGGTCTCCACCACGTCGGCGATCACGTCGGCGACGCCGAGGCGGATCGAGGACTCGACCGCACCGTCCAGGTGGACCACCCGGGCGGTCACGCCGCGCTCGGCGAGGTGGTCCTCGACGAGGTTCTCGTAGCTGGTGGCGATGCGGGCGCCGGCCAGCTCGGGCACGTCCAGCTCGGCGCCGATCGGGGCCGCGAAGCGGAAGGTCGACCGGGCGAAGCCGAGGGCGAGGATCTCGGCGGCCGGAGTGCGGGAATCGAGCAGCATGTCCTGCCCGGTGATGCCCACGTCGACCGTGCCGGAGCCGACGTACACGGCGATGTCTCGCGGTCGCAGGTAGAAGAACTCGACGTTGTTCTCGCGGTCGACGACCACGAGCTCCTTGGACATGCCGCGGCGGCGGTAGCCCGCCTCCTGCAGCAGCTCGGCGGCGGGCTCGGAAAGGGCGCCCTTGTTGGGGACGGCGATGCGGAGCATGGATCCTCCTGGCCGCGGGGCGGCCGACGGGTCGGGGTGGGGCGGGGCGCGCTAGGCGCGCTCGGCGGGTCGAGTCGAGCGCTGCGGGGCTCAGAGGTGGCGGTACACGTCCTGCAGGGAGATGCCCTTGGCCACCATCATCACCTGCAGGTGGTAGAGCAGCTGGCTGATCTCGAGGGCGGCGTCCTCGTCGGTCTCGTGCTCGCAGGCCATCCAGACCTCGGCCGCCTCCTCGACGATCTTCTTGCCGATCTGATGGACGCCCGCGTCGAGCTCGCGGACGGTGCCGGAGCCCTCCGGTCGGGTGCGGGCCTTCTCGAGGAGCTCCGCGTACAGGCCCTCGAAGTCCTTCGGGGCGCCGTCGGCGGTCTGCATGTCGGAATCGTTCACCCGGTCAGGGTACGCGTCCGGGGAGGATGCGCCGACGGGCGGCCCGTCCAGCGGACCGCCCGTCGGGAGAGGGACGGAGGACTGTTCAGTCCCGGCGCACCGTGGGATCGAGATGCGCGGTCTCCACGGAGACCGCCCCGCCCTCCCCGGCGACCCGTCGGCTGCGCACACGCCACCAGACGACGAAGCCGATGGCCGTGAAGCAGCCGTAGAAGATGTACATGAAGGCGCTCGCCCAGTACCCGGCGCTGATCAGGAGCGGCACGCCGACCACGTCGACGGCGACCCAGATCAGCCAGAACTCGACCCAGCCCTTGGCCATGCCGTAGGTCGCGAGGAGCGAGCCCATGAAGATCCAGGCGTCCGCCCATACCGGCTCGTAGGAGCCGAGCGCGCGGAAGATCGGGGTGAGCAGGGCGGTGCCGCCCACCATCGCGACGACCAGCAGGGCGCGCGTGCCCCATGAGGCCCATTCGGGCTCGACGGCGGTGCCGCCCTCGTTGCGGGCCTGCCGCCAGCGGACCCAGCCGTAGATGCTGGTGGCGATGAACATGATCTGGCGGCCAGCCTGGCCGAGGAGGTTCACGTGGTCGGCCTCGCCGAAGAGCGAGCCGAGGAACACCGTGAGCAGCAGCAGGTTGCCGACGATGCCCACGGGCCAGGCCCAGACCTTGCGTCGCATGCCGCCGAGCGCGCTGAGCAGTCCGAAGACGTTGCCGAGCACCTCGCGCCAGAGGAGGAACTGTCCGTTCCCGAATTCGAGTCGGGCGTGGAAGAGCCACTGCAGAAGATCCATGAGGGTCCTTTCTCCCGTCGGATGCAGTGGCTCCGGGGGAAAAAGGGATCCAGCAGGCCTCGGCGAGCACCGCGGGGGTGCGTCCGAGGACCTGCAGGACGTGCGCCTCTCATCCAGGCTGTACTGTCGGTGCCGGAATTCCACCGGCTCCACCGCAGGGATGCGGGTCGCGGACTGTCACCGCCGGCTCGGACTTTCACCGACCCCGGAGCACGTCACTTCGTGTGACCGGCACAGGATACCCCTGCGCCGAGCGGCACGGCACGCCCTGTGACGGGAGCGACCGGAGGATGCTCCAGCACCGCCCGCTCAGTGGGCGCGGTGGACCGAGGCCAGCTCCCGCAGCGCCGAGATCTCGTCGGCCGCGTTCTGCGCGCGGTAGATCGCGGAGCCGGCGACGAAGACGTTCGCCCCGGCCTCGGCGCAGCGCTCGATGGTCTCGCGGGAGACGCCGCCGTCGACCTGGATCGAGACCTCGAGATTGGCGGCGCTGATCGCCCGGCGGGCGCGGCGGATCTTGGGGAGCATGGTCTCGAGGAAGGACTGGCCGCCGAAACCGGGCTCCACGGTCATGATCAGCAGCATGTCGAACTCGCCGATCACGTCGAGCAGCGGCTCGACGGGGGTGGCGGGCCGCAGGGCCACGCCCACCTGGGCGTTCTTGCGGCGCAGCTCGCGCGCCAGGCGGATCGGGGCGGCGGTGGCCTCGAGGTGGAAGGTGACCGAGGAGGCGCCGGCCTCGGCGAAGACGGGCGCCTCGCGATCGGCGTCCTCGATCATCAGGTGCGCGTCCACCGGGATCGCCGACCGCCGCACGATCTGCTCGACCATGCTCGCGCCGAAGGTCAGGTTGGGCACGAAGTGGTTGTCCATGACGTCCACGTGGACGCTGTCGGCGGTGCTGATCTTCTCCAGCTCGGCGCCGAGGGCGAGGAAGTCGGCGTTGAGGATGCTGGGGTGGATGTACTGGCCATCGGTCGAGTAGGCGGCGTTCATCGGGTCGGGTGTCCTTCCTCGGAGGGGGCGTCGGGCGTGCGCAGCAGCGCGATGTACATGGCGTCGGTCCCGTGCACGTGCGGCCACAGCTGGACCGAGGGGCCGTCGCCGAGCTCGATCTCGTCCCGGCGACCGGGCAGGACCCCGGCGCGCACGGCGGGCCGGGCGTCGAGCTGCTCGACCTCCGGTCGCTCCTTGAGCACATCGGCGACGACGAGGCGGGTCTCGGCGAGGTGCGGGGAACAGGTCACGTAGGCGACGACGCCGCCGGGGGCCGCGGCGTCGAGCGCGGAGCGGAGCAGGTCCCGCTGCACCCTCCCCAGGGTGGCGATGTCGGAGGGGCTGCGACGCCAGCGTGCCTCGGGCCGGCGACGCAGCGCTCCGAGCCCTGAGCAGGGAACGTCCGCGAGGATGCGGGAGAAGCGACCGGGCAGCTCGGCGCCGATGGTGGTGCCGTCCGCGGTGCGGGTCTCGATCTCGCAGCCGGCGTCCCGCAGGCTCGCGACGGCGCGGTCGACGAGCTCGGTGCGGTGGGGCTGCAGCTCGACGGCGAGGAGGTCCGCGTCGTGGTCGACGGTCAGCCCGCCGAGCAGGGCGGCCTTGCCTCCGGGACCGGCGCACAGATCGAGCCAGTGGGCGTCGTCGGCGCGGACCAGGTCGTCCGCGCCGAGGGCGAGGGCGAGGGCCGCGAGCTGGCTCCCCTCGTCCTGGACCGCGACGCGGCCCTCGCGCACCAGGTCGATGCCGCCGGGATCGCCGGAGGGCCAGGCGGCGGAGAAGACCGAGAGCCGGCCCTGGCTCGCGCCGTGGTCGATGAGCTCGTCGAGATCGGTGAGGCCCGGCCGCATCACGAGGGACACCGCGGGGGCCTCGTTCTGCGCGGCGAGCAGGGCGTCGATCTCCTCACGGGAGCGGCCGTGACCGCCGAGGGCGTCCTGCAGGGCGCGCACCACCCAGCGGGGGTGGGAGTGGACGACCGCGAGGTGCCCGGCGGGGTCCTTCTCGCGGTCCGGGGCGACCTGCTCGATCCAGGTGGGCAGGTCCTTCTCCCCCACCCGGCGCAGCACCGCGTTGACGAAGCTCGCGCCGCCCGCGCCGACCTCGGACCGGGCGAGGGCCACGGTCTCGCTGGTCGCGGCGTGCGGGGCGACGCTCATGTCGAGCAGCTGGTAGGCGCCGAGGCGGAGCACGTCCAACAGTGCCGGCTCGACATCGGCCAGGGGACGGTCCACGCAGGCGGCGAGGACGGCGTCGAGGCGGCCCTGGGCGCGCAGCGAGCCGTAGAAGAGCTCGGTCGTGAACGCGGCGTCGCGTCCGCTCACCCGGTGGCTGCGCAGGAGCCGCGGGAGCACGAGGTTCGCGTAGGCGTCGTCCTCGCGGATCAGGCGCATCCCCTCGAAGGCGACCTGGCGGGACGGGGTCGAGCGGCGGCCCCGCTCGGAGGGCCGGGAGGCGGACCAGCCGCGGCGCGGCCCGCCCTCACCGCGGCTGCCGGAGCGCTCACGGCCCTGGGCGTCGCGGGGCCGACGGTCTCCGCCGCCGTCCCTCGGACGGTCCTCGCGGCGACGGTCGCCCCGTCGGCCGTGGTCCTCGCGTCGGCCATGGTCGTCGCGTCGGCCGCCGCCCCGCTGCTCGCTCATGCCTGCTCTCCGTCCTGCTCGTCCTCGAAGCGGGCGCCGGGGACGAGCCCCGCGCCGCGCGCCCAATCGGCGGCGCGCATCGCCTTCCGTCCCGCCGGTGCGAGCGTCGAGATCGCGACCGCCTCGGTGCCCGTGCCCACGAGGAGCTGCCGCTTGGTGGTGCCGATCTCGCCCGGTGCCAGGGCGGCTCCGAGCGCGTCGAGGGAGGCGGGCTGGACCGCCTCGACCCCGAGGATCTTGGTGCGGGCGCCGTCGAGGAGCGTCCAGGCCCCGGGCTGCGGGCTCATGCCGCGCACGTGGGCGGAAACCTCGTCGGCGGAGCGGGTCCAGTCCACGCGGGCCTCGGCGGGGCTGAGCTTCGGCGCGTGGGTCGCGGCGGCGTGGTCCTGCGGGGCGAAGGTCGCGGTGCCCGCGGCGAGGGCGTCGAGGGCCTCGAGCAGCAGGGCGGCGCCGTCCTGCGCCATCCGGTCCAACAGCTCCCCGGAGGTCTCGAGGGCGCCGATCGAGGTGCTCGCGATGGTGATCACATCGCCCGTGTCCAGGCCCTCCTCGAGGCGGAACACGCTCATGCCGGTCTCCTGCTGACCGGCGAGCACGGCACGCTGCGCGGGGGCGGCGCCGCGCCATGCCGGCAGGAGGGAGAAGTGGAGGTTGACCCAGCCGTGGCGGGGGATGTCGAGCGCGGCGCGGGGCACGAGGTTGCCGTAGGCGACGACAGGGGCGGCGTCGGGCGCCAGCTCCCGCAGCTGCTGCTGCACGGCCTCGTCGCGGAGCGTGGCGGGGGTCAGCACGGGCACGCCGGCGTCGAGGGCGAGGGCCTTGACGGGGCTCGGCGCGAGCCGGCGACCGCGGCCGGCGGGGGCGTCGGCACGGGTGAGCACGCCCACCACCTCGTGGTCCGAGTCGAGCAGGGTGCGCAGGGAGGGCAGGGCGGCCTCGGGGGTTCCGGCGAAGAGCAGTCGCATGATGGGCCGAGTCTACGTCCCGACCGGGTGATCACCTGCGGACCAGCGGCTCCGCGCCCCGGCCGCTGCGGCTCAGAACACGTCGGGCGGATCCAGCCGCACGCGCAGGCTGCCGCGCGCCTTGCGGGCGGAGCGGGCGGCGACGGCGGTGCGCAGGGCATCGGCGAGCTCGCGCGAGCGGGACGGCTCGAGGCGCAGCACCGCCCGGGCGCGTCCCGCGGCGTCGGGCCCCTCGAGGTCCGTGGGACCGAAGACCTCGGCGCCTTCGGGCAGGTCCGCGGCCTCGAGGAACTCGCGGCAGGCCTGCCGGTCCCCGACCACCTCCGCGATGCGGCGGAAGGGGGGCAGGCCCAGCTCGCGGCGGTCGGCGAGCACACGGTCCGGGAAGACGGTGGAGCGGTGGGCGACCAGATGGCGCACCGCGGGCAGGGTGGAGGTGCCGACCACGAGCACCTCTCCCCCGTCGTCGGCGCTGCGCACGAGGGCGATCGCGCCCTGCCAGCGGCGCACCGCCTCGACGTCGGCGTCGAAGGCCGCCCGGCCCAGCGCGGCGTCGACGTCGAGCAGCAGGGCGGCTGCGTAGCCTCCCGGCGGCGCGGGCTCCGCGCCGGGGGTGGAGACGACGATCGCGTCCTCGGGCACGGCGTCGTCCTCGAGCGGTCCCTGGGCTCCACCGGCCACGCGCAGGCTCGCCTGCGGGAAGGCGCGGGAGAGTTCCTCGGCGGTGCGGGTGCTGCCCACCACGGCGGCCCGCACGTGCGTGCGATCGCACTCCGGGCAGCGGTAGGCGTCCTCGCGGCGACCGCAGACCCGGCAGTGCAGGGCGCCGTGGCGCCCGGTCACGGACAGCGGGGCGCTGCAGGTGGGGCACTGGGCGCGGGTGCCGCAGAAGGTGCAGGCGATCGCGGGCACGTAGCCGGTGCGCGGCACCTGCACCAGCACCGGGCCGCGCTCGAGACCGCGGCGGATCACCCGCATCGCCTCCTGCGGCAGCCGCGAGCGTCCCGAGGGGCCCTCGCGGTCGCGGAGGTACTGGTCCATCGCCACGATCCGGGGCCGCACCGCGTTCACCGGGGCGGGGACGGGCTCGAGGCGGGCGAGATATCCGGCATCCACGAGGGAGCGCAGCGTCACCGACTCGCTCGCGCCGAGGAAGAGCAGGGCGCAGCGCTCCTCGGCGGAGCGGCACTGCAGCACGGTCCGGGTGTGCGGGTACGGGGCGCGGGGCTCCTCGAGCAGGTCGTCGGCCTCGTCCCAGCAGATCACGAGCGCCAGATCCCGCACCGGCGCGAAGGCGGCCGAGCGGTTGCCGAGCACGATGCGGGTCGCGCCGCGGAGGATGCGTCGGAAGGTGCGGTACCGCTTCTCGGGCCCCTCGGTGCCGGCGAGGACCTCGTGCTCGATTCCGCGCTCGGTGAGCACCCGGGAGAGGCGTCGCACGTCCCGCTGGTCGGGGGCGACGACGAGCGCCCCCTGGGCGGGGTCGAGGGCGGCCAGGGCCTCCGCCGCCACCTGGGTCCAGGCGTCGACGGGGTCGAGGGTGAGGGTCGCGCGCGGGACGGGTCCGTCGGGCCGACCCGCGCGGGCGAGGAGCGCGGCGAGGCCCGGATAGCGGTCGCCGGATCTCCCCGCCGGCGCAGCCGACGCAGCCGACGGCGCCGACGGCGGGATCTCCTCGGCCGTCTCCTCCGCGGTCGGGCCGGACTCCGCCTCCTCGACGGTGCCCTCCTCCGCGGCGCTGTCCGCCTCCGGGGCGGACTCCGCCTCCGCGGCGGCACGGTCGGCCTTCTCGGCGCGGGCGTGGCGGGGTGGCAGCGCGAGGCGGAGCACATCGCCGACGGTGCCCGCGCTACGGGCGGCGACCTCCTCGCAGACGCGCATCATCTCCGGCGGCACCACCACGTCCTCGGAGACGAGGCGGACGAGCGGGGCGAGGGCCCGATCGGTCGAGGGCTCGGCGCGGCGCTCGAGGACGATGCCCTCGGTGTCCTTGCCGGAGAAGCGCACCCGCACCCGCATCCCGGGCCCCGCCGCGGCGGTCTCCGGGGTGACCGCGTACTCGAAGGGACGGTCCAGGTGCGGCAGCACCCCGATCAGGCGGACGCTCGCGACCGGGAGCTCGTCCGCCACCGCGAACCCCGCGGTGGTGCGCAGACCACCGGCCCGGGCCGCATCGGGGCGGCCCGGGTCCGTGCGGGCGGGAACGGCGACGGCGGGGGCCGCGAAGAGGCTGGCCTGGTCTCCCGGCCGCTCCCGCTCCCCCGCCGTGCCGGCGGATCCGGTCAGCGCTTGTGCACCGCCACCAGGTCGCACACGAAGATGAGCGACTCGCCGGGGGCGATCACGGGCGGCGCGCCGTGCTCGCCGTAGGCGAGGTGGCTGGGGATGTCGAGGCGACGGCGGCCGCCGACCTTCATGCCCTGGACGCCCTGGTCCCAGCCGGCGATGACCTGGCCGACGCCGAGCTGGAAGCGCAGCGGCTCGCCGCGGTCCCAGGAGGCGTCGAACTGCTCGCCGGTGGAGTGGGAGACGCCGACGTAGTGCACGTCGACGACGTCGCCGCGGCCGGCCTCCTCGCCGTCGCCGAGGATCTCGTCGGTCGAGACCAGCTCGGTGGGCGCGGAGCCCTCGGGGTGGTCGATCTCGGGCTTGCTGCGGTCCATGGTTCCTCCTGTGGGGTGGGGGTCCGGTGGGTGTCTCAGGACGCCGCGGGCTGGGCGTTCAGGACGTCGATGACGAAGAGCAGGGTCTGCCCTCCGAGGGGGTTGGAGTCCGAGGGCTCCTCGCCGTAGCCGTCGACGGGCGGGATCACGAGCATGACCTGGCTGCCGACCGGGATGTCGAGCAGGTGCTCGTCCCAGCCGGCGATGACCTGGCCCTGGCCCTGCACGAAGGTGAAGGGGGCGCCGCGATCCCAAGAGGAGTCGAACTGCTCCCCGGTGTCCCAGCTCCAGCCGGTGTACATCATCGTCAGCGAGTCGCCGGCGGCGGTGGGCTCGCCCGTGCCGCGGATCAGCATCTCGACGGTGGTGGCGGTGGGCGGCTCGCCCTCGGGGGCGGCGGCGAGCGAGGGGGCGCCGTTCTCGGCGAGGGTCACCGCGGGGAAATCGCCGGAGGGGGCGACGGCCTCGCCCTCGGCGCGCCCCGGGATGATCCGGTCGACGTCGGCGACCTGGATCAGGGAGTAGGCCTGGCCGCTCGTGGACTGCTGCCAGCCGGCCATGGCGATGCGCGAGCCGACGGTGACGGTGGTGAGGAAAGCGAAGGCGGCCGCTCCGATGCCGTCGGAGGTCACGGCGATGACCTCGGCGGGGGCGCCCTGCCACGAGGACTGCAGCACCTCTCCCGTGGAGGCGTCGACATAGAGGCTGCGCCAGCTGATCAGGTCGCCCTCGGCGATGGTCTCGCCGTCCCCCGCGACGACGACCTTCGAGTCGGGGGCGGAGATGTCCAGCGGCGCCGTGAACTCGACGACCGGCTCCGCCTCGAGGTCCTCGCTGATCGTGACCCCGGCCAGCGCCGCGGCGGCGGAGGTCGCCTCGGGGTCGGATCCGTCCTCGGAGCAGGCGGCCAGCCCGAGGGCGGCGCTCGCGGCGAGGGCGGTGGTCAGGATCGTGCGACGACGGATCACGGGGGGCCTTTCACGGGGGTCGCCCCTTCGCGGGGCACGGGGACCAGGGTACGGGCTGGTGCCTGGGGCGGGGCTCAGGCGGGCGGGGCGTCGGACGACGGCGCGCCGAGCGCGCGGATCTCGGCCAGCAGGGCGTCGACCCCTTCATGGGAGGTGGTGAACGGGTCCAGGACCTGCACGGGCATGGCACCGGGACGGGTGAGGCGGAAGCTGGTCCAGTCCACGACGTGGTCGACGCCCGCCGCCTGGGCGGCCGTGACCACCTGGCCGCGCAGGTGGGCCCGGGTCGTCGCCGGGGCGGTAGTGCGCGCCTCCTCGATGCGCTCCTCGGGGAGCACCGACGGGGCGAGGCCCCGGTCGCGCAGCCGGGAGAACAGCCCGGTCCCCGGGTCGATGTCGTGGTAGGCGAGGTCGAGGCGCTCGATCGCGGGATCCTCGAGCCCCACTCCGCGGCGCGAGGCCACCTGCTCGACGAGGCGCTCCTTGATCGCCCAGTCGAGGTGCAGCGCGGCCCAGGAGCGGTCGCCCGTCGCGACGGCGTCCAGGGCCTGCTGCCAGGTCTCCAGCACCTCCTGCTCGGACTCGTCGGCGAGGTCGGCGACGTGGTCGAGCCAGCGCTGCTGCACCTCGAGGGCGGTCGTGGTGCCGCCGCCGGCCAGCGGCAGCGGATCGCGGCCGGTGAGGTCGCGGGAGACGGTGCGGATCGCCGCGATGTCGTCGGCGAGGGCGATCTCGGGCAGGGCGCGGCCCGACTCGATCGCACGCAGCACGAGGTCGGTGGTCGCGAAACGGAGGTGGGTCGAGACCTCGCTCATCGTCGAGTCGCCGACGATCACGTGCAGGCGACGGAAGCGGGTGGGGTCGCCGTGCGGCTCGTCGCGGGTGTTGATGATCGGCCGGGTGCGGGTGGTGGCCGAGGAGACGGCCTCCCACATGTGGTCGCTGCGCCGGGAGAAGACGAAGCGCGCCCGACCGGGGGTGTCGGGGGAGGCGTCCTCCGCGCGGTCGAGGACGATCCCGCCCGCGCCCGTCACGATCTGGCGGGTGACCAGGAAGGGCAGGAGGTACCGGGGCAGGCGGGTGAACTCCCCGCGGCGGTCCACGAGATAGTTCTCGTGCGAGCCGAAGGCGTTGCCGGCGGAGTCGACGTTGTTCTTCAGCAGGTGGATGCGGGCGTCCTGGCCCGAGGCGGCGAGGCGCTCGTTCGCGCTGGTGACGAGATCCGCGAGGATCCGCTCCCCGGCCCGGTCCTGGGCGACCAGCTCCCACCAGTCATCGCATTCGGCGGTCGCGAACTCGGGGTGCGAGCCGACGTCGAGGTACAGCCGAGCCGCATTGCGCAGGAACACGTTCGAGGAGCGCCCCATGGCGACGACCGGGGCGAACAGCTCGCGGGCCGCGGCCTCGGGCTCGAGCGCGCGGGTGCCGTCGGCCCGCACGCACACCAGGCCGAACTCGGTCTCCAGTCCTCCCACGCGGCGCTTCATCGGGTCACTGGCCGCCCTTCTGGACGAAGGAGCGCACGAAGGTCTCGGCGTTCTGGTCGAGGACGGCGTCGATCTCGTCGAGGAGGTCGTCGGCCGCCTGGGCGGAGGCGAAGGTCTGGCCGCCGGCGAGGGTCTCCTCGCCGCTGGCGTCGTCGTCGCCGGGGCCGGCGCCGTGCAGGGACTGCTGGGTCATGTCGTTCTCCTGGGGTGCTGCCGCCGGGTGGCGGGCGGGGCGGGGTGGGTCACTCGGCCGCGACGGCGCGGGCGAGGGCCTCGTGGAGGGCGGACGGCTCGGCGGCGAGGTCGACGCCGTGGTCACGGCACCAGTCCGCGGAGCCGAGCCGGGGATCGGCGAGGCGGAGGCGGAAGCCGCCGGTCTCGCCCGCGAGGGTGATCGCGTCCCATCCGGCCGACGGCACGCGGCGCGGGTGGTGGCGGATCAGGGTGCCGCGCAGGTGCGCGCGGGTCGAGGCGGGGGGCGCGGTCATCGCGTGCTCCACCTCCTCGGCACCGACCAGGGTGCCGACGGCACCGGCCGCGCGGAGCTTCTCGAACAGGCCGCGGCCGGGTCGCAGATCGGAGAACTGCAGGTCGACCATGAGCAGGCGGGGGTCCTCCCAGCCGAGACCGTGGCGACGCCGGTACTGCTCGAGCAGGCGCAGCTTGGCGACCCACTCGATGCGGTCCGCGGCGAGCATCGGGTCCTCGGCGAGCAGGTCCAGCAGCTCACCCCAGGCGGTGAGGACCTGCGCCGTCTCCGTGTCCGCGAGGTCGGCGACCGGGCGGAGGGCGTCGAGATGTGCGCGCTGGATCTCGAGCGCCGTCAGCTCGCGGCCGTCGGCGAGCGTGACCGTGGCGGTGAGGCTCGGGTCGTGGCTGATGGTGCGGACCGCCTCGACCGGATCGGCGAGGGGCAGGTCCGGGAGGATCACGGGGCCGGTGCGGTGCTCCGTCTCGAGCGCGGCGAGCACGAGGGAGGTCATGCCGAGCTTGAGGAAGGTCGACTCCTCGAGCAGGTTCGCGTCCCCGATGATCACGTGCAGGCGGCGGAAGCGGGAGCGATCGGCGTGCGGCTCGTCGCGGGTGTTGACGATCGGGCGGTTCAGCGTCGTCTCCAGGCCGACCTCGGCCTCCATGAAGTCGGCGCGGGAGGAGATCTGGAAGCCGGGGTGCTGACCGCGGGTGCCGCGGCCCACGCGCCCGGCCCCGACCAGCACCTGACGGGTCGCGAAGAAGGGCAGCAGCGCCGCGACGACGCGCTCGAAGGGGACGTCCCGGTCGAGCAGGTAGTTCTCGTGGGTGCCGTAGGAGGCCCCTTTGCCGTCGGTGTTGTTCTTGTGCAGCGCCACCTCGGGGATGCCGTCGGCCCGGGAGAGCAGGCCCATCGCGGCGCGGGCGATCTCCTCGCCGGCGCGGTCAACGACCACCGCCTCCCGGGCGCGGAGCACCTCCGGGGAGGAATACTCGGGGTGCGCGTGGTCGACGTACCAGCGGGCGCCGTTGGTGAGCACGGCATTGCCGATGGAGCGCTGCGAGGCCCAGGCGAGCACCTCGGCGTCATCGCCCTCGGGCGCGACCTCGGGGCCCTGCAGCGGGGCGTCCGCGTCGACGCTCGGCACGTGTGCGTCCTGCACCTCGTCGGTCAACTGGGTGGGGTGCGCCGCGGCGCGCTGCAGCTCGAAGCCGCGGGCGTCGCGCAGCGGGGTCTCGTCGCCGTAGTCCCAGCGGACGCGGCGGCCCCGCTCCCCCTCCCGCGGGTCGAGCAGGGCGTAGGCACCGACGACCAGGTGGGAGAGCAGGATCGAGGATCCGGCGCCCGCTCGGGCCCGGTCCTCGAGGTCGGCGTGCAGCACCCCGAACTCGGTCTCGATCCCCATCACCCGAGCGGTGGTGATCCCGTCGCTCATGCCTTCTCTCCCCTGTTCTCCCCCGTCTGCGCCTCGGCGGCGCGGGTGCGGCCCTTGAGCGGAACGACCGCGACGACCCGGCGCCCCGCGCGGCCGTGGTTCCCGGAGACGCGGGCCCAGTCCTCGGGATGGGCGGCCGAGGGCATGTCCTCGTTCTCGACGAACTCCGCCGTGATCGCGGCGCTCAGGTGGTCGGCGCCGAGGCCCACCTGTCCGGTCGCGATCTGGTCCTTGACCGCGTGCTTCTTCGCCCGGTCGACGATGTTGCGCAGGGTCGCGCCGGAGACCACGTCGCGGAAGTGCAGGGTCTCGGTCTCCCCGTCGGAGTACTCCAGGCGCACGAAGGCCGCCTCGGGGCCGGTCGCGTAGATCTCGCGCACGGCGAGGTCGAGGAGCGCCTGGCGATCCTCGCGCAGCGGCACCGACTCGTCGAGGTAGAGGCCGAGGATCTCGCGGCCGGCCCGCTGGTTCGGGCGGCGCACCCGGATCTTCACGTCGAGCCGGCCCGGGCGCAGGATCGCCGGGTCGATCATGTCCTCGCGGTTCGAGGCGCCGATGACGATGACGTTGTCGAGGCCCTCGACGCCGTCGATCTCGGCGAGCAGCTGCGGCACGATCGTGGTCTCGACATCGCTCGAGAGACCGGTGCCGCGGGTGCGGAAGAGCGCCTCCATCTCGTCGAAGAAGATCACCACGGGGTGGTCCGCGGCGGCCTTCTCCCGGGCCCGCTCGAACACCAGCCGGATCGACCGCTCGGTCTCGCCGACGTACTTGTTCAGCAGCTCGGGCCCCTTGACGTTGAGGAAGGCCGAGTTCTCGAGCGCCTCGGCGACGCTCACCCCGCGCAGCTCGGCGCTGCGCAGCACCAGCTCGTGGGCGACCGCCTTGGCGATCATGGTCTTGCCGCAGCCGGGCGGGCCGTACAGCAGCACGCCCTGCGGGGGCCGCAGGCCGTAGGTGCGGTAGAGGTCCTGCTGCAGGAACGGCAGCTCGACGGCGTCCCGGATCGCCTCGATCTGGTCGCCGAGGCCACCGATCTGCTCGAAGGAGATGTCGGGGACCTGCTCGAGCACGAGATCGGTGATCTCGGCGCGGTCGATGCGCTCGAGCACCAGCTGCGCCTTGAGGTCCACGAGCACGTGGTCGCCGGCGTGCAGGTCGGTCTCGGCGAGGACGCCGGCGCGCCGCAGCACCCGGGTGTCGTCGGGGGCGACCGCGACCAGCACGCGGGTGTCGGCCAGGGTCTCGAGCACGCTCACGACGTTGCCGGCATCGCCCTGGGGCACCGCCTCGACGGCCGCGAGGGACTCGTTCAGACGCAGCTCGGTGCCGGGCTCGAGCGCCTCGAGGTCGAGGCTCGCCGCGGTCGCGACCCGCAGCCGGCGGCCGTTGTGGAGCACGTCGATCGTGGTGCCCTCGCAGCGGCGCAGGAACGTCGCGTACGAGTTCGGCGGGTCCCCGATGCGCTCGAGGTCGTTCTTGAGCTCGACGATCTGGGTGCGGGCGGAGCGGAGGCTCGTGGTGAGCCGCTCGTTGCGGTCGGCGAGCTGCTCGAGCTCGGCGGTCATCTCCGCGTAGGTCTTCATGGCCATGTGCTCCCCTTCCTGCGAGGTGCGGCGTGCCGGTGAGGCGGCGGTGGTCGAGGGGACCGGGACGCGAGCGGGTCAGCGGTCGCGGCCCTGGCGGATGTCCCGCAGGGCCCGCTTCAGCTTGCGCGGGGCGACGCCGCGCTCGCCGAGGTCCTGGGAGGACCACTCCGAGTCGGTGCCGCCGAAGCCGTCGTTGTCGGGATGGCTCAGCTCCTCCTCATCTCGGGAGCCGGGTGCCGGGCGCGTGGAGCGGGTCATCGCCCCGGTGCCGTGGGCGGTGCGCCGCGCGGTGAGCAGGAAGCCGGTGTGGGCGTTCATGCGGTGCTCGGGACGGACGGCGAGCCCCTCGAGGTGCCAGGGCCGCACGAGGGTCTCGAAGGCGTACGGCTCGGTGAACTCGCCGTGGGCGCGCAGCGCCTCCGCGGTGCGGGAGAGCTGGGTGACGGTCGCGACGTACGCGAGGTAGACGCCGCCGGAGACGAGCACCTCGGCGGCCGCGTCGACGCACTCCCAGGGGGCGAGCATGTCGAGGACCACCCGGTCCACGCTCGGACCGTCGGGGCTGAGGGTCGGGGCGACGTCCTGGAAGTCGCCGATCGAGAGCTGCCAGGTCGGGGGCAGCTCTCCTTCGGGGGTGCCGAAGAAAGTGCCGACGTTCTCGCGGGCGACCTCCGCGAAGTCCTCGCGGCGCTCGATGGAGTGGACGGAGCCGGTGGGGCCGACGGCGCGCAGCAGGGCGGTGGTCAGGCCGCCCGAGCCGACACCGGCCTCGAGCACCCGGGCACCGGGGAAGATGTCGCCCCACATGAGGATCTGCGCGGAGTCCTTGGGGTAGATGATCGCGGCGCCGCGGGGCATCGAGAGCATGTAGTCGGCGTAGAGGGGGCGCAGGGCCTGGTAGCGGGTGCCGTGGTTGTCCTCCACGACGGACCCGTCCTCGGCGCCGATCAGCTGATCGTGGCGGAGCACGCCGCGGTGGGTGTGGAACTCCCCGCCGGGCTTGAGGGTGATCGTGTTCAGCCGGCCTTTGGAGTCCGAGAGCTGCACCTTGTCCCCCACGTCGAGGGGGCCGGTGCGGTCCAGCCCGCGGCGCGGGGCGCGCGGGGCGGGGACGGTCGGCCCCTGGGCGGGGACGGTCTGCGGGTGCTGCTCGGTCATGCGTTCCAGCATAGGGCGGGGCCGCCGCGGGCGGTTCGTCCCCGGAGGCTGATGAGACGTGCGCCGCCTCAGGGGCGGCGCGAGGCGCCGAGGCGCCGCTGCACATCCGCCGCGAGGACCACGCCGAGCATCCGCTGCTCGGCGTCCAGGACGGCGTAGGCCGGGGCGGGGCGCCGCATCATCGCGGAGACCAACTGCTCGCCGCCGAGCGTCGCGGGGAGGACGCCGAGCTCGCCGAGCGGGGCGGCGACCGCGCTCACCGGCGTCCTCTCGCGGTGCTCCGCGGGGACGGCGGCGAGGGCGGCCGCATCGAGGCGCCGGACGCGGCCGAGCACCCCGGGCCGGGCGGTCCCGGGCTCGAGCACGAGCACGTCCTCCGGGTCGACGTCGAGGGCGCCGAGGGGCTGGGTCGGGGGGACGAGGCGGATCGGGCGGGCCAGGGCCGCGAGGTCGAGCCCCTCGATGCGCCGCTGCAGCCGCGCCCCGTTCAGCGCGCTGCTCGCGCCCTGCCAGAGCATGCCGGCGATGAGCAGCGCCCACAGCAGGGTGAGCAGGCCGAGGGTTCCGGTCCCGCCGGCCTCGAGGATCCGCCACAGCGGGACACCGAGGGCGAGCACGGCGATCCCCCGTCCGATCCAGGCGGTGATCACCGTGCCGCGCACGGGGCTCCGGAGCACCCCGCCGAGCAGCGCCTCGAGCGCGCGCCCGCCGTCCATCGGCAGCCCGGGCAGGAGATTGAAGACGGCGAGAGCGAGGTTCAGCAGCGAGCAGGCGGACCAGAACGCGAGCGCCGCCTCGCTCTCGACGGAGCGGGCCGCGAGATGGGCGAGGCCGGCGAGCAGCAGGTTGCTCAGCGGACCGACGAGGGAGACGACGATCGAGGCGAGGGGGCCGAGCGGCGCGCCACGGTACTGGGTGTGGCCGCCCCAGAGCGTCAGCGCGATGTGATCGACCGTCGCCCCCGAGAGGTGCGCGGCCACGGCATGGGCCGCCTCGTGCAGCAGCACCGAGAGGATCAGGACCAGGGCGACGCCGACGGCGAGGGACGCGGCGAGGGCGAGGCTCGCACCGGGCAACGCCATGCTGGGGAAGATCATCGCGGCGAGCAGCAGGACCGTGATCAGGGTGCCGGGGCTGACCTGGATCGGGGGCAGCGGGCCGAGGCGCAGCGCAGGGCGGGGCATGGGGCGTCTCCTCCTGTCCCGCGGCGCACGACCGCGGGGCAGGCCGAGGATAGCCGTCCCGCCTGCGCCCCCGCCGCTCAGGCGGTGGCCCCGGGGCTACGATGGGTCGATGAGTCGAATCGCCATCGCGGCCTTCAGCGGCTGGAACGACGCCGGGGAGGCCGCCACCGGGGTGATCGATCACCTGCTGGAGACCTGGCCCTCGCGGCCCGCCGGCCGGGTGGACGCCGAGGAGTACGTCGACTTCCAGGTGAACCGCCCCGACATCCGCACCACCGAGGACGGGTTGCGGGTCGTCGACTGGCCGGACACCGAGCTGCGGATCGTCACCCCGCCGCAGGGGCCGGAGATCGTCACGGTCCTCGGCGCGGAGCCCTCGCTGCGCTGGAAGAGCTTCTGCGACGAGGTGCTCGAGCAGATGCAGCTGCTGGACGTCTCCGCCGTGGTGTGCCTCGGGGCGCTGCTCGCCGACGTCCCCCACACACGTCCCCTCCCGGTCAGCTCGCAGGTCGAGCCGGGTGCCGCGGAGTCCGTCGGCGACCGCGACCAGTACGTCGGCCCGGTGGGCATCCCGACGATCCTCGCCCGCCGCACCACGAGCGCGGGCCTGCGCACGACGAGCATGTGGGTGCAGGTGCCGCACTACATCTCGCACTCCATCTCGCCGAAGGCGGTGCTCGCCCTCGTGCGCGAGCTGCAGGAGCTGATCTCGGCGCCGATCCCGCAGGACGAGCTCGAGGCGATCGCCGAGGGCTGGATGCGCGGGGCCGATGAGCTCGCGCGCACCGATCAGGAGATCGGCGCCTACGTGCGCGAGCTCGAGCAGATCCAGGACGCCGGCGAGCTGCCCGGCGCGAGCGGCGAGGCGATCGCTCGGGAGTTCGAGCAGTTCCTGCGCCGTCGGCGCGAGGCCGACTGACACCTCCCGCTGCGGAGCGGGACGGCCCCCGGGGCCGGGCCGCTCAGTCGGTCAGGGCGAGTCCGAGGAGGGCATCGCAGGCGGTGGCGACGTCCCCGGGGCGCGCCTCCGCCGCGTCGGGCCCCGTCTCCCCCGCCGCCTGCTCGGCCGCGGGATCCGCGGCACCGGCACGCGCCGCCCAGGCGTCGAGGGCGACGAGAGCCGACGGCGTGTCGAGATCCTGCCGCAGCGCGGCGCGCAGCGCCTCGACGGTATCCGGGTGCCGGCCCCCGAGCGCCGCGGCGGCGCGGTAGGACGCCAGGCGCGCCTCGGCCTGCGTCAGCTCCGCCTCGGACCACTCCCAGTCAGCCCGGTAGTGGTGCGCCATGAGGACGAGACGGATCGCCATCGGATCGACCCCGTCACGGACCAGGCGGTGGACGAACACGAGGTTGCCGAGCGACTTGCTCATCTTCTCGCCGTCGAGGGCGACCATGCCGCTGTGGGCGTAGGCGGTCGCGAAGTTGCGGCCGAGGGCGACGGCATGGGCCGCGCTGAGGTCGTGATGCGGGAAGACCAGGTCCGAGCCGCCGGCCTGCACATCGAAGGGGAGCCCGAGGCCGCCCTCGGCGATGCATACGCACTCGACGTGCCAGCCGGGGCGTCCCCGCCCGAGCTCCCCGGCGTCCCAGGCCGGCTCCCCGGCGCGCTCGGCCCGCCACAGCAGCGGGTCGAAGCGGCCGCGCTTGCCGCGGCGGTCGGGGTCGCCGCCGCGCTCGGCGACGACGGAGAGCATCTGCTGCTCGCTCCATCCGGAGACGTCCCCCAGCGCGCCGTCCACGGAGAGGTCGAGGTACCAGTCCTCGCCCTCGGCGTCGGGGGTCTCCACCTGGTAGGCGCGTCCCCGCTCGCGCAGGCGATCGACGGTGTCGATGATCTGGTCCATCGCCTCGCTCACCGAGAGGTAGGTCTCGGGGGCGACGATGCGCAGCGCCTCCATGTCCTCGGCGAAGAGGTCCACCTGGGAGGCGGCGAGCTCGCGCCAGTCCACGCCGTCCCGCTCCGCGCGTTCGAGCAGGGGGTCGTCCACGTCGGTGATGTTCTGGGCGACCTCCACCTCGAGGCCGCTGTCGCGCAGCGCGCGCCGCATCAGATCGGCGGCGTGGTAGGTCGCGGCGTGTCCGAGATGGGTCGCGTCGTACGGGGTGATCCCGCAGACGTACAGCCGCGCCGTCCCCGGCGTGAGGGGCACCAGCGGGGCGATCCGCCCGGTCCGGGTGTCGTGCAGCCGCAGCGGGAGGCCGGAGGCGGGAAGGGGCGAGATGCTCGGGGAGGTCCAGGAACGCACCGGTCGATCATACGGTTCCCGCCGAGGTCAGCGGTCAGGCGCCGCCCAGCGGATCGACCAGGCCCGTCCACAGCAGGATCAGCAGCACGAGACCGGCGACGACGCGGTAGACCACGAAGACGGTGTAGGAGCGGTTCTCGATCATGCGCATGAACCAGACGATCACCGCGTAGCCGACGCCGAAGGCGACCAGGGTCGCGACGATGATCACGAGCAGGGAGGGTTCCCCGGCGGCCGCGGCCGCGGCCCGCCCGTCGGCCGTGAGCAGCGCCGGGACCTCCTTCGCGGCCTTGTAGAGGCCCGACGCGAAGACGGCGGGGACGGCCAGCAGGAAGGCGTAGCGGGCCGCCGCCTGGCGGGTGTAGCCCATGAGGAGCCCCGCGGTGATGGTGCCGCCCGAGCGGGAGACCCCGGGGATCAGGGCAAGCGCCTGCGCGAGGCCGAAGAGGATGCCGTCGCGCCAGGAGAGCTCCTTCAGCTCCTTGCGCTGTGGCGCGATGCGATCGGCGAGGCCCAGCAGGAGGCCGAAGACGATGAGCATCGTGGCGGTGATGTAGAGGTTCCGCAGGCCGTTGTCGATCTGCTCCTCGAAGAGGAGACCCAGCACGCCGATGGGGATCGAGCCGAGGATCACGAGCCAGCCCATCCGGACGTCCGGATCGGACTGCGGGAGGCGGCCGACGAGGGCCCGGCACCAGCGGCCGATGATCCGCGTGATGTCCTTCCAGAAGTAGATCAGGACCGCGGTCTCGGTGCCCAACTGGATGATCGCGGTGAACGCCGCACCGGGATCCTGCCCGGGGGCCATGAGCTCGCCGACCACGCGCACGTGCGCGCTCGAGGAGATCGGGAGGAACTCCGTGAGGCCCTGGACGAGGCCCAGGATCACTGCCTCGATGAACGACATGCGGACTCCTCGACGGACGGCGATGGCGGGACGGGCCGGGGATGCTCACCGGCCCAGGACAGAGTACGCGGCGCCGGGCGGGATGCCCGGCGCCGCGTGGGGGCCGTTCGTGCAGACGTCGTGAAGGGACGGGGATGTCGCCGTGAGAGAACCGCGACGACGACGAAAACGGGGACGACGACGGGACGGAGAGCGCTGCTCAGCGCTCGTCGTCCTCCTCGTCGTCCTCGAGGTCGTCGTCGCCGAACTCCTCGTCGTCGTCCTCGTCGTCCTCGAAGTCGTCGAGATCGTCGAAGTCGTCCTCGTCGTCGTCCTCGTCATCATCCTCGCCGTCGAAGACGATCAGCGGGGTAGCGATGTCGTAGGCGTCGAAGAGGGCGTCGTCATAGTCGTCGAAGGCCGTGGTGAGCTGCTCGGTCGCAGCCTCCAGGGCGGGATCGTCGTCACCGCGGGAGGCGGCGGCCGCCTCGTAGTGACGTTCGAGGGCAGCGATCAGCGCAGCGAGAGCGGAGCGAGGATCCGTGTTCATGGTTGGACGGTACATCGTCCGGCGGCAGAATGGACAGCGGAAACTGCCGTGGCGAGGTCACGGATCCGTGCCGCCTGCCAGGCCCGGACCCGACCCGGCGCGGCGTCGTCGATCCCCGGAAGCGAGTGCCCGTGCCGTCCCAGCCACCACCCCTCGTCGCGCGCATCGAGATCGTCCGGGATCCGCGCGGCCTGAGGGACCTCCCCCTCGAGCGCGGCCGGTCGGCCGAGGACTACGAGTTCCAGATCATCACCGTCCCCCGGGAGAGCTCCGTGTCCCAGGTGCGCGCAGCGCTCACGGAGCACGCGGAGTACGGCCGGTGGGAGCATGCGCGCACCCGGAAGTACCTCGGCGGCGGCCGGAAGGTCTGGATGCGGCGCCGGATCGTGCGCGTGGAGTC
The DNA here is from genome assembly GCF_036311905.1 of Brachybacterium sp. J153. Lineage (NCBI taxonomy): Bacteria > Bacillati > Actinomycetota > Actinomycetes > Micrococcales > Dermabacteraceae > Brachybacterium > Brachybacterium sp. J153. The sequence goes on along the minus strand of NZ_JAZDCH010000005.1, from coordinate 19,947 downwards.
GGCTCTCGGGGCGGACCGCTCGGACTGACCGCCGCGCTGTCCACAGAGCGCGGGGTGCGGGAGCGCCGACGGGCGCGGTCTGATGGACTGGGCGCATGTCGCCGCCGGTGCTGCTCCCGCTCCTCGTACTGGCGGTCGCCTATGCGCCGCCCGCGGTGGTGCTCGCGCGCATCGATCTGCGGGAGCACCGGCTGCCCAACCGGTGGGTCGGCCTGCTCACGGCGGCGGTCGCGATCGGCCTGATCCTCTGCGCCCTCGTCGAGCCCGCCCTCCGCGCGCCACTGCGATCGGCGGCCGTGCTCGCGCTCGTCCTGGGCCTCGGCGCGGTGCTTCTCGCCCTGCTCGCCCCGCAGCTGCTGGGGATGGGCGATGCCAAGACCCTGCCGGCCGTGGTGCTCATGAGCGGGGCCCTCGGCGGGGAGGAGCTCCTCGCGGCGCTGTTGGGGATCGCCCTGCTCGGAGGGATCGTCGGATCGGTGCTGCTGCTGCGCGGCCGGTCCGGGGAGCGCTTCGCGTACGGTCCGATCCTGCTCTCGGGCCCCGTGCTGGGCCTCGCCGGGGCGCCGCTCGTGGCGGCCGCCCTCGGCACGGCCTGACCCCGCTCCCCCGGCGTCCCGCCCGGGCCCCGATCAGCGGGCCGCGGCGTCCCGCTGGCGTCGCGCTTCGTAGAGGGCGATCGAGCCCGCCACGGCGGCGTTGAGCGAGGAGGCGCCCGTGCCGGGGACCATGGGGATCTCCGCGATCACGGCGCAGGCCTCCCGCCACTGGGCGCTCATGCCCGCGGTCTCGTTGCCGACCACGAGCAGCACCGGACCGGTGAGATCGGTGCTCTCGAGCGTGTGCCCGCCGGCCTCGTCCAGACCCACCACCCGCCAGTCGACGCCGCCGGCCCGTTGCCCCTCGAGATGCGCGAGGACCTCCCGCGGCGACGACAGGCGCAGCACCGGGAGGGCGAAGACGCTCCCGGTCGAGGCGCGGATCGCGGCGGGATCCCAGACGTCCGCCGCATGACCGGTGGTGATCACCGCGCTCGCGCCGAGCGCGTCGGCCGAGCGCACCAGCGAGCCGATGTTCCGCGGACCGGAGGGACGGTCGAAGGCGACCACGAGCGCGTCGGGGCCGAGCACCTCCGGCGAGAGGCGCGAGAGGTCGTCAGCGGGGATCGCGGCGAGGGCGAGCAGCTCGGGGGTCCCCTCGTCCCGCTCCCCCAGCTCGGCCATGAGCTCGGGGGCGAGATCGATGACCGGCGCGGGAGGGTCTGCGAGGAGCTCGCGCGCCCAGCGGCTCGGGGTCTCGCGGCCGTCGCTGAGCAGAGTGCGGATCTCGATCCCGTGCTCGAGGGCGAGCGTCAGGGGACGCACCCCCTGGATCACCATCTCCCCGCTGCGGGTGCGCTTGGTGCGGTTGGTCAGCAGCGCCTGCCACTGCTGGAACTGGGCGTTGCGGCGCTCGATGCGGACGGGACGTCGGGCCATCACACGCCCGCCCCGTCGTAGCCGTTCTGGCGCCAGGCCTCGTAGACGGCGATCGACACCGAGTTGGCGAGGTTGAGCGAGCGGCGCGCGGGCAGCATCGGGATCCGCACCCGGGCGGTGACCCGCGGATGGGAGAGCGCCTCCGCGGGCAGCCCGGTCGGCTCGGTGCCGAACAGGAGCACGTCGTCCGGCCGGTACTCGATCTCGCCGAAGGTGGTCTCGGTGCGCGCGGTGAAGGCGAAGACCCGGGAGACCGGGACGGCCGCGAGGGCCGTCTCCAGATCGGGGTGGACGTTCACGTCGGCGAGGTCGTGGTAGTCCAGCCCGGCGCGGCGCAGTTTCGCGTCCTCGAAGTCGAAGCCGAGAGGCTCGATGAGGTGGAGGCGTGCCCCGGTGACGGCGGCGAGGCGGATGGCGTTGCCCGTGTTGCCGGCGATCGCGGGCTCGTGGAGGAAGACGTGGACCATGCCGGGATTCTTCCACGGGCGGGCACCGCTCCCCCGCCTCACCAGCGGTCGACGAGCTCGACCCCCGTCGAGGCCAGGGCGTCCCACCACTGCGCATCGTGCAGCAGCCGCGCCTCCCAGGCCCGCTCCGGCGGGATGCCGGGGCCCTCGCCCGACGGATGGAGGAACAGCTCCGAGGTGCCGGGCGGCAACCGGGCCACGCCGTGCAGCAGCCGGTCGCGGAGCGCCTCGTAGGAGCCGAGGAGGCGGGCGGGGAGCGGGTTGGTGAGGATCGCAGCCGGGATCGGCACCCCGAGGTGGTCGGCGAGCTCCACGGCCCGGCGGTGCCGCGCCTCGCGCTCCGTCGGACCGAGCAGGGAGGACCGCGGCGCGGCGGCACCGGGCCGGTCGAGGTGGCGGAGCGGTTCGGGGTCGCGGGGCAGGCGCACGGCGAGGCCGTGCCGAGCGGCCCAGTGCAGCGCCCCGGGCAGGAGCCCGCCGCCGTGCAGGCCGTAGAGGGTTCCGGTGTGCGAGTCGACGGCCCGCGGTCGCATGCCCCTGTCGTGCATCCATCCCAGCTGCGCCTCGAGCTCGGCCAGGACCTCCCTGTCCTGGGCGCAGAGCTCGGTGAGCGGGTCCGCGAGGCGCAGGGTGCCGTCCGGCTCGTGCAGCGAGGGGGCGTCGGTGAGCAGCCGCCACGGTCCCCCGGTGCTCTCGGCGACGAGGCAGGTATGCAGGTGCGGGGTGATCCCCGCGGCGTGGACCGCGCGGGCCGCCCGCTCCGCGTGGGGCGTGGTGACGAGCAGGGAGGCGGCGGTGATGGCCCCGGCCGCGGCGAGCTCGGCGATCACCTGGTCGGTGAGGGGGTCGCGGCCGAGGTCGTCGGCGGTGATGACGAGTCGTCGAACGGCCACGGCGCCTCCCGGTTCAGTCTGTACTGGACACTACTCCAGAATCTTCGGGAGCGGCCGGGATGCGCACGAAACGGGCGGCGATCGCGCCGAGGACCACGAGGCCGAGCGGGTAGGCGCACAGGTAGACGCGGAAGGCGAGGCCGGTCCGCTCCCCCGGGTCCTCTCCCGAGTAGTAGCCGAAGAACACTCCGAGCGAGGCCAGGGCCACGCCCGAGACGATGCCGTTGAGCCGGCCGAACACCCCGAAGGCCGAGAGGAACAGGCCCTCCCGGTGCGTCCCGTGCCGGGCCGCATCGGCATCGAGCACCCGCGCGACGACGAGATCGTGCGTCGCCATCATCCCGGCCCAACCGGCGCCGAGCACCACTCCCGCTCCGATCGCGGTCGCCAGCGTCGGCGCCATCAGCAGCAGCGCGAACCCCGCCGCCAGCACGACGAAGGCCCAGCGCCAGGCGCGCAGGGCCCCGATGCGCGCGATCACCTGCGCCCACACCGCGAGCCCCGCGGCCGCCACGACGATCACCGCCCCCTGGAGCGCGAAGGCGTAGGCGACGGGAAGCCCGAGGGTGTGACGGACGTAGAGCTGGACCCCCGAGAGCACGAGGCCGAGCGCGGCGGTGTAGCAGGCGCCGGTGAGGCCCACGGACCAGAACTGCCGGGTGCGCAGGATCTGCAGCACCGCCCGGCCCAGACGCGGTCGCTCGAGCGCCGAGTGGCGGGGGTCCTCCCGGGCCCCGAGGGCCATCACGACGATCACCACGACCGCGATCACGCCGTAGAGCAGCGCGGTGCGCGAGAAGCCCTCGGTGCTGTGCTCGCTGCCCAGCCAGGAAGTCGTCAGGATCGGGGTGAGGGCGAGGGAGATGATCATGGCGATCAGCTGGAAGCCCTGGCGCAGGGCGTTGGCGACCGCACGCCGCCGCTCCCCGGGGAAGAGCTCGGGCAGGAGCGCTCCGTAGTTCGCGTTGAGCATCGAGTCCATCAGCTCGCAGAGGATCGCGAAGACGGCGAACCAGAGCACCAGGGCCGTGCCGTCGAGCGCCGCGGGCGGGCTGAACAGCGCGATCATCGAGGCGGCGAGGAGAGGAGCGCCCACCAGGAGCCAGGGTCGACGTCGGCCGAAGCGGCTGCGGGTGCGGTCGGAGAGATGACCCAGCAGCGGGTTGTCGAGCGCGTCGATGATCGCGTAGACGATCATCACGATCGCATAGGCCCGCACGTCCAGCCCCAGCTCGTCGACGTAGAAGAGGACGATCGACCCCTTGATGAAGTTGATCGGGATCGAGGTGCCGAACATGCCCAGGGCGTAGCGCCACGGCGGGGTGGGGCGGACCGCGGGCACGTCCGACGGGGGCTCCGCCGCGGGGACGGGTTCGGGCAGGCTCGTCACGGGGGCTCCTTGTGCGCCGGATGGCCGCATCGTAGCGAGCAGGGAGCCGTCGAGGAGCGGCTGACCGCCCCGCCTTCCCCCGGGTCCCGGGACGTGCTCGGGACCGAGCCGCCCTGTCCGCTCCGCCCGGACGACGACGAAGGGCCCCGGTGAGAACCGGGGCCCTTCGTCATACCGTGTCCGAAGGGGGACTTGAACCCCCACGACCTAATACGGTCACTAGCACCTCAAGCTAGCGCGTCTACCAATTCCGCCATCCGGACGAATGGCCGCCGTAGCGACTCGAGAAGATTAGCACGACCCCGGGTCCGTCGACGACCGATCTGGGCTCTGCCAGGCATGACGTGGCCATCATCACGCTGGGGCTGTCACTCGCGATCCGGGCATGACGGCGTGGAGGAGATCCAGGACGAGGGCGATCTGGGACCCCGCCCCCACCCGCGCCGGATCCGCCACGCGCTCGGCGAGGTCCTGCAGCGAGGCGGCGGCGAGGGCCAGCATGGTCGGATCGGGGTCGATGACCCGCTGCGGCTCCCAGGTGCTCAGCTCGGCGAGCACCAGCTCGAGCTCGTCGGCCGAGCCGTGGACGGAGGGGGTCAGCAGGTCGACCCGGGCCCGGGCCGCGAGGGCGGTGCAGCGGCGCAGCAACGGGGTGGACGTCTCGGGGAGGATCGGGAGGGAGGTGGTGTCCGCGGTCGGGATCGGGGTCGCCGGGGAGTCGATCTCCGTGCGCTGGGTCGCCGTCGGCTCCCAGGATCCTCGCCGTGTCTCCATGAGTCACTCCCTCGTGCTCGTCCGATGGCCCTCTGCCCCCGTGGATCCGTCCGACTTTACTATCCCTTGACTGAAGGATTCAAGGGACCATCGACCCTCCGCGACCGCCGTCGCGGCGACGGCCCCGGGACGCTCGCGCGGCTCAGCTCGAGCGGGAGGCGAGCTCGCGGCGAGCGGCCTCGAGCATGGCCCGGACCGGGGCGCGCTGCACCCCGAGCATCGAGCGGACCTGCAGATCCGCTTGATGGGCGAGCATCTCGAGCCCATCGGCGACCTCGCCGCCGAGCGCCCCGACGAGACCGGCGAGGGGTGCCGGCCAGGGGTCGTAGAGGACATCCAGGAAGACGCCCGGCACCGCTCCCGGTGCCGTATCCCGCTGGCCGCCCGTGGTCCAGTCCGCGGCGACGGCCTGCGCCCCGGGGACGGCGAGGGCGCTCACGACGAGGTCCGCGGTGAGCAGCTGCCGGTTGTCCTCCCAGGAGACGCGGCGCACCTGCACGCCATGTCCCGCGGCCAGGACCTCGAGGGGGACGAGCTTCTCGGGGCTGCGGGCGCTGAGCAGGATCTCGCGGGCACCCAGCTCGACGAGCGCCGCGACGGCGCTCAGCGCGGTCGCCCCCGAGCCCAGCACGGCCCCCGTCGGCCCGGCACCGCCCGCGCTCGATGGCGCGACCGCTCCCCGACCGCGGCGGACGGGGGCCCCGTGATCGCGCAACGCGGCGACGATGCCGTGCACGTCATGGTTCTCGGCCCGCCAGGTGCCATCGGGCCGGCGCACGAGGGTGTTGGCGATGCCGAGAGCCGTCGCGGTCGCATCCCGTTCGGCCGCCAGGTCGTGCGCCTCGGGCTTGCCGGGCATGGTGACGCTCAGCCCCTGCAGGTCACGGCCTGGACCGTCGGTGAGGAAGGCCGCGAGCTCGCCCGCACCGACCTCGTGGCGCACGTACTCGGCATCGGTGACGCCGAGCTCCGCGTAGGCGGTGCGGTGCAGCACCGGGGAGAGCGAGTGGTCCACGGGCGAGCCGATCACGGCGAAGCGTCGCCGCGGGAGCGCCTGCCCGATCGCAGGCTCGGGCTCGGCCGACATCACTTCGACTGCGCCCATTCCTGCCAGTCCGCGACGTTCTGCTCGTGCTCGGCCCAGGTCTCCGCGAAGCGCGTCTCGCCTGTGTCGGTGTTGACCGTGACGAAGTAGAGCCAGTCCCCCGCGGGCGGGGACACCGCTGCGTCGAGGGCCGGTCCCCCGGGGGCGGCGATCGGACCGGGCGGCAGACCGGCGTACTTGTACGTGTTGTACGGGGAGTCGATGGCGCGCTCGGCATTGGTGGTGGCCACCGCCGAGTTCTTCCCGGCCACGTAGTGCACGGTCGAGTCGAACTGCAGCGGCATGGGCGTTCCGCCGGCTTCCCCGGCACCCTCGAGGCGGTTGAGGATGACGCGGACGACCTTCCCGTAGTCCTCCTCCTTGTTCGCTTCGAGCTCGGCGAGAGAGGCGAGGGTGAGCGTGCGATGCCAGTCGGCCTCGGCGATGCCGCGGTCCGTCAGCTGCTTCTCCATGCGGTCCCACATCATCTGGATCACCTGCTCGGCGGTGGCGTCCTCGGGGATGTCGTAGCGGCCCGGCCAGAGGTAGCCCTCGAGGGTCCCGGCGGAGTTCTCCGGGATGCCGTAGGCGGTGTAGTCGACCGCCGCGGCCTCGAAGTCCTCGACGGGGATGCCGGAGGCCTCGGAGAGCAGCGGCCAGATCTGGGTGAGCCGCAGCCCCTCCGGGATGATCACGCGGTGGCCTGCGAGGTTCGCCGGATCCAGGAGCGCGTTGAGCGCATCGGCCGAGGACATCTCCAGCTTGAGCCGGTAGACGCCCGGCTCGATGCCGGCGGCGTCCGGGGTCGAGGTGAAGAGGTTGATGAAGGGACCGCTCGACTTGATGACGCCCGCCTCGACGAGGGTCCCGGCGATGTCCGTGCCGGTGTCGCCCTCGGCGACCTCCACGATCGCCTCGCCGGAGCCGGGGCCCGGGAAGTCCGTCTCCTCCGCCTCCATGGAGACGTTGGAGGTGACCCAGCGGTAGCCGGTGTAGCCGCCCCAGCCGATGCCGACGACGACGGCGATCACCAGCAGTGCCGGGAGCACGGTGCGCAGGAAGCCCGCGCGGCGACGTGTGGCGCGGCGCCGTCCCCGGCCGCTGCCGGATCCGTGCTGCTCCTCGGCGAGCTCCTCGAAGCTCGAGTCCTCGTCGTTCATCCCGCTTCCTCCTGTCCCACGGGGCCGGCGTCGCCCGGGAGGTCGGTGTCGACCTCGACGAGCTCCCCGGCGCGCGCCCCGGTCGACCGTTCGATGTCCAGCGCCTGCTGGAGGATCATCACGGCGGCGACCTGGTCGACGACCTGGCGGTGCTTGCGTCCCTTCCGCCCGGAGGCGTGCAGGGCCTGGTGCGCCGAGACGGTGGTGAGACGCTCGTCGAGCATCCTCACCTCCACGTCCCGATCGCTCCGGTCGAGCTGTGCGGCGAGCCGTTCGGCGAAATCGCGCGCCTTCCTCGCCGCTGCGCCCTCGCTGCCATCCAGGGAGCGCGGGAGCCCGACCATGATGACACGGGCCTCGGCCTCGACGGCCTCGGTGAGGACCCGTGTCACCGCGGTGTCACGGGGGGCGGTCTCGACGGGCGTGGCGATCAGTCCGTCGAGGTCGCTGCGGGCGATGCCCACGCGGACGTCGCCGACGTCCACGCCGAGGCGGACCCCCCGGGGCAGGCCCGCGGGGGCGTCCGAGCCGGGAGCGCCGCTCATGCGCCCGCGGTCGCCTCGATCGCGGCGCGCACCGCGGCCAGGGCCTCGCCGATCCGCGCGGGCTCGCCGCCGCCGCCCTGAGCCATGTCCGGCTTGCCGCCGCCGCGTCCACCCATCGCCTCGGCGCCGCCCTTCAGCAGGTCACCCGCCTTGAGGCCGAGCTCCCGGGCGCCCGCGCTGGTCGCGATGACGAGCGCGGCGCGGCCGTCCTCGTGGCCGGCGACCGCGACGACGACGGGCGAGTCCTCGCCGAGGCGGGCTCGCAGGTCGAGCGCGAGGGTGCGCAGATCGCCTGCGGCGATCCCCTCCCCGGCATCGTGCGCGAGCAGACGCACGCCGGAGACCTCGGTCGCGCCCTCGACGAGACGACCGGCCTCGGCCTGGAGCTGCTGGCCGCGGAGCGCGGCGAGCTGCTTCTCCAAGTCCTTCATCCGCTGCGTGAGCGAGCGGACCCGCTCGGGGATCTCGTCGCTGCTGCCGACCTTGAGGATCTCGCTCAGCTGGGAGACCAGCGCGCGCTCCTTCGCCTGATGGCGGTAGGCCGAGAGTCCGACGAGGGCGTCGACGCGGCGCACGCCGGAGCCGATCGAGGCCTCGCCCATGAGCTGCACGGAGCCGATCGCGCCGGTGCTGGCGACGTGGGTGCCGCCGCACAGCTCGCGCGACCAGTCCCCGCCGATCGAGACCATACGGACCACGTCGCCGTACTTCTCGCCGAAGAGCGCCTGCGCGCCGGCCGCCTTCGCCGCGTCGAGGGACATCTGCTGGTCGGTGACCTCCAGCTCCTCCTGCAGCAGCGTGTTGACGCGCCCCTCGATCTGGCTCAGCACGGAGGCGGGGACCGCGTGGCCGTACCGGAAGTCGAAGCGCATCCGGCCCGGGGAGTTCTCGGACCCCGCCTGCGTGGCGCCGTGGCCGAGCTCCTCGCGGAGGGCCTCGTGGACCATGTGGGTCGCGGTGTGGGCGCGGGCGATCGCCCCGCGACGCTCACGGTCGATGGTCGCGAGGGCGGAGGCGCCCGCGGCGATCTCGCCCTCGACGAGACGGCCGCGGTGCACGATCAGACCCTTGACCGGCTTCTGCACGTCATCGACCTCGACGAGGCCGCCGCCGGTCAGCGCGATGCTGCCCTGGTCCGCGAGCTGACCGCCGGACTCGGCGTAGAACGGGGTCGCCGCGAGAACGATCTCGACCTGCGCCGGTGCCTGCACGGAGTTCACGAGCGCGCCGTCGACCAGCACGGACTCGACGGTCGTCGCGACGGTGTCCTCGGTGTAGCCGAGGAAGGGCACCTCGCCGCCGCGCTCACCCAGGAGCCGGTTGTAGATCGCGGTGTCGGTGTGGCCGGTCTTCTTCGCCGCTGCATCGGCGCGGGCGCGCTCACGCTGCTCCTGCATCGCGGAGCGGAACGCCTCGGCGTCGACCTGGAGGCCCACCTCCGCCGCCATCTCCATCGTGAGGTCGATCGGGAAGCCGTAGGTGTCGTGGAGCTTGAACGCCTCGTCACCGGGGAGCACCCGCCCGCCATCGGCCGAGGCCGCCTTCGCGACCTGGTCGAAGAGCGCGGTGCCGGTCTCGAGGGTGCGGCGGAAGGTCTCCTCCTCCGCGTAGACGATCTCGGCGATGCGCGGGAAGTCCGCCTCGAGCTCCGGATAGGACTCGGCCATGAGGTCCTTGGAGATAGGCAGCAGGTGCGGCATGGCGGGCTCCGCGTAGCCGAGCAGGCGCAGGGAGCGCACCGCGCGGCGGATCAGGCGGCGCAGCACGTAGCCGCGGCCCTCGTTGCCGGGCCGCACGCCGTCGCCGACGAGCATCAGGGCGCTACGCACGTGGTCGCCGATGATCCGTAGGCGGACGTCGTCCTCCTCGTCGTCGCCGTAGCGGCGGCCGGAGAGCTCCTGCGCCTTCTCGATGACCGGGAAGATCTGGTCGATCTCGTACATGTTCTGCTTGCCCTGCAGCAGGTAGGCGAGTCGCTCGACGCCGAGACCGGTGTCGATCGCCTTCTGGTCGAGCTCGCCGACGAGCTCGTAGTCCTTGCCGCTGCCCGGACCGCGCAGGAACTGGTCGAAGACGAGGTTCCAGATCTCGAGGTAGCGATCCTCGGCGCGCTCGTCCCCGGGCCACTGCGGGAGGGTCCCGGTGGGCGCGTCGGGACCGTACTCGGGGCCGCGGTCGTAGTACCACTCACCGGTGGAGCCGGCGGGTCCGGGCTGCCCGGTGTCCCAGCAGCTCTCCTCCCAGGGGAGGCGCACGATGCGCGCCGGGTCCAGGCCGATCACCGAGGTGAGGTGCTCGTAGGACTCCGCGTCCTCCTCCCACAGCGTGATCCAGAGGCGCTCGGGCTCGAGGCCGAATCCTCCGTCCTCGACGGAGGAGGTCAGCAGCTCCCAGGAGAAGTCGATGGCGCCGCGCTTGAAGTAGTCCCCGAAGGAGAAGTTGCCGGCCATCTGGAAGAAGGTGCCGTGGCGGGTGGTGCGGCCGACGTTCTCGATGTCGTTGGTGCGGATGCACTTCTGCACGCTGACGGCGCGGTCGTAGGGCGCCTTCTCGGTCCCGACGATGTAGGGGATGAAGGGGACCATGCCGGCGATCGTGAAGAGGATCGACGGATCGCTCGAGACCAGCGAGGCACTGGGCACGACCTCGTGCGCCTTCTTCTCGAAGTGGGCGAGGTAGCGCCGATGGATCTCAGAGGTGCGCATGGTCGGTGGGGGTCCTTCCGGGACTGCGGTGGACGGAGGGGGACACGAAGGCCCCGGTCAGGGTACCGGAGTACACCTGCCGGGGCCGTTCGCGACGCGTGAGGCGGAGGTCAGCGCGCGTAGTACTCGACGACCATCTGGACGTCGCAGGTCACGGGGACCTCGGAGCGCTTGGGGCGCGAGACCAGCTGGGACTTCAGCTCGGCGAGCTCGACCGACAGGTAGGACGGGACCTGGGCGAGGACGTCGGAGTTGCCGCCCTCGGCCGCGATCTGGAAGGGCTCCATCGCCTGGGACTTGGGCTTGATCTGGATGGTCTGGCCCGGCTTCACGCGGAAGGAGGGACGGTCCACCAGCTTGCCGTCGACCAGGACGTGACGGTGCACGACGGCCTGGCGGGCCTGGAGGATGGTGCGGGCAAAGCCGGAGCGCAGCACGAGCGCGTCGAGGCGCATCTCGAGCAGCTCGACCATCGACTCACCGGTCAGGCCGGACTCCTTCTTGGCGTCCAGGTAGGAGCGGTGCATCTGCTTCTCGCGCAGGGCGTACTGGGCGCGGAGACGCTGCTTCTCGCGCAGACGGACCGCGTAGTCGGACTCGGTCCGACGACGGGCGCGGCCGTGCTCGCCCGGGGGGTACGGGCGCTTCTCGAAGTACTTGACCGACTTCGGGGTCAGGGGGAGCCCGAGGGCTCGGGACAGGCGCGCCTGACGACGCGCGCGGGTGACGTTGGTCACGAGGTCTACCTCTTATCGCGTGTGGTGAATCCAGTCTTGCAGCCGCGGATTCAACGACCAACACTAGCGCAGGGCCCTGCGCTGCTCAACGGTTCGCGGCGCAGGTCGCGCGCGGATTCCTGTGGAGTCGCCCACAGGGCGGCGATGCTCTCGCCGCCCTGGACCCGCCTCATCCGCCGCGCAGGATGCGCCGCAGCGCCTCGACGCGCCGGGCGGTCTGCGCCTCCTGGCCGTGTCCGGTGGGCTCGTAGTAGTCGGTCCCCACCAGGTCGTCCGGCGGGTACTGCTGGGCGACCACCCCGTGCGGGAAGTCGTGGGCGTAGCGGTACTCGACGCCGTGCCCCAGGGACTTTGCCCCGGAGTAGTGGGCGTCGCGCAGGTGCGCGGGGACGCCCTGGCCGCGCCCGGCGCGCACGTCGGCGATCGCGGCGTCGAGCGCCCGGTAGGAGGCGTTGGACTTGGGGGCGGTGGCGATGTGCACCACCGCCTGCGCGAGCGGGATCCGCCCCTCGGGCATGCCCAGCAGCTGCACGGCCTGCATGGCCGCGACCGCGACCTGCAGCGCCGTCGGGTCCGCCATGCCCACCTCCTCGCTCGCGGCGATCACGACGCGCCGGGCGATGAAGCGCGGGTCCTCGCCCGCTTCGATCATGCGGGCGAGGTAGTGCAGCGCGGCGTCGGCGTCGCTGCCCCGCATGGACTTGATGAAGGCGCTCGTGACGTCGTAGTGCTGGTCGCCGGCACGGTCGTAGCGCAGCGCCGCCCGATTGACGGCCTGCGCGAGCGTCGCGGCGTCGATCTCCTTCGACTCCTTCATCAGCGCGGCGGCCGCCGCGGCCTCGAGCGAGGTGAGGATCTTGCGGGCGTCGCCCCCGCCGAGCCGCAGCAGCGCCTCCCGGGCGTCGTCGGCGAGCGTGACGGCGCCGCCGAGCCCGCGGTCCTCGGTGAGGGCCCGGTCGATCAGCGTGTCGAGATCGGCGCGGTCCAGCGACTCGAGGGTGAGGACGATCGAGCGCGACAGCAACGGGGAGATGACCGAGAAATGCGGGTTCTCGGTGGTCGCGGCGATCAGCGTCACCCAGCGGTTCTCGACGCTGGGCAGGAGGGCGTCCTGCTGGGACTTCGAGAAGCGGTGCACCTCGTCGACGAAGAGCACCGTCTCCTTCCCGATCGTCCGCAGCCTCGACCGGGCCTGGTCGACGACGTCGCGGATGTCCTTGACCCCGGCGAGCACGGCGGAGACCTCGACGAACTCCCGGTCGCCGGACTGCGCGACGACGTAGGCGAGGGTGGTCTTGCCGGTCCCGGGCGGACCCCAGAGGATCACCGAGGACGGGGCTGTGCGGGAGTCGTCGGCCGCGACGAGCCGGCGCAGCGGGCTGCCGGGCTCGAGCGCGGCGTGCTGCCCGACGATCTCCTCGAGCCGGCGCGGCCGCATCCGCACCGCGAGCGGGGCGCGGTGGTCGTGGTTGCGGTCCGACAGGGTGCGCGGCGCCGGGGCGTCGTGCGACACCGAGAACAGGTCCTCCTCCATGTCCCTCAGACTATGCCGCGGGGCGGACGGCAGGGCAATGCGCCCCGGCCGGGGAGGTCAGCCCCACGGATCCGCGCCGAGCTCGCGGACGATCCTGCCGGCCCAGCCGGGACCGCGGTAGATCAGCGCGGTGTAGCCCTGGACCAGGTCGGCGCCGGCCTCGAGCCGGGCGCGGAGATCGGCCGCGGTGGTGACGCCGCCGCAGCTGATGATCACCGCCTCCTCGGGCAGCTCGCGGCGCAGCAGGCGGAGCATCTCGAGGGAGCGCTCGGCGAGGATCGGGCCGGAGAGCCCGCCGGCACCGATGCTATGCACCCGGTCCGCGTCGGTGAGCAGGGACTCGGGTCGCGCGATCGTGGTGTTCGCGGCGATCACCCCGGCGAGGCCGACCTCGGTCGCGAGGCGGGCGACGGCGAGGACGTCGTCGTCGTGGAGGTCGGGAGCGATCTTGACCAGCACCGGGACCTCGCGGCGCAGGCGTCGGGCGGCGGCCCGCGCCTCCTCGAGGACCGCCTCGAGGATGGGGCGCAGGGCCTCGGTGGTCTGCAGGTCCCGCAGGCCCGGGGTGTTGGGGCTGGAGACGTTGATCGCGAGATAGGTGGCGTACGGCGCGAGCAGACGGGCGGAGAAGCGGTAGTCCTCCGCGGCGTCCTCGAGCGCGGTGACCTTGGACTTGCCGATGTTCACGCCGATGACCGCGCGCTGGCCCCGTTCGGTGCGGCGGGCCGCGGCGAGGTTCCGGGCGAGCTCCTGGGCGCCGTGGTTGTTGAAGCCCATGCGGTTGATCAGGGCCTGGTCGGCCAGGAGCCGGAAGGCACGGGGCGCGGGGTTGCCGGGCTGGGCCTGGGCCGTGACGGTCCCGACCTCCACGTGGCCGAAGCCGAGGTCGAGCAGGGCGAGGGGCACCTCGCCGTCCTTGTCGAAGCCGGCCGCCATCCCCAGCGGGGAGCGGTGCTCGGCACCGAGCACGGTGCGGGCGGGCCGACGGTCGCGGAGCGGGTGCGGGGTGCCGAAGACGGTGCGGAGAAGGGCCGGACCGCCGGGCACGGCGTGGGCCAGACGGAGCGCGCGCACGGTCAGCCGGTGGGCCTGCTCGGCGTCGAGCCGGGTGAGGACGTGGCGGAAGAGCGCGGCGTAGGCGCCGCGGGGGGCGTCGTCGGTGGAGGGCACGGCCTTACGGTACGTGCTCATGCGGCGGCGATCGGGGTCGCACGTCCCGCCCGGCGGGTCAGGAGCACGTAGACCAGGGCGATCAGCGGCAGCGCGAGCGGCACGAAACCGTAGCCCTGCCCGTAGTGGGTCCAGACCGTCGCATCGGCGAACAGTCCCGGCAGAGCGTAGGTGAGGGTGCCGACGAGCAGCACGCCGGCCAGCTCGACGAGGCACAGTCCCAGCACGACCGGGGAACGGCGGCCGCCGCGGATCAGCGCGACGGTCACCGCGATGTAGGTGAGCGCGGCGGCGAGGGAGAGCAGGTAGGCGAGCGGGGCCTGCTCGAAGCCGCGCAGGATCTGCACCAGGCTGCGCGCCGTCGCCGAGAGGGCGAACAGGGCGTAGACCATGATCAGGACGACCTCGAACCCGCGGGAGGCACGGGTCGGAGCGGCCGCGGGACGCTCCCCGTCGGCCGGGGTCCCGGCCCCGTCCTCGAGCACTGCGTCGTCCTGGGTCATGCGAAGCCTCCCGGCCAGATCTGGTGGAGCCGCAGCAGCAGCACGAGCGAGGTCGCGGCCACCACGGCGATGACGAGGCTGCCCCAGCGGGACCGCTCCCAGAGCGAGACCCAGCCGCCCCCGATCACCATCGCGATCGCGGTCAGCAGGTAGCCGTAGAGGGTGATCGGATCCTCGGGGGTGCCGCCGGCCAGGTCCCGCACCAGCAGGGCGGCCCCGAGCACGATCCACAGCAGAGCGGTGAGGGCGCAGGCTCCGAGCAGGACCAGGTCGGTGCGGAGATCGCGGACCGCGTAATAGAGACCCAGCAGGGCGGTGAGGCCGCCGACGACGCTCACCACGATGCCCAACGCCGCCATGGGTGCCGTCCGTCCTCTCGGGCGCCGACCTCGCGTCGGGCGCTGTGACCGCCCGGTACGGGATGCCCGAGCGCCCCTACGATAGATCCATGCCCACACTGACTGCTGCGAACACCGCCCTGACCGACGTCGACGTCGACGTCCTGATCCTCCCGCTGGTCCCCGGCTCCGACGGCGCCCCGTCGACCGTGCCCGGCGCCGCCGACATCTCCTCGGCCATCGCGAGCCTCGACCCCTCCGCGGCGCGCGGGGACGTGCACCGCATCCCCTCCTACACCTTCGCCTCCGCGGGCTCGCTGCTCCTCGTCGGGCTCGGCGAGGCCGATCTCGCGGAGCTCTCCGCGGAGGACCTCCGCCTCGCGTACGGCGCCGCCGCCCGCTCGCTGGTCGGCGTCGAGCGCGCCGCGGTCGCCCTGCCCGGAGGGTCCCCCGAGCAGCTCGCCGCCGCCCTCGAGGGCGCCGCCCTCGGCGCCTACACCTTCACCGCCTTCAAGTCGGGCACCGCGGGGTCCGCCCCGGACGGCGCCCTGGCCGAGATCGTCCTGCTCGCCGATGACACCGCCGCGGCGGAGTCCGCGATCGCCCGTGCCGAGGTTCTCGCCGACATCGTCACGGTCACCCGGGACCTGGTGAACACCCCACCGAACCTGCTCTACCCGGCGGAGTTCGCCCGCCGCGCCGAGGAGCTCGCCGCGGGCCTCCCCCTCGAGGTCACCGTGCTCGACGAGCAGCAGCTCGCCGAGGGCGGCTACGGCGGCATCGTCGGCGTCGGCCAGGGCTCGGCCCGCCCGCCGCGGCTCGTGCGCCTCGCCTACTCCCCCGAGGGCGCGACCGCCTCGGTCGCCCTGGTCGGCAAGGGCATCACCTTCGACACAGGCGGCATCTCGCTGAAGCCCGGCGCGGGGATGGACGAGATGACCTCGGACATGACCGGGGCCGCGACGGTGCTCGCTGCGACCCTGGGCGCGGCCCGCCTGGGCCTGCCCATCACCGTGACCACCTATCTCGCCCTCGCCGAGAACATGCCCGGCGGCGGCGCCCAGCGCCCCGGCGACGTGGTCACCATGCGCAACGGCACGACCGTCGAGGTGCTCAACACCGACGCCGAGGGCCGCATGGTCATGGCCGACGCGCTCGTGGACGCCGTCGCCGACGAGCCGGACCTGGTGATGGACGTCGCGACCCTCACCGGTGCCGCGATGGTGGCGCTCGGCAAGCGCACCGCGGCCGTCATGGGCACCGACGCCGGCCGCGAGAGCGTGCTGAGCGCCGCGGAGACCGCCGGCGAGCCGTTCTGGCCCCTGCCTTTCCCCGCGGAGCTGCGCGCCGACCTGACCGGTCGCGTCGCGGACCTGCGCAACATCGGGGAGCGCTGGGGCGGCGCCCTGTCGGCAGGGATCTTCCTGTCCGAGTTCGTGGGCGAGACCGAGTGGGCGCACCTGGACATCGCCGGTCCGGCCTTCGCCTCCGCGCCGCTGGGATACATGGGCAAGGGCGCGACGGGTATGAGCGTCCGCACCGTGCTGCAGGTCCTCGAGGACCGCGCCGCCGCGCGCTGAGCCGGCTCCCGGCTCCGTCGGATGCCGACGGAGCCGGGAGGACCAGACCGGGGTCCACCGGTCAGCCGGTGTGATCCGCTCCTCGTCACGGGGCCGAGAGTCCACGTCAGCGGGCCGACGGGTGCCGCCCCGTGCCCTAGCATGGGTCACGCAGGCGGCGCCGTCGGCCATCCGGGTGGATGCGCGCCGGGTAGACACCCATACACCGAGGAGCACACAGGTGGCGGATACAACCACTGACCAGTACGACGTCGTGATCCTGGGCGGTGGCAGCGGCGGCTATGCGGCTGCGCTGCGCGGAGCCCAGCTCGGCCAGAAGATCGCGCTCGTGGAGAAGGACAAGCTCGGTGGCACCTGCCTGCACCGCGGTTGCGTTCCCACCAAGGCGCTCCTCCACGTCGGCGAGGTCGCCGACGCCCCCTCCGAGGGCAAGGAGCTCGGTCTCGACATCTCCCTGAACAGCATCGACGTCACGAAGATGCTGGACTTCAAGGACAAGATCATCGGCCGCCTGTACAAGGGCCTGCAGGGCCTCGTGAAGTCCCGCAAGGTCGAGTACGTCGAGGGCTTCGGCCGCCTCACCGGCAAGAACACCGTCGAGGTCGAGACCGCCGAGGGCACGCGCACCCTGACCGGCAAGAACATCATCCTGGCCTCCGGCTCCTTCTCGAAGTCGATCCCCGGCATCGACCTGGGCGGCCGCTTCCTCGACTCCGAGGCCGCGCTGCAGCTCCCCGAGATCCCGAAGAACCCGATCATCCTGGGCGGCGGCGTCATCGGCGTCGAGTTCGCCTCGGTGTGGAAGTCCCTGGGCGCCGAGTCGGTGACGATCATCGAGGGTCTCCCCCACCTGGTCGCGAACGAGGACGAGTCCCTCTCCAAGGCTCTCGAGCGCGCCTTCAAGAAGCGCGGCATCGCGTTCTCCCTCGGCGTCTTCACCGAGAAGGCCGAGCAGGATGAGACCGGCGTCAAGGTCACCCTCGCGAACGGCAAGGTCTACGAGGGCGACTACCTGCTCGTGGCCGTCGGCCGCGGCCCGAACACCCAGGGCCTCGGCTACGAGGAGCAGGGCATCGAGATGGATCGCGGCTTCGTGCTCGCGAACAAGGAGACCCTCGAGACCAACGTGCCCGGCATCTACGCCGTCGGCGACATCGTCCCCGGCCTGCAGCTCGCGCACCGCGGCTTCGCCCAGGGCATCTTCGTCGCCGAGCGCATCGCCGGCCAGAGCCCCGCGCCGATCGTCGAGTCCGGCATCGCCCGCATCACCTACTGCGAGCCGCAGCTCGGCTCCGTCGGCCTCACCGAGAAGCAGGCCAAGGAGCAGTACGGCGAGGACGGCGTCGAGTCCTACGAGTACAACCTGGGCGGCAACGGCAAGTCCCAGATCCTCGGCACCACCGGCTTCATCAAGCTGGTCCGCGAGAAGGGCGGCGCGATCGTCGGCGTCCACATGATCGGCTCGCGCATGTCCGAGCTCATGGGCGAGGCCCAGCTCATCGTCAACTGGGAGGCCTACCCGGAGGACGTCGCGTCCCTCATCCACGCCCACCCGACGCAGCACGAGGCCATGGGCGAGGCCGCGCTGGCGCTCGCCGGCAAGCCGCTGCACGCCCACGCCTGAGACCACCCCCCGAGGAGAACCACCATGTCCGAAACCGTGAAGATGCCGGCCCTCGGCGAGTCCGTCACCGAGGGCACCGTCACCCGCTGGCTGAAGTCCGTCGGCGATACCGTCGAGGTCGACGAGCCGCTGCTCGAGGTCTCGACCGACAAGGTCGACACCGAGATCCCCTCGCCCGTCGCGGGCACCATCGAGCAGATCCTGGTCCAGGAGGACGAGGACGCCGAGGTCGGCGCCGACCTGGTCGTGATCGGCGACGGCTCCGGCTCCGCCGCGCCCGACGCCGGTGACTCCGGTGCCGCCGCCGAGGAGCCCGCCGCGGAGCAGCCCGCTCCCGCCGGTGAGGATCTGGCCTCCGACGAGACCACCGCCCCCTCGACCGAGACCCCCGTCGCCGAGGAGAAGCCCGCCGCCGAGGAGGCACCGGCCGCCGGTGGCTCCGGCGAGGGCCAGGAGGTGACGATGCCCGCGCTCGGCGAGTCCGTCACCGAGGGCACCGTCACCCGCTGGCTCAAGGCCGTCGGCGACACCGTCGAGGTCGACGAGCCCCTGCTCGAGGTCTCGACCGACAAGGTCGACACCGAGATCCCCTCCCCGGTCGCGGGCACCCTGCTCTCGATCGCGGTGCAGGAGGACGAGGACGCCGAGGTCGGCGCCGTGCTCGCCGTCATCGGTGATGCCTCAGGCGCCTCGGCCCCGGCGGAGCCCGCCGCCCCCGCCCCGGCCGAGGAGAAGGCTGCTCCGGCGCCCGCTCCCGAGGAGAAGGCCGCTGCCGAGGAGAAGCCGGCCGCTGCGGAGGAGAAGCCCACCGCCGCTCCCGAGCCGGCTCCGGCTGCTGAGGCCGCTCCGGCTCCGGCTGCTGCTCCCGCGGCTCCCGCCCCGAAGGCCGACGAGGCCGTCTCGGGTGCGGAGTCCTCCGGCTATGTGACCCCGCTGGTGCGGAAGATGGCGGCCGAGGCCGGCGTCGACCTGTCCTCCGTCGCCGGCACCGGCCTCGGCGGTCGCATCCGCAAGCAGGACGTGCAGAAGGCGATCGAGGAGCAGAAGGCTGCGGCCTCCGCTCCCGCCGCCGCTGCCGCTCCGGCCGCGGACTCCGCACCGAAGGCCGCTCCGGCGGTGAACGTCTCCTCCAAGCGCGGCACCGAGGAGAAGATGCCCCGCATCCGCAAGGTCATCGGCCAGCGGATGATGGAGTCGCTGCAGGGCATGGCCCAGCTGACCACCGCGGTCGAGGTCGACCTGACCCGTGTGGCGAAGCTCCGCGCCCGGGCGAAGGACGACTTCGCCGCCCGTGAGGGTGCGAAGCTGACCTTCCTGCCGTTCCTGATGATGGCCGCGATCGAGGGTCTGAAGACCTACCCGCAGCTGAACTCCACCATCGATGGCGACAAGATCGTCTACCACGGCTCGGAGAACATCGGCATGGCGGCGGACACCGAGCGCGGTCTCGTGGTCCCGGTCATCAAGAACGCCGGCGACCTGAATCTGGCGGGCCTCGCGCGCCAGATCGGCGATCTCGGCGGCCGCGCCAAGTCGAACAAGCTCGTCCCCGACGACCTGGCCGGCGCGACCTTCACCATCACCAACACCGGCTCGGGCGGTGCCCTCTGGGACACCCCGATCGTGCCCGCTCCGCAGGTGGGCATCCTCGGCACCGGCACCATCACCAAGCGTCCGGTGGTCGTGCAGAACGCCGAGGGCGATGACACCATCGCGATCCGCTCGATGATGTACCTGTTCCTCTCCTACGACCACCGCATGGTCGACGGCGGCGACGCCGCCCGCTTCCTCACCTTCATGAAGAAGCGGCTCGAGGAAGGCGCGTTCGAGGGCGAGCTCGGTCTCTGACCTCCCCTCTCCGCGGAAGACCAGCGACTCCGCGACCGGGACGGGCCCGGCACCTTCGGGTGCCGGGACCCCCCCTCGCTCCCGGGATTGTCCGCGTCACGCCTCGCGCTCGCGCCCCCC